>DATEKH010000001.1:0-21127 GCA_035277525.1 Allostellaceae bacterium
AAGCGTGGAGGTCGCGCATGAAAATGCCGTCGCCCGACCAAGCGATCATGGCCCGCCGCGGCGAGATCGCCGCGCGGCTCAGCGCCATCGTCGCCCCCGATGCCGTCATCCTCCCCGAGGACGAGCGCCGCGTCTATGAGACCGACGCGCTGACGGCCTATCGTGAATTGCCTTTGCTCGTGGTCTTGCCGTCGTCGACGGCGGAAGTCGCGGCCGTCTTGCGCTATTGCCAGGAGGCGGGCGTCAAAATCGTGCCGCGGGGCGCCGGAACCTCGCTCTCGGGCGGGGCGCTGCCTTTGGCCGACGGCATCGTGCTCGGCATGGCGAAGTTCAACCGCGTGCTCGAGATCGACTACGACAATCGCTGCGCCGTCGTGCAGCCCGGCGTCACCAATCTCGGCATCTCGCAGGCGGTCGCCGCCAAGGGCTTCTACTACGCCCCCGATCCTTCGAGCCAGATCGCCTGCACGATCGGCGGCAATGTCGCCGAGAATTCGGGCGGCGTGCACTGCCTCAAATACGGCCTCACCACCAACAACGTCATCGGCATCGAGATGGTGATGATGAGCGGCGAGGTGCTGCGGCTCGGCGGCAAGCATCTCGATGCCGAGGGCTACGATCTCTTGGGGCTGATGATCGGCTCGGAAGGCTTGCTGGGCGTCGTCACCGAGGTCACCGTGCGCATCCTCAAAAAGCCCGAGACCGCGCGCGCCCTTTTGATCGGTTTCGCTTCGAATGAGAGCGCGGGCGCCTGCGTTGCCGCGATCATCGCCGCGGGCATCATCCCCGGCGGCATGGAGATGATGGACAAGCCGGCGATTCACGCCGTCGAGGCCTTCGTCCATGCCGGCTACCCGCTCGATGTCGGGGCGCTGCTCATCGTCGAGCTCGACGGACCGCCGGCCGAGGTCGATCACCTGATCGCACGAGTCGACGCGATCGCACGCGAGCAGGGCGCAGTCTCGTGCCGGGCCTCGCAAAGCGAGGCGGAGCGGCTGGTTTTCTGGGCGGGGCGCAAGGCGGCCTTTCCGGCGGTCGGCCGCATCTCGCCCGATTACTACTGCGTCGACCCGACGATCCCGCGCCACCGCCTGCCCGATGTGCTGACGCGCATGAGCGCGCTCGCGGCGAGCCACGGCTTGCGCGTCGCCAATGTGTTCCATGCCGGCGATGGCAATCTCCACCCGCTCATCCTCTATGATGCGAACAAGCCCGGCGAGTTGGCGGCCGCCGAGGCTTGCGGCGCCGACATCCTGCGCTATTGCGTCGAGGTCGGCGGCGTCCTCTCCGGCGAGCATGGCATCGGCGTCGAGAAGCGCGATCTCATGGGCACGATGTTCAACGCAGCCGATCTCGAGCAACAGCTCCGAGTCAAATGCGCCTTCGATCCGGATGGGCTGCTCAATCCCGGCAAGCAATTTCCCGAGTTGCATCGCTGCGCCGAGCTTGGCCATCTGCATGTCCATCACGGCACGCTGCCGCATCCCGAGATCGAGCGGCTGTGAATGTCTCGGGATTGCTTCCTTCGCCATTCCCGCGACAGCGGGAATCCGGCCCTGGCGCTCGGCTTTCGTGTGAGGTCATTTTATGCGATAGCTGCAAGCGCATCCTGCGCCCTTCGACTACGCTTAGCTCCGCTCAGGGTGAGGGAAAAGGTTGATGGCATTAAGATGGCCACCTCATCCCGAGCGCGAGCGCCGTTACGGCGCGAGCAGTCGAGGGACGCACAGTTGAAGTCCAGTGGTATGCGATCGCCATCGGCTTTCGCTGGAATGACAAGCGGGTGCTAGCGCTCCATGACCGTCTTTCGACCGACAGACGAGCAAGAGCTCGCGGCAACGGTCCAGCTCGCGCTTGAACGCGAAGAGCCGTTGGAGCTCGTGGGCGGCGGCAGCAAGCGCGGGCTCGGCCGGCCGCTGCAAACGCCGCACCGGCTCGAGCTCGCCGCGTTTTCCGGCATCCGGCTTTACGAGCCCGAAGAGCTCGTGCTGACCGCGGGCGCCGCGACGCCGCTCGCCGAGGTTGAAGCAGCGCTCGATCGCGCCAACCAGATGCTCGCCTTCGAGCCCGGCGATTGGCGCGCCCTGCTCGGCACGGAAGACGCCGCCCCGACGCTCGGCGGGGTGCTCGCCTGCAATCTTTCCGGGCCGCGGCGCATTCGCCAGGGCGCGGCGCGCGACCATTTCCTCGGCCTCAAAGGGATCAGCGGACGCGGCGAAGCCTTCAAAGCGGGCGGACGCGTCGTCAAGAACGTCACGGGCTATGATCTCTGCAAACTCATGGCGGGTTCATACGGCACGCTTGCCGCCATGACCGAGGTCACGGTGAAGGTTCTGCCGCGGCCCGAGGCGACACGCACAATCGTGCTGCGCGGGCTCGATGACGCGGCGGCGCTTGCCGCCATGACCCAGACCCTCAACTCGGCGCATGAGCCCAGCGGCGCCGCGCATCTGCCCGACGGTTTCTCCGGCGGCGACAAGCCTGCGACCGTGCTGCGAGTCGAAGGCCCAGTGCCGTCGGTCGAAGCACGCGCCGCGTCGCTGCGGCGTGAGCTCGCGGGCTTCGGCGCGGCCGATCTGCTGAGCGATGAGGAGTCGCGCAGCCTGTGGCGATCGGTGCGCGATGTGCGCCTGCTCGCCGCGCCGCAGGATCGCGCCCGGATCGTCTGGCGCGTGTCGCTCGCTCCGAATGCCGCGCCCGGCTTCCTTGCCGCGATCCGAACGAAGCTCGATGCGCGCTATGCCCTCGACTGGGGCGGCGGCCTGATCTGGCTGGCGGTTGCGGAGACCGAGGATGGCGGTGCCGGCACGATCCGGGGCGCGCTGACCTCTGGCCATGCGACTCTCATCCGCGCACCCGACGCGCTCCGGGCGAGCGTGCCGGTGTTCCAGCCGCAGCCCGCCGCGGTCGAGGGATTGACCGAGCGCCTGAAAGACAGCTTCGATCCGAAGCGCATCCTCAATCGCGGCCGCATGTATCGGGGGCTTTGACACGCGATGCAGACCGGCTTCACCCTCGCGCAGCTCGCCGATTCCGATACAAGAGAAGCGGACAAGATTCTCCGCACCTGCGTCCATTGCGGCTTTTGCAACGCGACCTGTCCGACCTACGCGCTCCTGAGCGACGAACTCGACGGTCCGCGCGGGCGCATCTATCTCATCAAGGACATGCTCGAGCATGACCGCGAGCCGACACCGCGCGTGGTGCGTCACATCGATCGCTGTCTTTCCTGCCTTGCCTGCATGACCACCTGCCCCTCGGGCGTTCATTACATGCATCTGGTCGATCAGGCGCGTCATCGCATCGATGCGCGCTATCGCCGCCCGATGCCGGATCGCGTGCTGCGCGGATTTCTCGCGGCGGTGCTGCCGCGTCCCGCGCTCTTTCGCCTCGCCTTGATGGGCGCCCGCTTGGTGCGCCCCGTAAAGGCGCTCCTGCCCGCACGCCTCAAAGCGATGCTCGAGCTTGCGCCCGAGCGCGCGCCGCCCAGCTCGTCCCTCTATCGCGCGCAAATCTTTCCGGCCGAAGGCGCGCGCAAGAAGCGCGTCGCGCTGATGGCGGTCTGCGCGCAGCAGGTGATCGCGCCGCAGATCGACGAGGCGACGGTGCGGCTTTTGACGCGGCGCGGCTGCGAGGTGGTGATCGCGGCGGGTGCGGCGTGCTGCGGTTCGCTCACGCATCACATGGGCCGCGATTCGCGCGCGATGATGAAGGCGAATATCGATGCCTGGATTCGCGAGAGCGAGGGCCAAGGGCTCGATGCCATCGTCATCAACGTCTCGGGCTGTGGCGTCACCGTCAAAGATTATGGCTACATGTTTCGCGACGACCCCGCTTATGCGGAAAAGGCCGCGACGGTCTCGGCGCTCGCGCGCGATCTGAGCGAGTTCGTCGCGGAGATCGGGCTCGGGCCCGTGCGCGCGCCCGGCGGACGGCGCGTCGCCTATCACGCCGCCTGCTCGCTGCAGCATGGCCAGCGGATTCTCGCCGCACCCAAGGCGCTCCTCGCCGAAGCGGGATTCACCGTGCTCGATGTGCCTGAGGGACATCTCTGCTGCGGCTCGGCCGGCACCTACAACATGCTGCAGCCGGAATTGGCCTCGGCATTGCGCGCGCGCAAGGTCGCGAATATCGAAAGCGTTTCGCCCGAGCTCGTCGCCGCGGGCAATATCGGCTGCCTGACGCAGATCGCGGGCGCGACCGGGCTGCCGGTCGTTCACACCGTCGAGTTGCTCGATTGGGCGACCGGCGGGCCGGCGCCGCCGGCGCTCGGTGCGGCGGCGCGCCAGAATTAGCGCGGCGTCGCGCGTTTAATTCTGCGGCGTGGTCAGGTGCTTTTTGTGGAGCCGCGGCAGCAGGATCGAAGCGCCGAGCGCGACCATGCCAATCAGCACCGGCGCGAGCCAATTCTCGCCGCCGCTGCCGATACGGCCGCCGGCCGCGCCGAAGCTCACATAAGCGATCGTCATCGGCAATTGCCCGAGCAGCGATCCGACGGTATAGCCGCCGAGCGACAGCTGCGTCAGGCCGAGCGCGTAATTGGTGAGACTGTGCGGAATGACCGGAATGAGGCGCAGCACGGTGACGGCGCGCCAACCGCCCGCCTCGGCGCGCTGCAGCATGGGGCCGAGCCGCGGCAGGGTTTCAGGCTCGATCACCCCGCCATTGACGTAGCGCGCGACGAGAAATCCGGCCACGGCGCCGAGCACGCTGCCGAGCGCGGCCCAAACCACGCCCCACCACAGGCCGAAGACCAGGCCGGCGACGAGGCCCATCATGGTGCGCGGCACGAAGAGCAGGCTCGCGATCACATGGAGCGCGAGAAAGATCAGCGGCGCCGCCGGATAATGCGCGATCGCAGCCGTGATCGCCGCTGGCTCGAGCGCACCGCGCTCGAACCAGAGCGCGGCCGCACCCGCGGCGACAAGCGCCAGCACGAAGACTCGGCCCGCGAGACGAAGCCGCGCGAGCGGCGTGAGGCGGGGTTGGCACGAGAGCGTCACGCCCGCGCGCCCGCCTTGCTGCGCCGCGCCGCCGCGCTCTCGGCGTCGTCCTCGGCGAGGAGCACCGGATTCTTGGCACGCCGCATCAGCCACATCATGCCGAAGAGATCGACGATGCCGACCCAGAGGCGGTCGAACAGGCCGTAATTCGAGATGCCGCGCTGGCGCGGCCGGTGATTGACCGGTTCCGACACCACGGCTCCGCCCTGGCGCAAGACCAGCGCCGGAAGAAAGCGATGATTATGATCGAAGAACGGCAGCATGAGATAAAGCTCGCGCCGCAGCAGTTTCAGCCCGCAGCCGGTATCGGGCGTGTTGTCTTTCAGCATGCGGCTGCGCACCCAATTCGCGACACGGGAAGAGAGGCGCTTCACCAGCGTGTCGCGGCGTTTCTGGCGGAAGCCGGCGATCAGCACGCGCTCTTCGTGCATCGCCTGCGCCCCCGCCCAGAGCCGCGGAATATCGGCGGGATCGTTCTGCCCGTCGGCGTCGAGCGTCGCGATCCATAGGCCGCTCGCGCCGAGAACGCCGGTGCGGATCGCCGCGCTTTGCCCACAACTCGCGGCGTGGCGCAAAAGCTTGAGGCGCGGAAGCTCCGCCATCAAGGCGCGGACGGCGTCGGCGGTTCCATCGCTGCTGCCGTCATCGACATAGACGATCTCGTAATCGGCGCGCCCATCGAGCGCGGCGCGGATCTCCGCGACCAAAGGCGCGACATTGGGCGCTTCGTTGCGCGCGGGAATGACGACGGAGAGGTCCATGAGCCGGATGCGTTGCTGCTCGCGCGGTCTAGCACAATTCTCCGAGGCCGACAAAGCGCGTGGCCTGTGCTTGTTCGGAGGGATGCGCGCGGGCGTCGTTGCCTATCACCTACCGTGGCCCCGTCCGAGGCCGATAATTTCGGAGAGCGGATATGGTTGCCGTCGATTTAACCAAAGCTGTCATCGCGGCGACCCGGTTTGGCTTCGCGCCGCGCGCCGGCGAGCTTCAAACGATCGCCCGCGATCCGCGGGGCTGGGTGCTGCAACAGCTCGAAATGGCGCCGGCGCAGCCGCAGGGCGATCTGCCGTCGTCGGCACCGATGGTGGCAAAGCTGCTCGAGGCGCGGCGCGACAAGCGCCTGCAAGATCCCGATGCCCGACGCCAGATCAATCAGCAATTGCGTGCGCTTTATCTCGCCGAAGTCGAGGCGCGGGTGAGGCTCGGCGCGACCACCGATGCGCCGCTGTTGGAACGGCTGACGCGATTCTGGAGCAATCATTTCACCGTCTCCTGCATTCGGCCCGTCATTCGCGGCTTTGCCGGCGCGTTCGAGCGCGAGGCGATCCGGCCGCGCGTCACCGGCCGCTTCGTCGATCTTCTGCTCGCGGCCGAGCAGCATCCCGCGATGCTGTTCTACCTCGATCAAGTGGCCTCGATCGGGCCTCAGTCGCGCGCGGGCGAACGCTCGCATCGCGGCATCAACGAAAATCTCGGCCGCGAAATGATGGAGCTGCACACGCTCGGCGTCGATGGCGGCTACACCCAGGGTGATGTCGAGGCACTGGCGCGCATTCTGACCGGCTGGTCGATCGAGCGGCTCAACATGCCCGAGCCGGGCAAGTTTCATTTCTACCCGGCGATTCACCAGCCCGGTCCGCAGGTCCTGCTCGGCAAGACCTATCGCGATGACGGTCTTGCCGAAGGCGAGGCGGCGCTGCGCGATCTCGCGGCGCATCCGGCGACGGCGCAGCACGTCGCGACGAAGCTCGTGCGGCATTTCATCGCCGATAGTCCGCCGCCCGAGTCCGTGCGGCGCATTGCCGCGGTGTTCCGCGACACCGGCGGCGATCTGAAGCGCGTGACCGCGGCGGTCGTCGAGGAAGAAGCGGCGTGGAGAACGCCTTTCGCCAAGGTCCGCACGCCCGACGACCTGGTGGTGTCGGCCTGCCGCGTCACCGGTTTCACGCCGCCGGCGCCGATGCTCGTCAACAGCCTGCATATCCTCGACCAGCAGCCTTTCTTCGCGCCGTCGCCTGCGGGATGGCCCGATGTCGCGAGCGAATGGGTCGGTCCGGAAGCGGTGCTGCATCGGATCGATTGGTGCCAGGCCTATGCCGCGCGCATGCCCGATCCGCCGGACCCAGCCGGCCTCACCGACGCCGTATTCGGCGAGGTCTTGCCCGAGGAAACCGGGCAGGCAATCCGCCGCGCGGCGTCGCGGCGCGAAGGCGTGGCGCTGTTTTTGGCTTCTCCCGATTTTCAAAGACGGTGACGCGATGACCACACGCCGCGAATTTCTTGCGCTTTCCGCCGGGCTCTTTGCCGTTGCGGGCTTGCCTGGAGCGGTCTTTGCTGCAGCGCCGGGCGACCGGCGCTTCGTCCTCGTGCTGCTGCGCGGGGCGCTTGACGGGCTCGCCGCGGTGCCGCCCTTGAGCGACCCCCATTATGTCGAAAAGCGCGGCTCGCTCGCCCTCGATCCCGCCGCTTGCGTCGCGCTCGATCACGGTTTCGCGCTCAATCCGGCCTTGAAAATCCTCGAGCCCTATTACCGCAAGGGCGAGCTGCTGATCGTGCCCGCTTCGGGCAATGGCTATCGCACGCGCTCGCATTTCGACGCGCAGGATTTGATGGAATGTGGGTTGTCGGCGAAGACGCGTGAGACCGATGGCTGGCTCAATCGCGCTCTGGCGCTCGTGCAAAAGGACGAAAAGCGTTTGGGCCTCGCGGTCGGCGGCGCGGTGCCCTTGGTGCTGCGCGGCCGGGTGCCCGTGGCAAGCTGGGAGCCGGCCAAATTCCACCCCGCCAACGCCGATTTCATCGCGGCGCTCGGTCCGCTTTATGCGAAGGACGCACTCTTCGGCCCGGCGCTTCAGCTCGGGCTCAAGACGCAAACCATGTCGGACGCGGTGCTGGGCGACGAGATGGGCAAAGGGCCGGGCGGCTTCGGCCCCAAATCCTTCGCGCCGCTCGCCGAGGCCGCGGGCAAATTGCTCGGCGCCGCGGACGGGCCGCGCATCGCCGCGCTCGACATGTATGGCTGGGACACGCATGTGGCACAGGGCACCGGAGCGGGCCGGCTCTATGACAATCTTGCCGGTTTTGCCGCCGGGCTCGATGCGATGGCGCAGGCCTTGGGTCCGGCTTGGAGCAAGACGGCGGTTATCGCCGTCACCGAGTTCGGGCGCACGGTCGCGGTCAACGGTACCAATGGCACGGATCACGGCACCGCCTCGGTCATGTTCGTGATGGGCGGCGCGGTGAAGGGCGGGCGGCTCTACGGCGACTGGCCGGGCCTCGCTCAATTGCAAGACGATCGCGATCTGCGCGTCGCCACCGATTCACGCGCCGTGATCAAGGGCGTGCTACGCGAGCATCTCGGCATCGACGCGGCGAGCCTTGCGAGCAAGGTGTTCCCCGACGCGCCGGGCCTGAAGCCTGCCCAAGGCGTCATTCGCGCCTGAGCGCCGCGCCGCGCGCTAATTCTCGATCCAGGCGATGCGCAGCACATTGGTCGCGCCCGGCGTGCCGAAGGGAACGCCTGCCGTGACGACGACGCGCTGACCTTTTTCGGCAAAGCCCTCGCGGCGCGCCGCGCGCGTTGCATGCAGGACCATCTCGTTGAAGTTGCGGACGTCATGGGTGTGCACGCAGTGCAGACCCCAGGCCATGGCGAGCCGGCGCGCGGTGCGCAGATTGGAGGTCAAAGCGAGGATCGGCACGTCGGGCCGCTCGCGCGCCATGCGCAAGGCGGTCGCGCCCGAGGTCGTATAGGACAGGATCGCCGCCGCGCCGACCGTATGCGCGACCTGGCTTGCCGCCGCGCTGATCGCATCCGATGCGCTGTGATCCGAGACGGCGAGCGCGGCGGCGTGCAGCCCCGGGAAATAGATCGGATCGGCCTGAACGCGGCGGATGATCCGGTCCATCATCGTCACCGCCTCGATCGGGTAAGCGCCGGCGGCGGTTTCGGCCGAGAGCATCACGGCGTCGGCGCCTTCATAGACGGCGGTGGCGACATCGGAGGCCTCGGCGCGGGTCGGGACAGGATTGCGCACCATTGATTCGAGCATCTGGGTTGCGACCACCACAGGCTTTCCGGTCGAGCGGCAGACATGAACGATCTCGCGCTGCACCGGCGGCACGTCTTCGGGCGGCATCTCAACGCCGAGATCGCCGCGCGCGACCATGACCGCGTCGCTAAGCTCCACGATTTCGCCGAGCCGGGTGATGGCCGCGGGTTTTTCGAGCTTCACCAGCACCGAGGCGCGGCCGGCGATGAGCTTGCGTCCCTCGGCCACGTCCTCCGGCCGCTGCACGAAAGACATGGCGATCCAATCGACGCCCATATCGAGCGCGAAAGCGAGATCCGAGCGATCCTTGGCCGTCAAGGGCGAGAGCGGCAGCACGGCGTTCGGCACATTCACGCCCTTGCGGTCGGAGAGGTCGCCGCCATTGACGATTTGCGTCACGGCGAAATTCTCGCCGCATTCCTCGACCTTCAGGCGGATATTGCCATCATCGAGCAGCAGGTCGGTGCCGGGCTCGAGCGCGGCGAAGACTTCCGGATGCGGCAGCGATGCGCGTTCGGCATTGCCCGGCGCAGCATCGAGATCGAGACGGAAAGTCTTCCCGGCGACCAGCTTTACCTTTTTCTCGGCGAAGGTTCCGACGCGCAGCTTCGGGCCTTGCAAATCGGCCATCACGCCAATCGGCCGCCCGATGCTCTTCTCGAGCGCGCGAATCGCCTCGCAGACCACGCGATGATCTTCCTGCTTGCCGTGGCTGAAATTCAGCCGAAAGACATCGACCCCGGCTCGGAACAACTCTTCGATTTTGTCGGGTGAATTGCTGGCGGGACCAATGGTGGCAACGATCTTGGCGCTGCGTTCACGTCGCATTTCTTCCTCTCAACTCGGAAGCACGAGTATCGCACGAAAATCATTCACATTGGTGAATGTGGGCCCGGTGACGATGAGATCGCCCAGCGCGTCGAACGCGCTCCAGGCGTCGTTCTCGGCCAAAAGCCGGGCGAGGTCGAGAGCGTTTGCCGCGGCGCGGGCGATGGTGTCAGGCCCGATCCGCGCGCCGGCATTGCTCTCGGTGCCGTCGATCCCGTCGCTGTCGGCGGCGAGTGCGTGAATCCCTGCGGCGCCCTCGAGCGCCAGCGCCAAGGCAAGCAGGAACTCCGTATTGCGGCCGCCGCGGCCTTTTCCTCTCACCGTAACGGTGGTCTCGCCGCCCGAGAGCAGCACCGCCGGCAAGCGCAAGGGAGTCCCTTGATGAAGGAGCGTCCCGCTCGCGGCCCCGCGCGCGAGCCCCGCCTGGATCGACGCCACGTCGCGCGCTTCGCCCTCGATGGCGTCGCCCAGGATCAATGGCTCAACGCCGCTCGCGCTCGCTGCGCTCGCCGCCGCTTCGAGAGCCTTGCGCGGCGTCGCGATCAGCTCATAGCTGGCATTGGCGAGGCGCTGGTCGCCTGGCTTCGGCGTCTCATCTTTGCTGGCTGCGAACCGCTCTGCTATGGCGGGCGGCGGCATGATCGCGTATTTCGCGAGGATCGCTCTTGCATCGGCGAAGGTCGTGGGATCGGCGACCGTCGGCCCGGAGCCGATCACCGCCGGATCATCGCCCGGGACGTCGGAGATCGCGAAGCTTGCGATGCGGGCCGGATAAGCGGCCGCGGCCAGCCTTCCGCCTTTGATCGCCGAGAGGTGCTTCCTCACCGCGTTGATCTCGCCGATCGCCGCGCCCGAGTGTAGCAAGAGACGTGTGAGCGCCTGCTTGTCGGCGAGCGCGATGCCCGGCGCAGGCAGGGTGAGCAGCGCCGAGGCGCCGCCCGATAACAGCGCGAGCACCAGATCGTCGCTGCCCAAGCCGCGCACCAGATCGAGAATGCGCTGCGCTCCGGCGACGCCCGCTTCATCGGGAACGGGATGCGCCGCCTCGACCACCTCGATCCGGCGGCAGGGCAGCGCGTGGCCATAGCGCGTGACGACGAGCCCCGATAGCTTCCCCGGCCAATGATCCTCGACGCTCTTTGCCATCTTCGCCGCCGCCTTGCCGGCGCCGACGACAATGGTCCGGCCGCCGGGCGGCGGCGGGAGATGCGCCGGCAAGGTTGCCGCCGGGTCGGCGGCGCCGAGCGCGGCATCGAACAAGCGGCGCAGAAAATCCGACGGCTTTTCGCGAAAATCCACGATCTTTCGTCACCTCGAAATCGCGGATCAGGATAGGATGGACGAGCGTGCGATCACAGCCTCTCCGCTCTCGATGGTAAGCCCCGCTTTGCTCGATCCCGCCGAGCCGCCTCCGGTCGAAATCTGCAATCCCGCCGGCGCCGCGCCCGTTCTCTTGACCTGCGATCACGCGAGCCGGGCGATTCCGCGCGCACTGAAGAAGCTCGGCCTCGCGGACGAGGTGATTGCGCGCCATATCGGCTGGGATATCGGCGCGGCGATGGTGACACGGCATCTGGCGCCGCTGCTCGAGGCGCCGGCGCTGCTCGCCGGCTATTCGCGCCTCGTCATCGATTGCAATCGCCCGCCCGAGGATCCGAGCTCGATCCCGGCTTCGAGCGACGGCGTGGCGATCCCCGGCAATATCGACTTGCCGCAAGAGGCGCGGCTCGCGCGCCGCCAGGCGCTGTTCGAGCCTTACCACGCGGCGATTGATGCGCGGCTTGCGGCGCTGCGCCGCGCGAGCGCCGCGCCCGCCTTGATTTCGGCCCACAGCTTCACGCCGCGCATGGGCGGCCGCGCGCGGCCCTGGCATGTCGGCGTGCTGTGGGATGAGGACGGGCGGATCGCGCTGCCGCTGCTCGCGGGCTTGCGCGCGGAGGCGGGCCTCGTCGTCGGCGATAACGAGCCCTATTCGGCGCGCGAGCCCGTGGGTTACACACAGCGCCATCACGGGCGCGAAGCGGGTCTGCCGCATGTCGCGATCGAGCTGCGCCAGGATTTGATCGCCGACGAGATCGGCGCGCGGGACTGGGCCGAGCGCCTTGCCCGCCTGTTGCGGCCGATTCTGGCGCGCCGCGACCTCAACGTGGCAATTGCGCCGCCGGCACCCCATTCTTAAGACACGTCCATGGCTAGGAGATCAACGATGGAACCAAAGCTCGACGACAAGACCCGCACCGAACTCGAGGCCGCCGCTTTCCGCCGGCTGGTGCAGCATCTGCGCGAGCGCACGGATGTGCAGAATCTCGATCTGATGAATCTCGCGGGGTTTTGCCGCAACTGCCTGTCGCGCTGGTATCGCGAAGCGGCCGAAGAGCGCGGCATGAAGCTGCCCGACCCGGCGGCGCGCGAGATCGTCTATGGCATGCCCTATGAGACGTGGAAGGCGAAGTATCAGAAGGAGCCGACCAAGCCCGTCGAGGGAGCGGCGCACAAGCACTGACGCGCTTTGCAATCCGATTCATCCACAGGGATTGCGGTGCCGGGCATTGATCGCGCGATAGCTCTTCGATAGGGTCGGCGCGCCATCGCAAACCGGAGGGTCTCATGGCGAAGACGGGCGTCGTCGCCGGAGAGCGTTTGAAATCCTTTATCGAACGCATCGAGCGCCTCGAAGAAGAGAAGAAGGCGCTCGCCGACGATATCCGCGACGTCTATGCCGAAGCCAAGGGCAACGGTTTCGAAGTCAAAGTCATGCGGCAGATCGTCAAGATCCGGAAGATGGACAAGGCCGATCTCGACGAGCAGGAAGCGCTGCTCGAAACCTATATGCGCGCGCTCGGCATGCGCCGCGGCGGGCGCGAAGCCGCGGAATGATGGGGCCGATGGCCGCGGCCATCGACGCGCTCCAGGTCGATATCACGACGCTCGCGGTCGATGCGATCGTCAACGCGGCGAATTCGAGTCTCTTGGGCGGCGGCGGCGTCGATGGCGCGATCCATCGCGCCGCCGGGCCGGCGCTGCTTGAAGAATGCCGCGCGCTTGGCGGCTGTCCCACCGGCGAGGCGCGGTTGACGCGGGCGTACAAGCTTCCCGCCAGGTACGTCATCCACACCGTGGGTCCGGTGTGGCGCGGCGGCGGCCATCGCGAGGACGAGCTGCTTGCGCGCTGCTATCAGCGCAGCCTTGCGCTCGCGATCGAACACGGAATCGCCTCGATCGCCTTTCCCGCGATCTCCACCGGCGTCTATGGATTTCCGCGGCCGCGCGCGGCGCAGATCGCGGTTGCCGAGACGCGGCGCTTTAGCGCCGCCCAGCCGGGATTGGCGCGGATTCTCTTCGCCTGCTTCGATGCCGAGACTCTGACGCTTTATCGCCGCGCCCTCGAGGCAGCCTGAAAGCGCTCGACCGGGTTCCGAGGCGATGCAACTACCCTCGCTGCCGCGAAGTGGGGGAGAGGGAGGGGCCCATCGCGCAGCGATGGGAGGGTGAGGTGGTGATTGAAACGGGCACCCACCTCACCCGCTCAGCCAGCTTGCGCCGGCTTCGCACCCTCTCCCCCCGCCGAGCGGGCGGAGAGGGTCATTCGATTGCGTGGCCTCTTCGATTCCACTTCATCGAGAGATGCGCTCGAGTCGGGTCTCAATCGAGCTTCTTGTCGTCGAGCGATTTTTCGGCGCGCTCGGCCTCGACGCGGCTCTTCGCCTTCTCGCCCTTGGTGCGGCCGAAGCGCAGCCGATTCGACTCGGCGAGCTTTGCCTTGCCGTCGCGCTCGCGCGCCTTGCGGAAACGATTGAGATTGATGATCTCGGCCATGACCATGCCTCCTCATCGTGCGCCCTCGGCTTGCGGCAACTCGCCCTGGCGATAGCATTCCAGCACGAACAGGCGCAAGGCGCTTGATAGATTGCCGTGCCGCGCGGCGTCAACCGTGGCAACGAGCGCGTTGACGGAGATGCCGCGGCGGCGCGCGAGCGCTCTGAGGTCGCGCCAGAACTCGTCCTCGAGCGAGAAGCTCGTCGCATGGCCGGCGATCTTGATCGAGCGCTTGCGCAATCCGGACGGCATCGGGAGGCTCAGCCGGGCCCGAGCATCGCCTTGGGGTCGACCCAGCGGTCGAAATCCTCGGGCTTCACATAGCCGAGCGCCGCGGCCGCCTCTTTGAGCGTCCGGCCTTGCGCCAGGGCGTGCTTGGCGATCTCCGCCGCCTTGTCGTAGCCGATATGCGGCGCAAGCGCGGTCACGAGCATCAAGGACCGGTTAAGCAGGTCCTCGATGCGGGCGCGGTTCACCTCAATGCCCTCGACGCAATGCGCAGCAAAGCTAGAGGCCGCACCCGCGAGCAGCCGGATCGACTGCAGCAAATCGTAAGCGATCACCGGCTTGAACACGTTGAGCTCGAAATTGCCCTGGCTGCCGGCGACGGTGATGGTGACGTGGTTGCCCATCACCTGCGCCGCCACCATGGTTACGGCCTCGGCCTGGGTCGGGTTGACCTTGCCCGGCATGATCGACGAGCCGGGCTCGTTCTCGGGCAGGTGCAGCTCGCCCAGCCCGCAGCGCGGCCCCGATCCCATGAGGCGGATGTCGTTGGCGATCTTCATCAGCGACGCCGCCAGCACATTGAGCGCGCCCGACAGCTCGACCAGCGCATCATGCGCCGCGAGCGCTTCGTATTTGTTGGGGGCGGAGGCGAAATCGATGCCGGTGAGCTCGCGGGCGGCGGCGGCGAAGCGCTCGGCAAATCCCTTGGCGGCGTTAAGACCCGTGCCGACGGCGGTGCCGCCCTGGGCAAGGTCGTGGAGCCGCGGCAGCGTTGCCTCGATGCGGGCGATGCCGAGCTCGATCTGGCGGGCATAGGCGCCGAACTCCGCGCCGAGCGTCAGGGGCGTCGCGTCCTGCAAATGGGTGCGGCCGATCTTGACGATCTCGGCGAATTCGAGCGCTTTGTCCGCGAGCGCGCGGTGCAAGCGCTGCAGCGCGGGCAAAAGCGCCTCGCGGATCTCGAGCGCGGCCGCGATATGCATCGCGGTTGGGAAGCTGTCATTCGAGGACTGGCCGAGATTGACGTGATCGTTGGGATGGACCGGGCTCTTGGCGCCGCGCTCGCCGCCGAGGATCTCGTTGGCGCGGTTGGCCAGAACCTCGTTCATGTTCATATTGGTCTGAGTGCCCGATCCGGTCTGCCACACGACGAGCGGGAACTCGGCCGGGTGCTTGCCCGCAATCACCTCATCGGCGGCCGCGATGATCGCTTTGCCGAGCTTTTCCTCGAGCGTGCCCAGCGACACATTCGCGAGGCAAGCAGCCTTTTTCTGCAGCGCGAGCGCGCGGATCAGCGCGTCGGGCATGCGCTCGCCGCCGATGCGGAAATTCTCGAGCGAGCGTTGCGTCTGCGCGCCCCAATAGCGCTCGGCCGGCACCTCGATCGCCCCCATGCTGTCGCGTTCGGTTCGGGTCGCAGCGGCATCGGACATGGGCCACCTCCTCGTCTATCCCTAAAGATAGGCGATGGGGCGGCGCCAGCCCAGGCGCAACGGTGACGACGATGTGACGAGGGCCTAGGGCGCGACGATCTGGAACAGGCGGCGGGTCGGCTGGTCGTGCGCTGTGCCGGCGATCTGCGCCAAGCGGGCCCGCTGCTCGGGCGTCAGCGTCTTGGTGAAGGCCAGCATCGACACGGACAGCTCGCGCTGAAAGGCGACGCGATTGGCGTTGACCTGTTCGCCGAGTCTTGCCACTTGCGTCTCGTCGGGCGTGGGCTTGGCGAGCTCGGTCCAGATTTGCGTCAACAGCGGGCGGGTTTGCTCGCGTACCTCGCGGGCGTGCTGGCGGATCGAGCGCACGAACTGATCAAAGGCCTGCTGCTGCTCGGGAGTGAGGTTGAGACTCTCGCCGAGCGCGCGCATCCGTTCCATCGGCGGCGGCGGGTGCATGAAGGTCTTGACCCAGAATAGCCCGCCGACGAAAAACACGTTGAGAGTAAGCGAGAGCGCGAGCGCGAGCCACACCAGGCGCCCGCGCCAACCGCTGCGCCGACCGATCTCCGCCATGCTGGTCATGTGCCCGAATCTTCGCCGAAGAAGAAATCGAGCGTCGGGGAGGCTTCGAGCGGGTCCGCGGTCGCCTCGGCGGTGACCTGGGTTCCCGAGAGGCTGCGATAGGCATCGCTGCCCATGCTGAAGCCGACGAGACTCGTTGCGATGAGGCTCGCGGCGATGCTGCTCCAGGCGAGCGCGCTGCGCCAAGCCGGCGCCGGCGGGTGCAACCGCACGACCGAGCCGTCGGCGGGCAAGGCGGCGAGATCGGCGACAAGAGCGCAGGCCCTGGCGATCAGCGCCGGATTGGCAGCTGCGTTCTCGAGTCGCGCCGCGCCGCGCGCCGCTTCGAGCTCGCTCCATGCGGCAGGGTCGAGCGCAAGCCAATTCTCGACGCTCTCCGCCTCGGACTCGTCGAGATGCCGCTCGGCATAAGCCGCCAAATCCATGGCAAGAGGCTCGGACGCAACCTCGCCGAGCGCCCGCCACCGCCGCCATAAATCTCGCTCTTCTTCCCCGGCCCCCATTTGCACCATCACCGGCCTCCTCGTGCCATTTTAGGCAATCTTTCCCGTCTCCATCCCCTCATCGTCAAACCCCTGAATAACCTAGGTTTTCGGCGGTTTCTCGGCGACCGCAAAATGGCTGCGCAGCTTCAGCATCGCCTTGTGATGCGTGCTGCGCACGGTTTGCGGATCGATGCCGAGATGGGACGCGATCTCGGCCACTTCCATGTCGCGCTCATAGAGGAGGGCGAGGATGAGCTTTTGCCGCGGCGAGAGCAGCCCTTCGGGCAGACGCACCTTCTCGCGCGGCTCATCGGTGACCGCGAGCGCGATTTCCGGAACGGAGTCGATCGGCGTCACGCCGATCTGGCGGCGGCGCTGCACATCGCGCGCCGTGCTGCGGGCGACGATGGTGAGCCAGGTGGAGAGCCCCGCGCGCGTCGGGTCGAAGGTCTTGAGCAGGCGGAAATTATCCTTGCACAGCCGGGCAAAGACCTCCTGCACGAGATCGTCGAGCTCTGTGCCTGCGCGCGCCGCAGCGCGCACCGCCGACAGGATGAGGCCGGCATAGCGCCTCACGAAATGGTCCCACGCGGCCTTGTCGCCGCGGGAAAGCGCCGCGAGATCGACGGTTTCCGCCACGCCTCAGTCCTTCCGCCTTTTCAACGGCGGGCGGCGTGTTCTATTCCGGGCGGCCCGGCGCGCACGCGGCGCGCGGCGCGCCTTGGCTTCGTCGCGGCGCAAGGCAGCGGCGAAAGCGCGCTCGGCCCATTGCACCAATTGCTCCGGCTCGTCGAGGATTTCCGCCGGTGCTTCGTGATAGGAAAGCGCGATGCGGGCCTTTCCCGGTTTGCCGACGCGCAGCGGTCCCATGCCCGCCGCCATGAAGTCGGGCCGGTTGATGTCGTCGGTACGCAAATAGAGCGTGTCGCGGCGGATGAAGGCGAACATCCGCTCGCCGCGATAGATCCCCTGTCCGCCGAACAGGCGGCGCACCGACACCGGCGCCCAGCGCCGCAACTGGTCCGTCACGAAGGAAATGAACTGGTCGCGCTCGGCATCCACGTCCGTCGCACGGCGCGGCTTGCCGATCGGAGGAGAGCGGTCGCGCAAATGCAAGCGCTCAGAGCTTGGCGAAGAAGTCGTTGCCCTTGTCGTCGATGACGATGAAGGCCGGGAAATCGACGACTTCGATGCGCCAGATGGCTTCCATCCCGAGCTCGGGATATTCGATCACCTCGACCTTCTTGATGCAGTCTTGGGCGAGGCGCGCGGCGGGCCCCCCGATCGAGCCCAAATAGAAGCCGCCATGCGTCTTGCAGGCCGCGCGCACCTCGGCGCCGCGATTGCCCTTTGCGAGGGTGACGAAGCTGCCGCCCGCCGCCATGAATTGATCGACGTAGGAATCCATCCGGCCCGCGGTGGTGGGCCCGAAGGAGCCCGAAGCGAAGCCCTGAGGCGTCTTGGCCGGGCCCGCGTAATAGATCGCGTGATCCTTCGCGTATTGCGGCAGGCCTTCGCCGCGATCGAGACGCTCCTTGAGCTTGGCATGGGCGATATCGCGCGCGACGATCAAGGGCCCCGTCAAGGCGAGCCGGGTCTTGATCGGATGGCGCGAAAGGCTTGCGCGAATCTCGCTCATCGGGTGGGTCAAATCGATGCGCACGACCTCGCCGGCGAGCTTTCCCTCGTCGATCTCCGGCAGGTACTGCGCGGGGTTGGTTTCGAGCTCTTCGAGGAATACGCCTTTCTGGTTGATCTTGCCGAGGATCTGGCGGTCGGCGGCGCAGGAGACGCCGATCCCCACCGGCACGCTCGCGCCGTGACGCGGCAGGCGGATGACGCGCACATCGTGGCAGAAATACTTGCCGCCGAATTGCGCGCCGATGCCCATGGCGCGGGTCAAGCCCAGCACTTCCTGCTCGAAATCGCGATCGCGGAACGCCTGGCCCTGCTTGTTGCCTGCGCTCGGCAGCGTGTCGAGATAGCGCGTCGAGGCGAGCTTCACCGTCTTCAGATTCATCTCGGCCGAGGTGCCGCCAATGACGATCGCCAAATGATAGGGCGGGCAGGCGGCGGTGCCGAGCGTGCGGATTTTCTCGTCGAGGAATTTCAGCAGCGACGCGCGGTTCAAGACCGCCGGCGTCTGCTGGAAGAGGAAGGTCTTGTTGGCCGAGCCGCCGCCCTTGGCGATGAAGAGGAATTTGTACTGATCGCCCTCATCGGCGAAGAGATCGATCTGCGCCGGGAGGTTGTCGCCGGTATTGACCTCCTGGAACATCGAGAGCGCCGCCTGTTGGCTGTAGCGCAGATTGGTCTCGGTATAGGTGCGACGGATCCCGGCCGACAGCGCCGCCGCGTCATTGCCGCCGGTCCAGACGCGCTGGCCCTTCTTTCCCATCACGATCGCCGTGCCCGTGTCCTGGCACATCGGCAGGACCTTGCCCGCGGCGATATTGGCGTTCTTCAGGAGATCGAAGGCAACGAACCGGTCATTGTCCGAGGCTTCGGGGTCATCGAGGATGTTGCGCAGCTGCTGCAAATGGCCCGGGCGCAAGAGATGCGCGCAATCGATGAAGGCCTGCTGCGCCAGCAAGGTCAGCGCCTGAGGCTCGATCGTCGTAATACTCGATCCGTTGAAGGCGGCCGTGCCGACGTGATCGGCGGTCAGACGGCGATAGGGCGCCTGATCCTCGCCGAGCGGGAACATGTCCCGAAATGTGAAATCGCTCATGGCGCGCGGCGGGCGCTCATTTCTTGCGGAAGCTGTCAAGCGCCACGACCTCGCCGGTCTTGGCGGCCTTCTCGGTTTTTTTCTTTGCCTCCGGCTTGGGCGGCGGCGCGCTCGGCGGCGCCACGCCCTCGCCGGGCTGGAACTGCAGCCCGAACTTGACCGACGGATCGGTGAAGGCGGTGACGGCCTCGAAGGGGACGAAGAGGCGCTCGGTGCGGCCCTGGAAGGAAAGCGTGACGGCGAAATGGTTTTCCTCGACGTCGAGATCCCAGAACTGATGCTCCAACACGATCGTCATCTCTTCGGGATATTGCTGCAGCAGCGCGTCCGAAATCTTGACGCCGGGATAGCGCGTGCGGAAGGTGATGTAGAAGTGATGAGTTCCGGGCAGGCCGCTCGCGGCGGTGCGGGCCAAGGCCTCGCGCACCACGCCGCGCAGCGCGGTCTCGACCATCTTGTCGTATCGCAGAAGGTCTTTCACGGACGCGCGGCCTCCCCGGTTGCGTTCAAGTGGGGGGCTTCTGTTGCCCGGTGCCCCCCGGACCGCGAGTAGCTCTAGGCTGTCATCCCCGCAAGGGGATTAGGCCGCGAGTGCCTCTGGTGCGACGTTGTCGTTCGCACTTGAGTTTTGACCCGATAACGGCGGTATCATGCCGGGCGACAGCAAACATCTTTACTACGCACGTCGATCCTGGTTCGCCCCCATAGGCCCGCCGCGGCCGCGGCGGGAAATTGGTGGAGGCGCCGGGTACTGCCCCCGGGTCCGTTGCGCTTATTTCATGCGCCGTGTATCGCCATAGTCGGTTGCCCGACGGGTTCAATATAGGCATTTTCCGTTAAGAGACAACGCCGTTGCCGAGTCGCGCTTTCGGCTTTCGCGGGCGACGGTTAAAGTGTCTTCATCATGCCGATAAAGCCCGAAGAGCAAGCCGAGATCGAAGCCGCGCGCGCGCAGCAGGCACAAACGCGGCGCGCGACAGTTCCCGCGCTCGAGGAGATTCTCCTCAAGCCCATCCCCGTGCTCGATCATGGGTTCGTGCGCGTCATCGACTATATGGGCGATGACGGTGCGGTGGTGCAGGCGGCGCGCGTCTCCTATGGCAAGGGCACGAAGCGCGTCAACGAAGACAAGGGCCTCATCAACTATCTGATGCGGCACCGGCATACGACGCCGTTCGAGATGTGCGAGATCAAATACCACGTGAAGCTGCCGATCTTCGTCGCGCGGCAGTGGATCCGCCACCGCACGGCGAACGTCAACGAATACTCGGCGCGCTATTCGATCCTCGACAACGAGTTCTATTTGCCGGCGCCGGAGCATCTGGCGGTGCAGTCCCAGGCCAACCGCCAGGGCCGCGGCGCGGCGCTGCCGCCGCAAGAGGCGGTGCGCGTGCTCGATTTGCTGCGCGAAGACGCCGCGCGCGCCTATCGCGATTATACGTTCATGCTGAACGAGGATGCGGGCGGCAAGGCCCTCGACGACAAGCGCTCGGGGCTCGCGCGCGAGCTGGCGCGGATGAATCTGTCGCTCAATTTTTACACGCAGTGGTATTGGAAAACCGATCTGCACAATCTTTTGAATTTCCTGAGCCTGCGCGCGGATGCGCATGCGCAGTACGAGATCCGCGTCTATGCCGAGGCGATGATCGAGACCTTGGAGCGCTGGGTCCCGATGACGGCCGAGGCCTTCCGGCAATATCGCCTTGGCGGCGCGCAGCTTTCGGCCAGCGGCTTGGCGGTGGTCCGGAAAATGCTCGCCGGCGAGCCGGTCGATCAGGCCTCGAGCGGCCTCTCGAAGCGCGAATGGACCGAGCTGATGCAGGTGCTGGGGCGGGGTTGAGAGACGGGTAGGGCGATCGCATATCGCTGGATATCGGCCGTGCGTCCCCTGAACTTGACGAAGGGCGACTTCGCTCGGGATGAGGCGCTTTTCTTAAGGCTACGTATGATGAAAGCTGATGGAAAT
>DATEKH010000002.1:0-31570 GCA_035277525.1 Allostellaceae bacterium
CCGCTATTTCGGCGACATCACCATGGTCATTTGGCGGCCTTCCATGCGCGGGTATTGCTCGACCTTGGCGATCTCGTCGAGATCGCCCTTGACGCGCATCAGCACGTCCATGCCGAGCTCCTGATGCGCCAATTCGCGGCCGCGAAAACGCATCGTGACCTTCACCTTGTCGCCTTCGTCGATGAAACTCTTCATGCTCCGCATCTTCACGTCGTAATCGTGATCGTCGATGCCGGGGCGGAGCTTGATCTCCTTGACCTCGATGACCTTCTGCTTCTTGCGCGCCTCGTTCTTGCGCTTCTGCTCCTCGTATTTGTACTTGCCGAAATCGAGGATCTTGCAGACGGGCGGATCGGCATTGGCGGCGACTTCGACGAGGTCGAGCCCCGCCTCGAGGGCACGGGCGATGGCGTCGCTGCGCGGGACGACACCGATCATCTGGCCGCGCTCATCGACGAGACGCACGCGCGGCGAGAGGATTTCTTCATTGACGCGCGGCCCGTCATTGCGGGTCGGCGGCGGCGCTTGAGTTGGTCTGGGGATGCGGTTCCTCCTTAAGCCATTTGCGACAAAGCGGCCCGCCGCGCGGGCGGTTTCGCCTCGTCCGCCAATCTAGCGACGGCCTCGCCAAGTGCAAGATTTTCCTGATCCTTGCCGCCCAGACGGCGCAGCGCGACGGTGTTTTCCTGCGCTTCGCGGCGGCCGACGACCAAAAGCACTGGAATCTTGGCGAGGCTATGCTCGCGCACCTTGTAATTAATCTTTTCGTTGGAGAGATCGATGCCGACCCTCAAGCCCGCGGCGGCGCAAGCGGCGCGTACCTCCTCCGCATAAGCATTGGCCTCATCGGTGATGGTCGCCACCATCGCTTGTAGGGGCGCCAGCCAAAGCGGGAACTTGCCGGCATATTCCTCGATCAGAATGGCGATGAAGCGCTCCATCGAGCCAAGCACGGCGCGGTGCAGCATCACCGGGCGATGGCGCTGACCGTCCTCGCCGATATAGCTCGCATCGAGTCGCTCGGGCAGGACGAAATCGACTTGAAGCGTGCCGCATTGCCAGTCGCGGCCAAGCGCGTCGCGCAGCACGAATTCGAGCTTCGGCCCGTAAAACGCGCCTTCGCCTGGGTTGAGCGTATATGGCAGACCCGCCGCATCGATCGCATGGTGCAGCGCAGCCTCGGCCTTGTCCCAGACCGCATCCGCGCCCGCCCGCACCGGCGGCCGGTCGGAGAATTTGACCGTCACCTGCTCGAATCCGAAATCGCGGTAGACGCTCAAGAGCAGCTCGCAGAAGGCGACGCTCTCCGAGGTGATCTGGTCCTCGGTGCAGAAAATATGGGCGTCGTCCTGGGTGAAGGCGCGCACCCGCATGATGCCGTGCAGGGCGCCCGATGGCTCGTTGCGATGGCACGAGCCGAACTCGGCCATGCGCAGCGGCAACTCGCGATAGGAGTGGAGGTGCTGGCGAAAGATCTGCACATGGCCGGGACAATTCATGGGCTTCACGGCGAGAATGCGCTCTCCCTCTTTGTCCTCGACCGTGAACATGTGCTCGCGGAACTTCTCCCAATGTCCCGAGGCTTCCCAGAGCGAGCGGTCGATGAGCTGCGGCGTCCTCACCTCGACATAGCCTGCGGCACTGAGCCGGCCGCGGATGTAGTTCTCGATCGTGCGATAGAGCGTCCAGCCCTTGGGGTGCCAGAACACGCTGCCGGCCGCCTCTTCCTGCTGATGGAAGAGATCGAGCTCGCGGCCCAAACGCCGGTGATCGCGCTTTTCCGCCTCTTCGAGCTGGAAGAGATATTGCTTCAATTCCTTCTCGCTCGCCCAGGCGGTGCCGTAGACGCGCTGAAGCTGCGCGTTCCGCGCATCGCCGCGCCAATAGGCGCCGGCCACTTTCATCAGCTTGAAGGCATGGCCGAGCTTGCCGGTCGAGGGGAGGTGCGGTCCGGCGCAGAGATCGACGAATTTGCCCTGGCGATAGAGGCTGATCGCCTCGTCTTTGGGGATTTCGTGGATCCATTCCGCCTTATACTTCTCGCCCTCAGCGGCGAAGAACTCGGCCGCGCGGTCGCGCTCCCATTCCTCGCGCGTCACGCTTTCGTTGCGATCGACGATCTCGTGCATGCGCAGCTCGATGCGCGCCAGATCCTCGGGCGTGAACGGCGTTGCACGCGCGAAATCATAATAGAAGCCGGTCTCGGTCGCCGGGCCGAAGGTCACCTGGGTTTCGGGATAGAGCTCTTTGACCGCCTCGGCCATGACATGCGCCGCGTCATGGCGAAGGATCTCGAGCGCTTCGGGGGAGTCGCGGGTGAGGATGGCGATGCGGGCGTCGCGCTCGATCGGGCGCGACAGGTCCCGCGCCTCGCCATCGACCTTGATCGCGACCGCCGCCTTGGCAAGGCCGGGGCCGATCGCCGCCGCGATTTCGCCGCCCGTCACCGGGCCCGGAAACCGCCGCACCGAGCCATCGGGCAGGGTGACGGCAACGGGCGAAGAACGAGCCTCGTCAGACGGCGGCATGTGGTCGGTTCGGACCTCGCGCTCGGTGACAAAATGTCAAACGAGGGCCGGGTTTAGCCCAAGCCCAGGGCGGCTTCAACCTCCTCGACCCGCAACGCGGCGAGATCGTCCCGGCGCAGCACCGTGACGCGGGGGCCGCGCGGCTGCGTCAGCGCCGGATCGGACGCGGCCGCATAGAGCACGAGCGCCGGGCTGCCGGCGGCGACGATCAGATGCATCGGCCCGGTATCGTTGCCGACGGCCCACGCGGCCGCCGCGCCCAGCCCGACGATCTCGCCAAGGCTGGTCTCGCCGGTGAGATCCTTGGCCTCGGGACAGGCCGATCGGATCGCGGCGCCCAGCTCGCGCTCATCCTTGCCGCCGAGCACGACCGGCGGCAGGCCGCGCGCTGCGAGGCGCCGGGCAAGGGCCGCATAATTCGCCTTGGGCCAGCGTTTTTCCGGGCGATGGGCCGCACCCCCGGGCACAAGCAGCACGAAGCGCGGCGGCAAGCCAAAGCGACCAATGTCGCGCTTGGCCCAGGCGAGATCGGGCGGCGGCACGGTCGCGATGCCGGCCATGCGCAGCTGCTCGGCTTGGCGATCGAGCGTGTGCATGCGGTCGCGCGCCGGATTGAGATGCGCCAGAGCGGCGCCGCGCGCGATACCGGACCAGGGTGGCCGCTTGCCCGGCCCCATGAGATGGAAATACCAGCTCGTGCGCCGCGCGGTCTGAAGATCATAGACGCGCGCGAAATCCGCCTCGCGCAGGCGGTTGCGCAATCGCCACAGCGCGGCGGGGTCGGAAAGCCCGGGACGCTCGTCGACCCAGATATGATCGAAATAGGGCGCGGCGCGCGCGAGCTCGACGAACGGCGCAGTCGTCAGCAGCGTAATCTCGGCGCGCGCGTGATGCGCGCGGATGGCTGCGGCCGGACCCATGGCCTGAACGAAATCGCCAAGCGCACCAAGCTTGATGACGAGAATTCGCTCGGCCTCGCCCACGGGCGCGACTGCCGGATGATGGTTCTGGTCGCGCACCCTGCGCGCTCAAGCGGCGACGGGTGCCGTCGCCTCGACCGGGACCAGCTCCTCATAGACGTCGAGCGTCCGCCGAGTCATCAAAGCGCTCGAGAAATGCTCGCGCGCATGGGCGATCTCGTGCCGCGCGAGCGCGAGCCGCGTCGCGGGATCAAGGTCGAGCGTTGCCGCGAGGGCCTCGGCCAGCGCCGCGGCATCTCCCGGCGGCACGAGCAAGCCCGTTTCGCCGGGCCGGATGGTCTCGAGCGCGCCGCCATGCGCCGTGGCGATGACCGGCCGGCCCATCGCCTGCGCCTCGACGATCACCCGGCCGAAGCCTTCGGGCAAGATCGAGGCGGAGACCACGACATCGGCGAGCATGTAGGCAACCGCCATGTCGGGGCTGTCTTCGATGAAACGAAAACTCCCGGCCGCGCCGGTGCGCTCTACCGCGCCTTCGAGCTCGCGACGATAGCGCGCATTGCCGCTGCCGAGGATGACCACGTGGAGATCGGGCCGGTTGAGCCGCGCGATTGCCTCGATCAGCACGAGCTGGCCTTTCCAGCGCGTGAGGCGGCCGGGCAGAAGCACGAGCGGCGCGCCGTCCGGCAGGCGCCAGGCCTTGGTCAGCGCGATCATTCGTTCCGGCCGCACCTTGTCGGGATCGAAGCGGTTGATGTCGATGCCGCGCGGGATGACCCGCAAGCGCTCGGGCGGTACGGCGTAATGCGCCGCGACATGCTTGCCGACGAAATCCGAGATCGCGATCACGCGCTCGCCCGATGCCATGACCGCGTTGTAGCGGTGCTTGAAGATCGAGCCGCGCCCATAGGCATTGTGAAAGGTGGTGACGAAATGCCGGCCGGTGCGCCTGGCGGCGGCGCGCGCGCTCCAGGCCGGGGCGCGGCTGCGCGCATGGACGATGTCGACATCGAAGCGGCGGATGACCGCCGCGAGCCGATCGATATTGGCGCGGACGGCGAAGGGATTCTTCGATGCGAGCGGCAACGTCACATGCACGGCGCCCAGGCGCTCGAGCTCGCGCACCATCGGACCGCCGGCGGAGGCGACGATGGCGTTCCAGCCCGCCGCCTTGAGCGCGGCCGCGACATCGACGGTGCCGCGTTCGACGCCGCCCGCGGCAAGACGCGGCAGAACCTGCAGCACTGCGGGTTTACGTCTATCGGCTGGCTTCGCCGCGGTGATAGTGTCGGCGTCGGTCATGGGAGCGAACAGGATATCGCGATGAATGAGGCGCCATCCATCTTAGCACGCGACGATGGAGCGACAATCGCCTACCGCCGCCGCGCGGGGCGAAGCCCCGGCGTGCTCTTTCTCACCGGATTTAACTCGGACATGACCGGGGCCAAGGCGGGCGCGCTCGACGCCTTTTGCGCCGAGAACGGCCGCGCTTTCCTGCGCTTCGACTATTTCGCACATGGCGCGTCCTCGGGCGATTTCGCGCAAGCCACCATCGGACGCTTCCTCGACGACGCGCTTGCTGTCGTCGATCGCCTCACCAAGGGCGAGCTCGTGCTCGTGGGCTCGAGCATCGGCGGTTGGCTGATGCTGCTGGTGGCGCGCGCCCGGCCGGAACGGATTCGCGGCCTGGTCGGGATCGCCGCCGCGCCCGACGCAACCGAAGACCTGATGTGGCAGCGCATGTCGTTCGAGCAGCGCGAGACCTTGATGCTCCAAGGCGCCGTGCGCGTGCCGTCGCGCTATAGCGAAGCGGGCTATCTCATTACCCGCAAGCTCATCGAAGAGGCTCGCGCCCATCTTGTCATGCGTAAACCGCTCGAAATCCGTTGCCCGGTGCGTCTCATGCATGGCATGGCCGATCCGGACGTGCCATGGCATACGAGCCTCACTCTCGCCGACCATCTGCCAGGCGATGACGTGCAGCTTCTCCTCGTCAAGGACGGCGATCATCGCCTGTCGCGGGCGAGCGATCTCGATCTGCTGGTGCGCACGGTCAAGCCTTTGCTCGATTGAGCGCGGCAAGACCTTCGCGGTAGGTGGGATAGCGCAAGCGGACGCCGAGCTCGTCGCGGATGAGGCGATTGGCGACGCGCTTGTTGTCGCCGTAAAAGCTGCGGGCCATCGGCGACAACGCGGCCGAGGCGAAATCTTCGAGCGGCGGGGGCGGCACGCCGAGGAGCGATGCGGCATAGGCGACCAGCGCCTCGGGCGGCGCGGGCTCGTCATCGCAGACATTGTAAATCGCACCCGGCCGCGGCCGTGCCATGGAAGCCAGCAGGACCGCGGTCAGATCATCGACCGCGATGCGCGAAAACACCTGACCCGGCTTGACGATCCGCCGCGCGGTGCCGGCCTTCAGCGCATCGAGCGCGCTGCGTCCCGGGCCATAGATGCCGGCGAGGCGGAAAATATGCACCGGCAGTCCGGCAGCGCGATGAAGGTCGAGCCACGCCGCTTCGGCGGCGACACGCCGCCGGCCGCGTATGCCGCTGGGGCGGGTTGGCGAAGCTTCATCGACCCAATCGCCACCGCGATCGCCATAGACATTGGTGCTCGAAAGATAGCCGAGCCAGGCGAGATCCTTCAGCCCGCCAAGCGCAGCGCCATAGGCGTCATGAACCGGACAACCGGCCTCGTCGGGAGGAATCGACACCAGCACATGCGTCGCCGCGCCGAGAAGCTTTTCCGCCGCGGCAAGCGGATGCGCGCGCCCGAAGCGATAAAGCGGGAATTCCCCTTCGCCCGAAACAGCATCGCGGCTCGTGCCGAGGACCCGCCAGCCCTTCTTCGACACCGCGCGCGCGAGGAAAGTGGCGCTGTAGCCGAGCCCAAAGCAGAAGAGCACGCCTCGGCTTGTCACGCCGGTGCATCCGGAGCATCGGCCGCGGCCGCCTCGGCCTGATCGATGGCCGCGAGCGCGCGCTCGATCGTCCCGCGGCTCGCTCGAATCCAGGCCCAGGCCAAAAGGCAAAGACACGCGCCGGCAAAGACCGGGAGCCGCAGCCCGAAGCGTTCGGAGGCGGCGCCGAGCAGCAGCGAATTCAACGACGGGCCGGCGCGAAAGATCATGCCGTAAAAGCCCATGACGCGGCCGCGCATCGCCGGGGCGGTCGAGCTCTGAATGAGAGTTTGCGCCCCGATCCCGGTCGAGGTCATCGACATGCCCGAGAGAAACGCGCAGCCCAGCGCAAGGGCATAGCTTGTCGTGGCGGTGAAGCCGATGATCGCGAGCGCCATCCACAAGGTGGAGCCGATGACGACCGAGGGCAATCCGCTCAGGCGGTTGCGGCGCAGCATCGCCGCCCCGCCGACCAAGGCACCGAGCCCAACCATTGCGGTGAGCCAGGCGAGGCCTTGCGCACCGCGCGAGAAAACCGCGTCGGCGAAACCCGGAAACATTTCGACGAAGCCGCGAATGGCGACGGTCGTGACGATCAGGAGGATGAAAATCTGTCCGATCGCCGGGTCGCGCAGCGCGTAGCCATAGCCCTCGACGAGATCGCGCCAGAAATGGCGCTGCGCCGGCGCGGTGTGCTCGACCGGGGCGTCGAGCCGCCAGAGCGTATAGATGAAGCACATATAGGTGACGGCGTTGAGCGTGAAGGCGAGCCCGACATTGCCGGCGGCGATGACGAAACCCGCGGTCGCCGGACCGATAAACCGCGCATTGTTGAAGACCAGCGAGTTGATCGCGACCGCCGGGCCGAGATTGCCGCGATCGACAAGGTTTGGGATGAGCGCGAGCCGCGCGGGCTGATTGAAGGCATTGATGGTGCCAAGCGCAACCGTGAGCCCGAACAGCCAGCCGATCGTGATCGTCCCGGCGAAGGTCAGGAGCGCCAGCGCCCAAGCCTGAAACATGCCGAAAATCAAGGAGATCTGTACCAGGCGCACGCGGTCGAAGCGGTCGGCCAGCGCGCCGGCGAAGGGGCTGATGAGGATCGAGGGCACGAGGTCGCCGGCCGCGCACATCCCGAGCCAGAAACCGGAATGGGTCAGCCGCCAGGCGAGCCAGCCCACGGCGATGCGCTGAATCCACACGCCGACGAGCGAAATGGCATTCCCGATCGTATAAATTCGATAGTTGCGGATACGCAAAACCCGCAATGCATGCTTGAAACCGGCCGCCCTTGCCTCGGTCGCCACGCGCGTCGCCTTTCGCGCCAATGTTACCAAGTCCCATAGCCGCCGCGATTTACAAAAAGCGGGGGCCTGTTAACTATTCGGGAGGTCAGGGCCGGAAAATCAGTCCCCGCCGGGGATAAAGGGCGCCTGCTCGACCTATCCTAGGAGGTTCAGTATGTGTAGGATCGTCCCGGCGAGGAAAAACGTCGCGGGACGTCGGCGGGAACAGAAATGAAGCGCGGTATTTGGGCCGTCGCCCTTGTGGTCGTATTGGCCCTTGTCGGCGCCGCCTACCAATCCAGTTGGCTGGACCCGGCGCGTTCTCAAACGAGCGGCGCGCGGCAGCAGCAGGGCCCTGTCCCCGTGCGGGTCGCGGAGGCGACCATCACGCCGACGCCGGTCCAGTTCGACACCATCGGCACGGCGCAGACGGTTGCCTCGGTCTCGATCAAATCGCGGATCGACGCGGTGATCGACAAGGTCCTCGTCAAGGACGGACAATTCGTCAAAGCCGGCGACGTCATGTTCCTGCTCGATAGCCGCGCGGCGCATGCGCTGGTCGATCAGGCCGGGGCGACCTTGGCGCGCGATCAGGCGCAGCTCGCCAACGCGCAGCGCAATGTCGACCGCGACCAGCCGCTCGTGAACAAGAATTTCGTGTCGCGCCAGCAATTCGACACCGATTCGGCGAACGCCAAAGCGTTGACCGCGTCGGTGCAAGCGGATCAGGCGGCGCTGGAGAACGCCAAGGTTCTGCTCTCTTATTATACCATCACCGCGCCGATCGATGGTCGGGTCGGCCTCATCGCCATCAAGCAAGGCAACAGCCTCAAGGCGAATGACGTCCCGCTGGCGACGATCAATCAGATCCAGCCGATTTATGTCTCCTTTGCCTTGCCGCAGGTCGATCTGCCCGAGCTGCGTGCTGCGATGGCGGCCGGGCCGGTGACGGTGCGCGTGCTGCCGCAAGGCGACAAGGGCGCGCCGATCGACGGCAAGATCGCCTTCTTCGACAACACCATCGACGCGACATCCGGCACGATCAATGTGCGCGCGAGCTTTGCCAATGACGATCAGCGCCTCTGGCCTGGGCAATACGTCAATGTATCGGTGCTCGTGCGCACCGATCCCGACGCGCTGGTCGTGCCGCCGGCGGCGATCCAGGTTGGGCAGCAAGGCAGTTATGTTTTCGTCATCAAGCCCGACAACACCGCCGAATCGCGTCCCGTCACGGTCGAGCGCACCGTCGATGGAAAAGTCGTCATCGGCAAGGGTCTCAAAGCGGGCGACAAAGTCGTGACCGACGGCCAGCTGCGCCTCGGCGAGGGCACGCGTGTCCACATCGTTCCCGCGGACACGCCAAGGCCGGATGACGCTTCATGACCCTGCCTGAGCTCTGCATCCGTCGTCCGGTGATGACGACGCTGTTGATGCTTGCCTTCGTCATTTTCGGCTTGTTCAGCTATCGCCTGCTGCCGGTGGCCGCGATTCCGCGCGTCGACTTCCCGACCATCGTCGTCAACGCCCAGCTGCCGGGCGCCAGCCCCGAGACCATGGCGTCCTCGGTGGCAACGCCGCTCGAGAAGCAGTTCTCGACCATCGCGGGCCTCAGCTCGATGGTGTCAGCGAGCGGCCAGGGCTTCACCGCGATCACCATGCAATTCGATCTGAGCCGCGACATCGACGGCGCCGCGCTCGACGTGCAATCGGCCTTGACCACCGCGGCGAGGCGCCTGCCGATCCAGATGACGACGCCGCCGAGCTTCCATAAAGTCAATCCGGCCGATTTCCCGGTCATCTTCCTCAACTTGAGCTCGGCGACCTTGCCGCTGTCGTCGGTCGACAGTTATGCCGAAGACCTGATCGCGCAGCGCATCTCCACCCTGTCGGGCATCTCGCAAGTCGTCGTCTTCGGCCAGCAGAAATTCGCCGTCCGGATCGAGGCCAATCCCGAGGCTCTGGCCGCCAAAGGCATGACGCTCGAGGATCTGCAAAGCGCAATCGCGGCGGCCAATTCGGCGGCGCCCGTCGGCACCATCATGGGCCAGAATCAGGCTTTCACGCTTCAGGCGAACGGCCAGCTCGAGGAGGCCGCCAAATACAATGATCTGATCGTCGCCTATCGCAACGGCGCGCCGGTCCGCCTTAAAAACGTGGCCAAGGCCGTCGATGGCGTCGAGGACAATCAGCAGGCGAGCTGGTACAACGGCGCGCGCGGAATCCTGCTCGCCATCTTCCGTCAGCCCGACGCCAACACCGTGGCGGTGGTCGATTCAGTGAAGCGCCTCCTGCCGATCTTCGAGGCGGAGCTTCCGGCTTCGGTCAAGCTCAACGTCATGCTCGACCGCTCGGCGTCGATCCGCACCGCGGTCAACGACGTGCAATTCACGCTCATCTTGACGGCGGCGCTCGTCATCCTCGTCATTTTCCTGTTTTTGCGCAACGTCACGGCGACCATCATCCCGGCGCTGGCCCTGCCCGTTTCTGTCATCGGGACCTTCGCCGGCATGGAGGTTCTGGGTTACAGCATCGATAATCTGTCGCTGATGGCCTTGACCCTCTCGGTCGGCTTCGTTGTCGATGACGCGATCGTCATGCTCGAGAACATCGTGCGCCACATCGAAGGCGGCGAACGCGTGATCGACGCGGCGTTCCGCGGCTCGCGCGAGATCGCCTTCACCATTCTGTCGATCACGGTCTCGCTCGTCGCCGTCTTCATCCCCGTGCTGTTCATGGGCGGCGTGGTCGGCCGCGTTTTCCGCGAATTCGCCGTCACCATCAGCATGACAATCCTGATTTCGGGATTCGTCTCGCTGACCTTGACGCCGATGCTCGCCTCGCGCCTGCTCAAACCGCACCAGGGCTCGCGACATAATTTCATCTACCGCGCCTCCGAAGCCGGATTCAATGCGCTCTTCGCGGGCTACAAGCGCGGGCTGTCGGCGGTGATGCGGCACCGCCGTGCGACCCTCTTCGTCACCATCCTGTCGATCGCGGTTTCCGGCTACCTCTTCGTCGTCGTCCCCAAAGGGTTCTTTCCGATCGAAGATACCGGCGCGATTTTCGGCTTCATCGAGGCCAATCAGGACATCTCGTTCGACGGCATGTCGCAGCACACGCTCGCGGTCTCGAACGCCATCAACGCCGATCCGAACGTCAGCGACGTCACCGCCTCGGTCGGGGTCAGCGGCGGCAGCCCGGCGCTCAACACCGGCCGCCTCTTCATCCAGCTGAAGCCGCGCGATCAACGCTCGCTTTCCGCCACGGAAATCATCCAGGAACTGCGCCCCAAGATGGCGCGGATCCCGGGCGTGAACGTCTTTTTCCAGCCGGTGCAGAACATCAATCTCGGCGGACGCCTGTCAAAGAGCGCCTATCAGTACACGCTCCAAGACAGCGACACGCAGGAGCTCTACCACTACGCGCAAGTGATGCAGCAGCGCATGGCGCAGCTGCACGGCCTTCAGGACGTAACCTCGGATCTGCAGCTGCGGAACCGGCTGGCAATCATCGATGTCAATCGTGACAAGGCCTCGCAGCTCGGCGTCACCATGGACCAGATCAAGAATACGTTTTACAGCGCGTTCGGCCAGCGCCAGATCTCGACGATCTACGAGCCGTCGGACAGCTATTACGTCATCCTCGAGGTCGACAAGGCGTTTCAGCAATCGCCAACCGACTTGTCGAAGATCTATCTGCGGAACTCTTCGGGCCAGACCATCCCGCTCGGCGCGCTCGCGACCGTCGGCACCGGCATCGGGCCGGTGACGGTCAACCATCAGGGCCAGCTGCCTTCGGTCACGATCTCGTTCAATCTGCAGCCCGGCTACTCGCTCGGAACCGCCGTCAACGAGATCGCGCAGCTTCAGCGCGACGTCAACCTGCCGGTCACGCTCAATACGAGCTATCAGGGCAACGCCCAAGTGTTCCAGGACGCGCTCAAGGGCCAAGGCCTGTTGCTGGCCGCGGCGGTGATCGTGATCTACATCGTGCTCGGCATTCTCTACGAGAGCTTCATCCATCCGATCACAATTCTTTCGGGCCTGCCGGCGGCCGGCCTCGGCGCGCTGCTGACCCTGATGCTGTTCCATCAAGATATGAGCGTGATCGCGATCATCGGCATTGTCATGCTGATCGGCATCGTCAAGAAGAACGCCATTATGATGATCGACTTCGCCCTCGAGCGGCAGCGCGCCGGCAATACGACCGCAGACGAAGCAATCTTCGAGGCCTGCCTCTTGCGCTTCCGACCGATCATGATGACGACCATGGCGGCGATCATGGGCGGCTTGCCGATCGCCGTCGGCTTCGGCGAAGGCGCGGAGCTGCGTCGGCCCCTGGGCCTCGTCGTCGTCGGCGGCCTGGTGGTCTCGCAATCGCTGACGCTTTTCATCACGCCGGTGATCTATCTCTATCTCGAGAAGCTTCGTCTCTCCTTCGCGCGAGGCGCCGCGCCGGCGGCGGCACCGCGCGCGATCGCCGATGCGCGCGCGGTCCGCGAAGCGGGTGAATAAGGCGGCCCCGCGACATCCGGCCGTCCTTGCCGCGGCAGCGCTTCTTGTCGTCGCGGCCACGCAGCCCGCCCGGTCCGCTGGAACGGCGCCGGCAACGCCGGCGTTCGAGCTCGCGCCTCCCACCGCCAAGCAATACAACGAATGCATGGCCTTGGCGCACAGCAACCCGCAGCAAGCCTATGACCGGGCGACGACTTGGCGCGATATGGGCGGCGGGTTCCCCGCCGATCACTGCGCCGCCGTCGCTCTCGTCGGGCTGAAGAAATATTCCGAGGCGGCGCTGAGGCTGCAGGACATGGCCGGCGCGATGATGCAGGCCGATCCGGGGATGCGCGCCGACGCCCTCGAGCAGGCGGGCAATGCCTGGCTTCTCGCCAACAAGCCAACCCAGGCCAAGGCCGATTTCGACGCCGCTTTGACGCTCAAGCCGAACGACGTCGAGATCCTGATCGACCGGGCCGAAGCCTCCGCGCTCAATGGCAAATTCTTCGACGCCATCGACGATCTCAATCGCGTGCTCGATCGCGCGCCCAAGCGCGCCGACGCGCTCATCTATCGCGCCTCGGCCTATCGTCAACTTGGCAGCCTCGACTTGGCGCTCGACGACGCGACGCGCGCCCTGACGCTCGACCCCAACGCCCTTGCGGGTCTTTTGGAGCGCGGCAATATCCGGCGCCTCAAGGGCGATCGCGCCGGCGCCGAGAGCGACTGGCAGCGGATTCTCGAACTCGGCCCGAAATCGCCCGAGGCGCAAGCCGCCCGCGACAACCTCGCGCGGCTCGCCAAGGAGGATGCCTCGCCACCCGGCGCGGGCGCGGCGCCGGGTAAGCCTTAAGCCGCGTTAGAACAAGCCTTAAGCCGCGTCAGAAATCGAGATCGGCGTAGTGCTTGGGCGGCGGCGCACCCGGAATATGGTCGGCAAGAATCGGACGGAAGGCCGGCCGCGACTTCACCCGCGCATACCAGTCTTTGGCCGGCTCGTGCTCGTCCCAGACGACGTCGTCGAGATAGTCAAGCGCGGAGAGATGAGCGGCCGCGGTGATATCCGCGAGCGAGAAATGATCGCCGGCGAGCCAGCGCCGGCGCTCGGCGAGATAGGCGACGTAATCGAGGTGATAGCGCAGATTGGTTTTGCCGGCACGGATGACCGCCGAATCCGGCTGCCCAAAGCCGAGAAAGCGCTTCATAAATTTTTCGCCGATCAGATGCTCGGTCACCTCGCGATTCATCTTGACGTCGAACCAAGCGACGAGCCGACGCACCTCGGCGCGATCGATCGGGTTGAGCCCCAAGAGCAGCTTCTCGCGGTAGGTTTCGTCGAGAAATTCGGCGATCGCGCCGGCATCGGCCAGAACCGTGCCGTCGGGCTCGACCAGTACGGGCACCTCGCCGGCAGGATTGAGCGCCAGAAACTCGGGACGCCGTTCCCAGACCTTCTCGGCCTTCATCGAGAAATCGAGGTTTTTTTCCTGAAGAACGACGCGGATCTTGCGCGAGAGCGGCGACAGCCAGAGATGATAGAGCAGGCGCATGGTCGGGCTCATGGTACCCAAAAGCACGCCCGCTGCAAAACCATACCGCATCGGGTGGCGCCCACTGGCCGGACGGACACAGATCGGTTATGGCTTGGACGATGACCAACGCCGAGCGGGCCGAAGCAACCGCGCTGATCGATTTCTGGTTCGGGCGTCCCGACTCGCCCGAGCGCTTCAAGCCGCGCGAGGTTTGGTTCAAGACCGATCCCGATTTCGACGGCGCGCTGCGCGCGCGGTTTCAGCCGCTGCAACAGCGCGCGGCACAAGGAGGTTGTGCCCAATGGGCGCACGAGGCCGAGCCCTGCCTCGCGCTCATCCTTTTGCTCGACCAATTGCCGCGCAACCTTTACCGCGGCCGGCCAGAAGCCTTTGCCAGCGACGCGCTCGCCCGCGCGACCGCGCGCGTGGCGCTGGCGCAAGGCTTCGATCGGTCGCTGCCCACGGTCTGGCGGCAGTTCATTTATCTTCCGTTCGAGCACAGCGAGGACCTCGCCGACCAGGAGAAAAGCGTCGCTTTGTTTGAGACACTGGCGCACGATCCGATCATGGCCCAGGGCGACGATTACGCCCGCCGGCATCACGCGATCATCGCGCGCTTCGGGCGCTTTCCGCATCGCAACCGCATCCTCGGACGCGTCTCGACCTCCGAGGAAGAGGAGTTCCTCAAAGGCCCGGATTCGTCGTTCTAGAACCGTCAGGCCGGACTGACGGTGGAGATCGTGCGCCCGCCGCGACGGTAGCGGTCGAGATAGGAGGGCAGAATAAGCTCGAGCGCGGCGGCGGTAATTCCGAGTTCGCCCAGCCCCGGCGCCCCCGGCGTTGCGACGCTGTCACGCCGCAGCATGCGCACCTGATCGCGCGTCAGAAGCGGATTGGGCAGGCGCTCGAGGAACGCGGCCATGACGCCCGCGAGCCCGAAGGGCACCGAGATGAGCAGCCGCTTGCGGCGGATGGTGTGCAGCATGAGCGCGAAGAGCTGGCGCAGCTCGAAGACCGCCTGGCCCGCGAGCTCGAAGGTGCGTCCCGCGGTATCGTCACGATCGAGCGCCGCGGCGATCGCCGCCGCGACATCGCCGACATAGACCGGCTGAAACTTCGTATGGCCGCCTCCGACCAAGGGCAAGGCGGGAACATAGCGCGCCATCGCCGCGAAACGATTGAAGAACGCGTCTTCCGGGCCAAAGACCAGCGAGGGGCGCAAGATCACCGCGTCCGGGAACGCCGCCCGCACCGCCTCCTCGCCCGCCGCCTTGCTGCGCGCATAGGCCGAAGGCCCTTCGCGCTCGGCCGCGAGCGCCGAGATATGAACGAATTGACGAACGCCGGCCGCCTTGGCGAGTCGCGCGAGCGCGCCGGGCCTCTGGTGGTGGAGCAAGTCGAAACGCTGGCGGCCGCGCTCGTAAAGAATTCCCGCGGCGTTGACGACAGCGTCCGCACCGGCGACCACGGCAGCCAAGCCGCGCTCGTCATTGATGTCGAGATCGAAGGCCGCGACCTGCCCGACATCGCCCATCGGACGGAGATAGCCGGCCTCGCGGGCGTGACGGGAACAGGCACAGATAACCGCGCCTTGCCCCGCGAGCTGTCTTACCGCATAGCGGCCGATGAAGCCCGAAGCGCCGATGATCGTGACCCGCCGCGGCGTCATGGCGGCGATCTATACACCAGCGCGGCTGCGGTTGCGAGAGCGCGCGCCCAACCCCGAGGGTGCAATTGACATCGCGGAGTGCGCCGCCTAATCACCCGCTGGCGCCCTGGTGGCGGAATTGGTAGACGCGCTAGATTCAGGTTCTAGTGGCCGAAAGGTCGTGGAAGTTCGAGTCTTCTCCAGGGCACCAGGACGCGGCGGCGGCAAGCGCGCCGCGCGGGGCGAGCAGGTGGACGTGACCATTCATCTCCATAAGGGCGATCTTCCCGCCGGCGTCAAATTCGGGACGAGCGTCGCAATCGACACCGAGACGATGGGTCTCAATCCGCTGCGCGACCGGCTGTGCCTTGCGCAGCTTTCCGCCGGCGATGGCGTCAGCCATCTCGTCCAATTCGTGCCGGGCGGATATGGCGCGCCCAATCTGCGCGCGCTTCTGGCTGACCCCTCCGTGCTGAAGCTGTTTCATTTCGGCCGTTTCGATATCGCCGTGCTCGCGCACTACCTCGGCGTGGTCGCAGCGCCGGTCTATTGCACCAAGATCGCCTCGAAACTCGCACGCACCTTTACCGACAAGCACGGGCTGAAGGATCTTTGCCGCGAGCTTTTGGGCATCGAGCTCTCGAAGCAGCAGCAAAGCTCGGATTGGGGGGCGCCCACCCTCACCGAGGAACAAAAGCGCTACGCCGCCTCGGATGTGCTCCACCTCCACGCCCTCAAGGCCAAGCTCGACGAGATGCTGATGCGCGAAAACCGCCAGCAATTGGCGCTCGCCTGCTTCGCGTTCCTGCCGACGCGCGCGTTTCTCGACCTTACGGGTTTCGAAAACGTCGATATCTTCGAGCATTGACGGCAATTCCTGCGCTGCGGCATAAAGCCCGGCCACGGCCCGGTCGATTGACCCGGAGGGGATGCAAGGCCATAGTTCTCCCTACCTTGGGGTGGATCTGACGCGCGGATGGGGACAGTTGCGCGCTGCTTGAGCCATTTGTCTTGCTCTTGGGATGACCACATCGACAGGACGATCCGGTAACGCGGCCGATGCCGAAAGACGCAACCGATAACGCGATTGGCGTTGCGCGGCGGGTGCTGCGCACGGAGATCGCCGGCCTGTCCGCGCTCATCGACGGGCTCGACGGCCGTTTTGCCGCCGCGGTCGATCTGCTGGCCGCGACCGCGGGCCGCGTCACCGTGACGGGGATGGGCAAGAGCGGCCATGTCGCACGCAAGATCGCCGCGACCTTCGCCTCGACCGGAACCCCGGCGCAATTCGTTCACCCGGCCGAGGCAAGTCACGGCGATCTCGGCATGATCGCCGAGGGGGATTCCGTTCTCGCGCTCTCCAATTCCGGCGATACGGCCGAGCTCGGCGATGTCGTCACCTATAGCCGACGCTTCCGCATCCCCCTCGTCGCCATGACTCGGCGCGACGGCAGCAGCCTTGCGGGCACGGCCGATATCGCGCTGATCCTGCCGGCCTCCGACGAGGCTTGTCCGATGGGGCTGGCGCCAACCACCTCGACCACCATGATGCTCGCACTCGGCGACGCGCTGGCGGTCGCGTTGCTGGAGCGCAAGGGATTTTCCACCGCCGACTTTCAGCGGCTTCATCCCGGCGGGCAGCTCGGTCGTCAGCTTCTGACCGTCGCGGACATCATGCATAGCGGCGAAGCCGTTCCGCTGGCGCCGCTTGGGACCGGGATGGCCGAGGCGATCCTGGTCATCACCAAGAAGAGCTTCGGCTGCGTCGGCATCACCGATCCGGCCGGGCGTCTCGTCGGCGTGATCACCGACGGCGATTTGCGCCGTCACATGGGCGACGGGTTGCTGCGTTCGATGGTCGACAAGGTCATGAGCAAGCAGCCCAAGACCATCCGGCCCGGCGCGCTCGCGGCCGAGGCGCTCGGCCGGATGAATCAATTGCCGCGCCCGATCACCAGCCTCTTCGTTGTCAACGAAGATCGGCATCCCCTCGGTATCGTTCATATCCACGATTGTCTCAGAGCCGGCATCGCATGAAGGGGCCGCTGCAATCCGCGGTCGCGCTGCATCTGACGCTGCGGCGGCGGCTGCGGATCGACGATGGCCGCAGCCACACCCGCTTCGTGCAGCGGACGAAATGGACGCTGCCGGCCCTGGCCATGGGGCTGCTGCTCCTGGTCGGAATTTGGCCCGAGCTCGATTCCGCCTTTCAGCATGTGCGCTTCGGCGTGCCGCGCATCGATCTCAGCGAGGCGCGCCGGCTGCGGATGGTCAACCCGCGCTATACCGGGATCGACCGCGACAGCCGGCCCTATGTCCTGACCGCCCAAGCGGCAACCCAGGTGCCGCGCTCGGACGATCTCATCACCCTCGAGGCGCCGCGGGCCGATCTCACGACGAAGAGCGGCAATTGGGTGGAGGTTTCGGGCGACACCGGCACCTATCAGAGCCAGCCGCAGCTGCTCGACCTTTACGGCAACGTGACGCTCTACCAAGATCGCGGCAACGAATTTCACACCGACAGCGCGCACATCAACATTCCAAACGGCACCGCCGACAGTCATGATCCCGTATCCGGCCAAGGCCCGTTCGGCCATGTCACCGCTGAAGGCTTCACCCTCTACAACCGGGGCGACGTCATTATCTTCACCGGCAAAACCAGCCTGACGCTGCTGCCGCGGCCGAAGGATGTCGATTGAACGCGCGGAGCGCAGCCTGCGGCGCGGCGGCGGCCTTGCTTGCGCTCGGCCTCGCCACCGCGACGCCGGCCGAGGCGCCGAACCGCAGCGGCGCGCCATCGGGCGCGCTCGGCCTTACCGGTCAGGACAATGGAAAGCCAATCAGCATCCAGGCCGATAATGGCGTCGAATGGCAGCAGTCGAATCAGGTCTATATCGCGCGCGGCAATGCCAAGGCGACGCGCGGGGAAACCAGCGTCAGCGCCGACACGCTTTACGCTTATTACCGCCCCGCACCGGCAAGCAGCACGGCCAACGCCTCGGCGCCCGAGCCCGCGCTGCGCGGCGCCGATGCCCTCGATACCGGCTCGACCCAGGTCTACCGCATCGAGGCCGACGGGCATGTGGTGTTCGCAACGCCGACCCAGACGGCCTATGGCGATCACGCCATCTACGATGTCGATCAGGCCTTGCTCGTCTTGACCGGCAAAAACCTGAAAATCGTCACGCCGCAGGACACGATAACGGCGCGCGACAGTTTCGAGTGGTACGACCAGAAGCAGATCGGCGTGGCCCGGGGCGACGCCGTCGCGGTGCGTCAAGGCCCCACGCCCAAATCGATCCGCGGCGACATCCTCATCGCCGAGGTGCGAAAGGGCGACAACCAGGCCACGCACATCAGCAAGGTCGATGCGCATGGCAATGTCATCCTTACCTCGGAAGACGAAGTCGCGCGCAGCGACGCCGCGGTCTATAATCTCGACACCGGAATCGCAACCCTCACCGGACATGTGAGTCTGACGCGGGGAAGCAACGAGCTGCGCGGCGAATACGGTGTCGTCGACACCAATACCAATGTCGCACGATTGCTGAGCGCGCCGCCCACGGCGACGCTTGCGGGGCCGCGTCCGCGCGTCGAGGGCTTGTTCATCCCGCGGTCGGACGACACGGCCGCCAAGGCAAAACCATAAAAGGCGACGCGCGCTATGCCCGAAAGCAGCTCATCTCCGCCGCGGCGCCGATCGCCCGCCGAAACCGGACCGCGGCTCGTCGCCGACAATTCCGGGCTAGCGGCTTACAATCTCGGCAAGAGCTTCAAGAAGCGGCCGGTGCTGCGCGAGGTCAATGTCTCGGTCCAGCGGGGCGAGGCGGTCGGCTTGCTCGGGCCCAATGGCGCGGGCAAGACCACCTGCTTTTACATCATCACCGGCCTCATCCGGCCGGATGTCGGCACCATCCTGCTCGATGGCGAGGACATCACCGAGCTGCCGATGTATCGGCGCGCGCGCATGGGCATCGGCTATCTGCCGCAGGAGGCGTCGATCTTCCGCGGCCTCACGGTGGAGCAGAATATTCGCGCGGTGCTCGAAGTGTCGGAGCCGGTGCCCGAGCTGCGCGAGAACGCGATCGATTCGCTGCTGGCGGAATTCTCGATCACCCATTTGCGGCGCGCCCCGGCCATGGCGCTGTCGGGCGGCGAGCGACGCCGGGTCGAAATCGCACGGGCCTTGGCGACCCAGCCGCATTTCATCCTGCTCGACGAGCCGCTGGCCGGCATCGACCCGATCGCCGTCAGCGATATCCGCGATCTCGTCGCGCATCTGAAGGACCGCGGCATCGGGGTCCTCATCACCGACCACAATGTCCGGGAAACCCTGGGCATCGTCGACCGCGCCTATATCCTCCATGAGGGCCAGGTGCTGATGGACGGGGCGCCCGGCGAAGTGGTTAACGACCCGAATGTCCGGCGGGTCTATCTGGGCGAGCGGTTCAGCCTCTAAGCTCTTTTTTCCACAGGCTTTTCGGCAGGCTGCGGTTTTCCGTTGATTTGTTTAACGGAAAATCAGTGAGTTGGTACGAAGTTTGCAGTGCTCATGCGCCTTCGTTTATAACAACCGCTATGGCCCTCACCCAAAGGCTTGATCTTCGCCAAAGCCAAGCGCTCGTCATGACGCCGCAGCTGCAGCAGGCCATCAAGCTGCTGCAGCTCTCGAATATCGAATTGGCGAGCTACGTCGAAGGCGAGTTGGAGCAAAACCCGCTTTTGGAGCGCGACGACGGGCCCGCCGAGGAGGCGGGCGACGCGGCGGCCGCCCCGGCCGAGCCTGCTCCGCCCGGCGAAGCCACGAGCGAGGAGGCGATCGAGTCCTGGCATGAGGTCGCGGGCGCAGAGGGCGAGGGCAAGCTCGACCTTGCCGGCGATCCCAGCGCGTGGAAATCGAGCGCGGCACGGCCCGAGGATGGCGACCTGCCCGGCCTCGATCAGACCCTGGCGCGACCAACGACGCTGCGCGAGCACCTCCTTGCCCAATTGGCGGAAGAGGTGAAGGAGCCGGCCGATCGGGTGATCGGCGCCTATCTCATCGATCAGATCGACGAGGCGGGCTATCTTACCGTCGAAGTCGCGGCGGCGGCCGAGCTTTTGGGCTGCGAGCCTGCGCGGATCGAGCAGGTGCTTGCCCGGCTGCAGCGTTTCGATCCGGCGGGGATCTTTGCCCGCGATCTTGCCGAATGCCTTGCGATCCAGCTCAGGGAGCGCAACCGCTTCGATCCGGCGATGCAGGCGCTGGTGCAGAATCTGCCGCTGGTCGCGAACCGCGACATCGCCCAGCTCTTGAGGCTCTGCGGCGTCGATGCGGCCGATCTCGCCGAGATGGTGGCCGAGCTGCGCGCGCTCGATCCGAAGCCGGGGCTCGCTTTCGACGGTGCGGTCGCGCAGCCGATCGTGCCCGAGGTGTCGGTGCGGCCGCTTGGTTCGGGCTGGGCGGTCGAGCTCAACAGCGACGCGCTTCCGCGCGTCCTCATCAACACGCGCTATTACGCCGAGGTCAGCGCCTCGGTGCGCGGCAAATCCGCCAAGGATTATCTCGCCGAGCGGTATCAGTCGGCCAATTGGCTGGTGAAGGCGCTGCATCAGCGCGCGACGACGATCCTCAAAGTCGCGCGCGAGATCGTGCGGCAGCAGGACGGCTTTCTGCGCCACGGCGTCCAGCATTTGCGTCCGCTCGTGCTGCGCGACATCGCGCAAGCCATCGGCATGCATGAGAGCACGGTGAGCCGCGTCACGACCAATAAATACGTCATGACGCCGCGCGGGATTTTCGAGCTCAAATATTTTTTCACCGCCTCGATCGCGGCCTCGGCCGGCGGCGACGCGCTCTCGGCCGAGGCGGTGCGGTTCCGCATTCGCTCGCTGATCGACGCCGAGGCGAACGACGTTTTGTCCGACGATCGGATCGTCGACATCCTCATGAAAGAGGGAATCGACATCGCGCGGCGCACGGTCGCGAAGTACCGCGAGGCGATGCACATTCCGTCATCGGTTCATCGCCGCCGAGAAAAAGCTCTGCACTTCTAAACGCTTGTTTGATCACGCGCCGTTTGCTTGACACTTTGGCGGCGCGTTCGTAAGTTTTGCGGCGCCACCACGATGGGATCGCGATGGAAATCTCGGACCTGATCACTCCGGAGCGCGTGATTGCAAAGTTGCGCGTCGCGAACAAACGCACTGTCTTGCAGGAAATGGCGCGGCGCGCGGCCTCGCTCATCGGCGAGGATGAGTACAAGGTCTTCGAAATTCTCTTGGAACGCGAGCAGCTCGGCACCACCGGCATCGGCGGCGGCACTGCCGTGCCGCATGGCCGACTGCCGGAGCTCGCGCAACCAATGGGGCTGTTCGCGCGCCTGGAAAAGCCGGTCGATTTCGACGCGATCGATTCGCAGCCGGTCGATCTGGTATTTCTGCTGCTGACGCCGTCGGATGCGGGCGCCAACCACTTGAAGGCGCTGGCGCGCATTTCGCGGCTCATGCGCGACCGCGCGATGTGCGCGAAGCTGCGCGGCACCGAATCGGCCGACGCGATCTACGCGCTTTTAACCGATCGCGCCACGAGCCACGCGGCCTAGCGCCGCTGCCCGCTCTGGAACATCACGCTTTGCGCTCAGTGGAGGCTGACCGGCTCCAGCTCGTTCTGGACCACGGCCGCGAAGGCGACATCGCGGTTGGGCGCCATGCCGATCTGCGTGCCATCGGCCGCGTGAATCGTGAACACGGTCACGCCGTTGACGACGGCCGGGCGGATATAGGCGAGCTGCTGCACGCCCATAGCGGCGAAATCCTGCGGGGTGATGTGGCGTAACTTCTCGGCGATCGTCATGACTCACTCCTTTGGCCGTTCACCGCCTTGCCGGTCTTGATCGCGATCGAACGCACCAGCCCTTCCGTGGCGCGCCGATGCAAATCGACATGAAGCAGCCCGTTTTCAAGCGCGGCGCCCGTTACTTCGATGCCGTCGGCGAGCACGAATGAACGCTGGAATTGACGCGCGGCGATGCCGCGATGGAGATAGACCCTTCCAGGTTGCTCGTCTTCCTGCTTGCCGCGGATGACAAGCTGCTTGTCCTCGAGCTGGACCGACAGCTCGTCCATGCTGAAACCGGCGACCGCGAGCGTGATGCGCAGCGCGTCCTCGCCAATTTGTTCGACATTGTAAGGCGGATAACCGTCGGCGGTGGCTTTGCTAACCCGGTCGAGCGCTCGCTCGAACTGATCGAAGCCCAAAAGCAACGGCGAATTGAAAAGCGATAAGCGTGACAATAGGACCTCCTCAAGCACGAGCGAGTCCAGGTTTCCGGTCCCCGTCGGGCGACCTTGGCCAGTCTGCGGAGCAACCCCTCCGGCATTGCTCACAACCTCAAAGTGGGGATGGCGGCGGCGGCAATCAAGCCCTGGCCGCTCAAGCCTTTAGGAAGGATTAACCATTCCGGTCCGGGTGCGGAATCGGCTTGACGGATGGGGGGCACGACCAGCCTATGGGGCGGCGGCAAAGGGGGATCAGCGCAATGCGGCGCCTCGTCGGCCTCTTAATCATTCTTCTGCTTCTCCTTGGCGCGGTGGCGGACCGGGTCTCGGTGGTGGAGCTGATTTTGCGCCTGCCCTCCTGGGTGCAGTTCGCGGTGGGCTGGCTTACGCCGCCGGAGGAATGGCTGATCGATCAGCAGATTCACGTGCTGCCGCTCGCCCTGGCGGTGATCGCGTTCTTTCTCCTCGTGGTCACGCCTTGGGATTTGCGCCGCTCGATGCGGAGCTGGTCGCGCCGCAACGCGCCCGCTGCGTTCTGGCAATCCGCGGCCGCAGGCGACCCGCGCGATGCCGTCGAAGAGTTCCGCTGGGGCCTCGAGCGCTGCTATCGCCGCTACGCCGAAGGATCTCCGATCGAATACGACACGACAGCACTCGTCCGCCTCATCGACGGGCTGCGCTTTCCCGCGGATTTTCCCGGCGCCGTCGGCGCGCAGCCTCCCACCAACGGCGGCTTCGGCGCCTGGCCATCGCCCGAAGGCAGCGAGTTATGGGCGTTTGCGTGCGACCTCTTCGACAAGATTCTGTGCGCGCCATCGGGCGACTATCTCGGCATCGAGGTGACGCCCTTCCTCAAAGCCGAGCGCCGCGCCGCGCGGTTTTGGGACGATTGCGGCCATGCGTTTGACGGGGGGCGCGGTTCGCTGCGTTTTCGCGGCGATCTCGCCGCCTATGCGCGCGACATCAAAATCCTCGCTCTTGTCGAGCGCGCGCGGATCGAGTTTCTGCCTTGGGGCGAGAGCGACCGCGCGGGCCTTTTCCGCCTCGCGATGGAACTCTAAACGCGCCTTGCCGGTCGGGCTACGAGCGCGGCTTCTTGTGCTGACCCGCTTCGAGCTCTTTCGATCGCGTTTTCGCTTCCTTGCGCCGGCGGGAATCGAGGCGCTCCGCGGTCGCGGCGTCGCGCTCCTTCTTGCTTTGTCGGCGATAAGTGTGTCCGCTCATGGCGTTCGGGCTCCTCGGCGCAACCCTTCCTGCGCTCGGCCGGTTGGTTGGTAGGATTTCTCTCACGTCCCGGGAGAGCGCGCTTTGATCCAGCGCAAATCTCGGGCGGCAGACATCGCCCGGATCCCACACGAAAAGGGCCGGGACGATCGTCCCGGCCCCTCATCGGCGTCGCGCGCAAGTTCCGCCTTGCGCGTTTGAATGGTGGAGCCACGGGGATTCGAACCCCGGACCTCTACAATGCCATTGTAGCGCTCTCCCAACTGAGCTATGACCCCAAAGAGGCCGCCGGCGAGCGCGCCGCGAAGCGCTCTTTATAGCCCAAACCGAGAAAATCGGCGAGCCGGAAATCGCCGGCGGTGGCGCGCGCACCGCGACAGCCGCGGGGAAATGTCGGACACCGCCACCACGCCCAACCCGGATGAGCTCTACAACCGCGCCGAAGCGCTTGTGCCGGTGCTCGCGGAGCGGGCGGCCCGTTGCGAGGCGTTGCGCTCTTGCCCGCCCGAGACCATCGACGAGCTTCAACAGGGCGGGCTTTTGCAATTGTGCCGGCCTGCACGCTATGGCGGCTACGAATATGGCTGGGACGTTTTGTGCCGCGTCAACCGCATCTTGGCGCGCGGCTGCGGCTCGCAGGCCTGGGTCGCCAATGTCCTCAACGACCACACACAGCTCGTCGGCGCCTTCGCGCTCGAAGCGCAGGACGAGGTCTGGGGCAAAAACAGCGATACGCGGATCGCCGCGAGCGTCGCGCCTTCGGGCAAGGCACGACGCGCCTCGGGCGGCGCCTTGGTGTCGGGACGATTCGGATTTGCGAGCGGCATCGATTACGCGCAGTGGTTGATCTGCGGCGCAGTCCTCGAACAGGCGAACGGGCCGCCACGCTATTTCGATTTTCTCATTCCGCGCCGCGAGGCCAAAGTGATCGATGACTGGCAGGTCGCGGGCCTCGCCGGGACCGGCAGCAAGAGCTTCGTCGTCGACGAGGTGTTCGTGCCGGCGCATCGCTTCCAGGATCACGTTCATAGCGATGATGGAACGGGTCCGGGCACTGCGGTCAATCGCGCCGCGGTGTTTCGCACGCCGCGCGCATCGGTTGCGGCGTTGGGCTTTGCCGCGCTCGCGATCGGCATCGGGCAAGGCTTTCTCGCGTCCTATCTACGGCACACCGCCGGGCGAGCCGGACGCGGCTCGCCACCGATCGAGCAAGGCAGCACGCAGCTCGGCCTCGCCAAGGCGGCGGCGCAGATTGACGCGGCATCGGCCTTGCTCGATCAATCGGTCGATCATTGGGCGCGCCTGCTCGAAGCGGGCGGCGCTCTCAGCGCGCATGACAAGCTCAAGGCACGGTTCCAGGCCGCCTTCATCGCGCGCATGGCGCTCGAAGCCGTGCAGGCGCTGTTCGCGGCGGCGGGCGGCCACGCGATCTTTTCGAGCAATCCCTTGCAGCGCCAGCTCCGCGACCTGATCGCGGTCGCAACGCATCGCGGACTTTATCTCGATGAATCGGCGCCTGCCTATGGCAGAAGCGTCTTTGCCTCGGGCCGGCTTTAAGGCGACACGGCGCTGCAGAAACGCAAAGGGCCCGGCAGATTGCGGCCGGGCCCTTTTCGTCTTCGAGGGGTGGCGAGCGGCTCAACCGAGCCTCGTCATCCGCCTGCCTCGATTGGTGGAGCCACGGGGAATCGAACCCCGGACCTCTACAATGCCATTGTAGCGCTCTCCCATCTGAGCTATGACCCCGCGGCCGCGCACGGCCTTGTCCTATTCGTCCTCGTCGTCGACGTTCTCGATCACCTCGGCCATGTCGTCTTCGTCCTCGCCGAGTTCCGACGCGTCTTCGAGCACCTCTTCTTCCTCGTCCTCGCCCTCTTCGCCTTCCTCCTCTTCTTCCTCCTCGCCCGTTTCGATCGGAATCGCGGCCTCGGCCTCTTCCGGCGCCGGGACTTCCTCGCCGCCCAAATCGGGCTCGATCTCCTCTTCGGCAACGGGCTCGACCACGGCAGGCGCCGCGGCGCGCGTGCGGCGCGTCTTCAGCAAAGCCTCGGGATCGAACGCCGCGCCGCAGCGCGGACAAACGATCGGGTCATGGCGCATGTCGTAATAACGCGTGCCGCAATTCGGGCACAGGCGTTTTGTTCCCCATTCCGCTTTCGCCACGATGGTCTCCGTTTAGGTTCAACGCGCCTTCCGCGCGCGGCCCAAGGCGGCCCTTTGCCATGCCCTGTCGCCGCTGTCAAAAGCTAAATCGCGGCGGACGCCGTCCCTGTTGCCCATGCGCAGCGATGTGGTAGAGACTCGGTCGCTCATGTCAACCATTCCGGCATCGCCCCTTTCCTCCGGCACGGCCGGCCCGCTCAGCGGGCGCTGCCGCGTTCCGGGCGATAAATCCATCTCGCACCGCGCCCTCATCCTGGGCAGCCTCGCCGTCGGGCGCACACGGATCGATGGTCTGCTCGAAGGCGAAGATGTCCTCGCGACGGCAACGGCGCTGCGCGCTCTCGGCGCCGACATCGCGCGGCAAGCCGACGGCTCCTGGGGCGTAAATGGCGTCGGCATCGGCGGACTGCAAGAGCCCGACGCGCCGCTCGATCTTGGCAATTCGGGAACCGGCACCCGGCTGCTCATGGGCGTGGTCGCAGGTCACGACCTGACCGCGTTCTTCACCGGCGACGCGTCGTTGCGGCGGCGGCCAATGGCGCGCGTCACCGAACCGCTGCAACGCATGGGCGCGCGCATCGTCGCGCGCAGCGGCGGCCGCCTGCCGCTCGCCATGACCGGCGCGTGCGAGCCGCTGCCGTTGACCTACGCGACCCCGGTTCCCTCGGCGCAAGTGAAATCGGCGATCCTGCTCGCTGGCCTGTCGGCGCCAGGCGAAACCACCGTGATCGAGACATTGCCGTCGCGCGACCACACCGAGAATCTGATGCGCCATTTCGGCGGCCAGGTAACCTCCTCACCCACCAATGAGGGCGGGAGACGGATCACGGTGCGCGGCCAGCCCGAGCTCGTCGCGGCGGATTTGACCGTGCCCGGCGATCCGTCCTCGGCGGCGTTTCCCGCAGTGGCCGCGCTCGTGCTCCCGGGCTCGGCCATCGAGATCGTCGGGGTCGGGATCAATCCACTGCGCGCCGGCCTGTTCGAAACGCTGGGCGAGATGGGCGCGGCGATCGCCTTCAAGAATGAACGCGTCGAAGGCGGCGAGACGGTCGCGGATCTCTCGATCAGCGCCGCGGCGCTCAACGGCGTCACGGTTCCGGCCGAACGCGCGCCGAGCATGATCGATGAATATCCGGTCCTCGCCGTCGCCGCCGCCTTCGCCAGGGGCCGCACCGTGATGCATGGCCTCGCCGAGCTGCGCGTCAAGGAAAGCGACCGGCTCGCCGCCATCGCCAAAGGCCTCGCCGCATGCGGCGTCGAGGTCGCAATCGAGGGCGACACGCTCATTGTCGAGGGCAAGGGTGCGCGGCCCGAAGGGGGCGCGATGATCGAGGCCGCGCTCGATCACCGCATCGCCATGTCCTTTCTCGTCCTCGGCATGGCGGCGCGACGCCCGGTGCGCATCGACAACGGCGCCACGATCGCGACGAGCTTCCCCGGCTTCGTGACGGCGATAAACGCACTCGGCGGCGCCATCGCCGAGGCCCGTCCGTGATCATCGCGATCGACGGCCCCGCCGCCTCGGGCAAGGGCACCTTGGCGCGGCGCTTGGCCGAACGCTACGGCTTGGCCGTGCTCGACACGGGCGGGCTCTACCGCGCCGCGGCGCTCAAGGCGATCGATGCCGGTGCCGACCCCGCCGATCCCGTCGCTGCCGAGGCCGCGGCCAGACGGGTGGTCCCGACCGATCTTGGCGATCCGCGGCTGCGAGAGGAGCGCATTGCCGACGCCGCCTCGGTCGTGGCGGCCATCCCGGGGGTCCGGGCGGCGCTGTTGGAATTCCAGCGCAGCTTCGCGCACCACCCGCCGGGGGGCTGTCGCGGGGCCGTGCTCGACGGGCGCGACATCGGCACCGTGGTCTGCCCCGATGCCGACATCAAGCTCTACGTAACCGCCACGCCGGAAGCCAGAGCCGCAAGGCGATTCAAAGAGTTGCAGGAAAGCGGCAAGATCGCTATATACCAGCGCGTCCTGCAGGACATTGAACAGCGTGATGCCCGCGACCGGGAGCGCCAGACGGCGCCTCTGCGTCGGGCCGAGGACGCCTTGGGTCTCGATACCACGCTGCTCGATGCCGACGCCGCCTTCGAGAAGGCGGTCGCCCTGGTCGAACTGAAGCTCGCCGGGACGTCTCGCTAGAGACGGCCGCAGGACGCCGGGTTCACGCCACCGCGCCCGATCCTGCGGCGGCCCATGGAAAGCCGCGTTCCCCGTCGGCATCCTTGAGCGAAATCGGGGGAGGCTTGGGAGACTAAATGGCTGTCGCGACGGAAGCCGCGCAAGGCAAGAAAGAAAGCTTTGCGGCGTTACTCGATGAATCGCTCGGAACCGCATCAGGGCTCGAAGGAACCGTTGTCAAGGGACGGGTTCTTGCGATCGAGAACGATTCGGTCCTGATCGATGTCGGATTGAAATCCGAAGGCCGCGTCGCGCTCAAGGAATTCGCAGCACCCGGACGTCCGGCCGAGATCAAGCCCGGCGATACGGTCGAGGTCTATCTCGAGCGCATGGAGGACAAGAACGGCGAGGCGCAGCTCTCGCGCGAGAAGGCGCGCCGCGAAGAGGCCTGGACCTTGCTCGAGAAAAGCTTCCAGGCGAATGAACGCGTCACCGGCGTGATCTTCGGCCGCGTCAAGGGCGGCTTCACCGTCGATCTCTCGGGCGCCGTCGCGTTCCTGCCCGGCAGCCAGGTCGACATTCGTCCGGTGCGCGACATCACCCCGCTCTTGGGCACGCCGCAGCCCTTCCAAATCCTGAAGATGGATCGCTCGCGCGGCAACATCGTGGTCTCACGCCGGGCGGTGCTCGAGGAAAGCCGCGCCGAAGCGCGCTCCGAGCTCGTCGCCAGCCTCAAGGAAGGCCAGATTCTCACCGGCGTCGTCAAGAACATCACCGATTACGGCGCCTTCGTCGATCTGGGCGGCGTCGACGGGCTGTTGCATGTGACCGACATCGCCTGGCGGCGCATCAACCATCCCTCGGAAGCGCTCCATATCGGCCAGACCGTGAAGGTGCAGGTCATCCGCTTCAACGCCGAGACGCAGCGCATCTCGCTTGGCATGAAGCAGCTCGAAGCCGATCCGTGGGAGGGCGTCGAGCTCAAATATCCGGCCGGCGCACGCTTCAAAGGCCGCGTCACCAACATCACCGATTACGGCGCCTTCGTCGAATTGGAGCCGGGCGTCGAGGGCCTGGTCCATGTCTCCGAGATGAGCTGGACCAAGAAGAACGTGCATCCCGGCAAGATCGTCTCGACCAGCCAGGAGGTCGAGGTCCAGGTGCTCGATGTCGATCCGCAAAAGCGGCGCATCAGCCTGGGCTTGAAGCAATGCATGGCCAATCCTTGGGAGGCCTTCCTCGAGAAATATCCCGCCGGCAGCGAGCTCGAAGGCGAGATCAAGAACATTACCGAGTTCGGCCTGTTCGTCGGCCTGCCGGGCGATATCGACGGCATGGTTCATCTCTCGGACCTCGATTGGAAGCGGCCGGGCGAGCAGGCGATCCTCGACTACAAGAAAGGCGACATGGCGAAGGTGCGCGTGCTCGACATCGATGTCGAGAAAGAGCGCATCAGCCTTGGCATCAAGCAGCTGGCCGCCGATCCGCTCGAAGCGAGCGCCGCGGCGGTGAAGAAGGGCGATGTCGTCACCTGCGTCGTGACAGCGGTCACCGATGGCGGCATCGAGGTCGAACTGGCCGGCGGCATCCCGGGCTTCATCCGCAAGGCCGAGCTGTCGCGCGACCGCGGCGAACAGCGGCCCGACCGCTTCGCCGTCGGCGAGAAAGTCGACGCCAAGATCACGGCTTTCGACCGCGCGAGCCGCAAGGCCTCGCTGTCGATCAAGGCGCGCGAGATCGACGAGGAGAAAGAGGCAATGGCCGAATACGGCTCTTCCGACAGCGGCGCGAGCCTCGGCGATATCCTGGGTGCCGCGATCAACCGCGCGCGCGGCGAGAAAGACGAGGACAAATGAGGGCGGATTTTGCGCCCTTTCCTAGTTCCTTGACGGCTCGGCCTTGGTTTGGCACCCTCGCTTTCAACCGAGCGGACGAAGCCTAGGGAAGAGCACGGCCATGACCAAATCGGAGCTCATTCAACGCTTGGCCGAACGCAATCCGCACCTCTACCAGCGCGACGTCGAGCGCATCGTCAGCACGGTGTTCGACGAAATCTCGAACGCCTTGTCGCGCGGCGATCGCGTCGAGCTGCGCGGCTTCGGCGCCTTTTCGGTGAAGCGGCGCGACGCGCGCCAAGGCCGCAACCCGCGCACCGGCGCCAGCGTGCAAGTCGGCGAGAAGCACATCCCGTTCTTCAAGACCGGCAAGGAAATGCGCGCCAGGCTCAATAACGGTGCAGGCTGAGGCTTCTCCCGCCTGCCGGCAGGCAATGCCGTGAGAGTGTTCCACTGGCTGGTGACCGCGCCCCTGGCGGTCATCCTCATTGTTTTCGCAGTCAACAACCGCGATGCCGTGACGCTGAGCTTCTGGCCGCTGCCGCTGACGCTGCAGGCACCTCTCTATCTGATCGCGCTCGTCATGCTGCTTGTCGGCTTTCTCATCGGCGAGCTGGTCGCCTGGGTGAATGGCCGACGCTGGCGGCGCGAGGCGCGTCACAGCGCGCGCCGCGTGGCGGAGCTCGAGCGCGCCATGGCCGCCCAAGCCGAGGCGAAAGAGCGGGCCAAGGAATTGACCCGGACGTGATGCGATGCCGGGGGGACGCGATTGACGGCATCTTGCGCAAAGGCTAGAGCGCTCGCGCACTTCCCTGATTCACCCCACCTCACCCCAACCCTCTCCGCCCCTGAGGGGCGGAGAGGGAGGGACCCGCGCAAGCGGGAGGGTGAGGTGGGGCGTCGGCGATCTCACGCAGCGCATCAGGCAACTCTGGCTTCGGAGACTAGGTCTGCACGATGCGCGTTTTCGGCTATAGCGAGACCGTCGCGGCGCTGGATTTTCCGGCGCTGATCGAGGCCTTGCGCCAAGCCTTCCGCAAGGGCGGCATCGAGACGCCTCCGGCCGAACTCTATTCCATTCCCGTGCCGCAAAAAGCCGATGGCGCCCTCATCGTCCTCGCCGCATGGCAGCCGGGGCGGCATTTCGGGGTCAAGCTCACGACGGTGTTTCCGGGCGATGCCGAGAGTCGCAAGCTGCAGCGCCACGGCCTCTATCTCCTCTGCGACGGCAAGACCGGCGAGCCTCTCGCGCTGTTCGATGGCCCGGCGCTGACCGCTCGCCGCACCGCGGCGGCATCGGCCTTGGCGGCGACCTACCTCGCAGCGCCCGATTGCGAGCGCATGCTGATGATCGGCACCGGTATGCTCGCATCGCATCTGATCGACGCGCATGCGAGCGTGCGGCCGATCCACAACGTGCTGGTCTGGGGCCGCGACCCCGAGAAGGCGGCGCGGCTCGCGCATCGGCTCGACCGCCGCAAGCTCAAAGTCGCGCCGACAACCGATCTGCCGCGCGCGGTCCACGGCGCGCAGATCATCTGCTGCGCCACGGCGGCGCAGGAGCCGATCCTCAAGGGCGAATGGCTGCAGCCGGGGGTTCATGTCGATCTGGTCGGCGGGCGCACGCCGCAAATGCGCGAAGCCGACGACGACACCATGAA
>DATEKH010000003.1:0-3061 GCA_035277525.1 Allostellaceae bacterium
CGTCCAAGGCCAGCCAGGTGGTGAAGAAGCTGCTGGGTTAGCTCTCAGCGATCAGCTTTCAGCGATGAGCCTCGGGTTTGACCTCAGCATGTATTGCCGTCATGCTGATGGCCGACAGCTGAGAGCCGACAGCTTATGGCATTTCCGCCCCGCTTCCTCGACGAATTGCGCCAGCGCGTCTCGCTGGCGGAGATCGTCGGGCGGCGCGTCAAGCTCGTACGGCGCGGCCGCGAATATGTCGGGCTTTGTCCGTTCCATAACGAAAAGACGCCGTCCTTCAGCGCCGTCGAAGACAAGGGCTTTTATCACTGCTTCGGCTGCGGCGCGCATGGCGACGTGATTGGCTTTGTCATGCAGACGGAGTCGCTCTCCTTCCCCGAGGCGGTCGAGCAATTGGCGCGCCAGGCCGGGCTCGAGGTGCCGCAAGAAAGCCGCGAGGAGCGCGAGCGCGCCGCACGTCAGGCGAGCGTGCAAAGCGCCGTCGATGCGGCTTGCGCCTATTTCGAGAAAATGCTGCACGGCGCGGAAGGCCGCGCGGCGCGCGCCTATCTCGAGCGACGCGGCCTTGATGAGGAGACCGTCCGCCGCTTTCGCTTGGGCTATGCGCCCCCCTTCGACCAAAGCTCAGGAGGCCGCGACGCGTTGCGGCGCGCACTCGCCCAGGACATTCCCGAAGCGCTGTTGATCGAAGCGGGCTTGTTGCGCAAGGCCGAAGGCGGCGGCGAGGCTTACGACTATTTCCGCGACCGCGTGATCTTTCCGATCGGCGATCGGCGCGGCCGTATCATCGCTTTCGGCGGCCGGGTGATGGGCGATGGTCAGCCCAAATATCTCAATTCGCCCGACACGCCGCTCTTTCAAAAGGGCCGCGTTCTCTACGGCTGGGCGCTGGCGCGCGCGGGATTTTTTGATGCCGATCGCGCTCGCAGCCGCGACGCCAACCCTGCTCGCGCGACCGGGGTTGGGCAGGCGGCGGTCGCGCGAGCGGAAATAATCGTGGTCGAAGGCTATATGGACGTGATTGCGCTGCACCGCGCGGGCTTTGCCACCGCGGTGGCGCCGCTCGGCACCGCTCTGACGGAGGCGCAGCTCGAAGAGCTGTGGCGCTTGGCGCCGGAGCCGATTCTGTGCTTCGACGGCGACGCGGCGGGCCAGCGCGCGGCGAGTCGCGCATTGGCGCGAGCGCTGCCGATTCTCAAGCCGGGCCTCAGCCTGCGCTTTGCTGTCCTCCCCGCGGGCGAAGATCCCGACTCGCTCACGCTTCACCACGGCGCCGAAGCCATGCGCACCGTGCTTGATCGCGCCCGCCCGCTGGCGGAGGTGCTCTGGAGCATCGAGACGGCGCAGCCCACGGATACGCCGGAGCGTCGCGCCGCGCTCGAGCAGCGTCTCGACCGGCATGTGCGGCTGATCGCGGATCGCAGCGTGCAAGAGCATTACCGGCGCTTCTTCCGCGAGCGTCTGGCCGAGAGTTTCGCGCCGCGCCGCGCGCCGATCGGTGCGGCCGGGGGGGTGCCGCCCGCGGCGGGCCGCCTCCGTCGCGGTCGCGCAGGCTGGGGTCAGCGCCTCGGCGCGCTGCCCTTGCACGAGCCTGCGCCGGCTCGCGACCCGGCCTTGCTGCAGCGCCGACGCGAGGAGGTGTTGCTCGCGCTGATCCTTAATCATCCGTTTCTTTTGAGCGAAATTCTCGAAGACTTGTCGGCGATCGAATTGGGGAGCCCGGACCTTGACAGGCTTTCTGGCGCCATCCAAAAAGCCCATCTGGTGCAACCGGACCTTGAAGCAGAGGCGCTGAGGCGCTACCTCACAGACAACGGATTCGGTGAAATCGTTGAGAAGGTTCTATCCCCCGAAGTCCTGGTTCATGGCGGATTTGCTCGGCTCGAAGCCGATGCGGATGCGGCGCGCAACGGGTGGAACCACATGAAGTCTCAGCTTCAGCGCCGCTTATCGTCAACCGAGCTTAAAGAGGCTGTGGCGCATTGTGTGGCGGACACGACCCCGCAGAGCTGGGATCGTGTCGAGCAGTTGCAACGGGCGGAACTGGAAAGTAAAGACCGGGACGACGGGGTGGCTTAGCGAAGGGGGACCGGCCAGGGGTCGGTGGCCAAGGCCTGGGTCGATGCGGCGGGAGAATGTTTAATCGAATGTAAATCGATGTGGGCTTCGGCCTCGCATCGTCGGCATGGGGTGCTGGACGTCATTTCACGGCGGGACGCATATGGCGGGTAAGTCGGCGGGCACGGCAGAAAGTCCGGATGGGCGCGAGGAGGCGGCCGAAGCGCCGCTGCTCGACGCCGTCGCAGCGACGATCAAGAAGATGGTGGCGCGCGGCAAAGAGCGCGGCTACGTCACCTATGACGAGTTGAACGCGGCTCTCCCCGCCGATCAAGTTTCCTCCGAGCAGATCGAAGACACGATGACGATGCTCTCCGAGCTCGGCATCAACCTCGTCGAAAGCGAAGAAGCCGACGACGGCGCCGCGGACGAGGGCGACGAGGACGGCGAGGTTCGCTCCGGCGGCAATCTCGACGACGAGGATATCGGGCGCACCGACGATCCGGTTCGCATGTATCTGCGCGAGATGGGCTCGGTCGAGCTTTTGTCGCGCGAGGGCGAGATCGCGATCGCCAAGCGCATCGAGGCCGGCCGCGAGATGATGATCGGCGGCATCTGCGAAAGCCCGCTGACCATGCGCGCCCTCATCGGCTGGCGCGACGCGCTGATGGAAAACCGGATGCTGTTGCGCGACGTCGTCGATCTCGACGCGACCTACGGCAACAACGCCTTCGAGAACGAGGAAGCGGCCAAGGAGCAGGGCGCCAATGGTGCCAACGGCGCCGATGGCGCCGAAGCCGAGGCTGAGGAGGCCGAGCTTGGCGCCGAGGGCGATGAAGGCGATGCCGAGGAAGCGGCGATTTCGCTCGCCGCGATGGAAGCCGAGCTGAAGCCCGGCGTGCTCGCGATCCTCGACGAGATCGCGGCGCTTTATAAAAAGCTGCAGAAGCGCCAGGACAACCGCCTCAAATCGCTCAACGAGGGCGAAGAGCTCGGCAAGACG
>DATEKH010000004.1:0-10411 GCA_035277525.1 Allostellaceae bacterium
CTCAAGGCCGGAGGCGAGCCCTTCTCTGAAATCATGCAGGCCGTGGAGGCGCTCGTCCCCGGCCAGGGCTTGCGCTTGTTGGCGACATTCAAGCCGGTTCCCTTGTTCACCGTCATGGCGCAGCGCGGCTTCGGCCATACCGAGCGCGAGATCGGCGGCGGCGATTGGGAGGTGATCTTCACCCCGGCGAAGCAAGCCGTCGGCGCGATGAGCGCGAAGCGATGAATCAGCGCGCCGAATCGCTTCAGCGGCTCGACCTGCGCGGGCTCGATCCGCCCGAGCCGATGCGCCGGGCGCTCGAAGCGGTCGAGGCGCTCGCCGCCGGCGGGGCCTTGGAAATCATCACCGACCGCGAGCCTTTGCTGCTTTACCGCGAGCTCGGCAGACGCGGCCATTCCTATGTCGCCGCGAGCCAGCCGGATGGCTTCCTCTCGACGATCCGCCGCGCCCAAGGACGAGGTGCAGCATGACGGACAATTTCCTCGAGGCCTTGGCCGACGCGCTGAAAGCCGTGATCGATCCCGAGCTCGGCTACAACATCGTCGATATCGGCCTCGTCTATGACATCGAGGTCGAGGATGGCCGCGCGCGCATTCTGCTCACCACCACGACGCCCGGCTGCCCTGCGACCAACTACATCCGACAGGCCGTCGAGGAGCGCGCCGCCGGGGTGCCCGGCATTACCGCCGTCGATGTCGTCATGACGTGGCTGCCGCCCTGGTCGCCCGAGCGCATGAGCGAGGATGCCAAAGCGCATTTCGGGATCGTCGCCTGATACGCGGGAACCATGATGGGCACGAGCGTCAAACGAATTGCTGTCGTCCAAGGAGCGCCGAGCGCCGCGATTCAGGAGATGTTTCACGCGCTTGTCGAACGTTGGCGGCCGACAGCGCGCATCGCCGGCGTGGTCGCGGAAGATCATGGTCTTCCCGATCGCAAATGTCGCGCCGGATATCTTCGGAGCATCGTTAGCGGAACGCTCTACCCGATCTTTCAGGATTTTGGACCCGGAGCCGAGGCGTGTCACCTCAAGGAAGAAGGCGCGCTCGCCGCCGCTGCGGCCGTGGAAAAAGACATCCTTGCCGGATGCGATCTCGTGCTGCTGAGCAAATTCGGCAAGCTCGAGGCGGCCGGGGGCGGGCTTAGAGAAGCGTTCACGGCGGCACTCGGCGTGGACCGGCCTTTGCTGACGTCGGTTTCCCCGGCGTTCGAGGCGGCGTGGCGGGGCTTCGCGTCGCCGCTTTTCGAGATCCTCCCGGCCGAGGTCGATCCAATCGAAACGTGGTGGCGCGGCATCCACGGCGGAGTGACGCCGCATTGAGGACGGTCGCTCGCATGCCGATGGCGATTGCAGCGTCGCCGCCCGACGCGCCGGCGCGAAATCGCATGGCCGCGATGCCTGACGCTCGCCGACCAGAGACGGACGATCTCCGCGCGCTCAATCGCCTGCTGATCCGCGCGCTGAAAGCGCTCGGCGATGCCGGAGAAACCGATGCCGCTTGCCGCCTTGCCGCCGAGGCATGGGCGGCACTGCGCAAGGAATGGCCGGACGAAGCCGAAAGGCTCAATGGCGCGCTCCATTATCTCACCCGTCCCAATTCGAGACAGCGAAAGGAGACTCTCATGACAACTCCCCCACAACTCGATGTCCGCGCTCTGCCGCCGGTGCGACGCCACGCCCTGATCTTCGACACCTGCGGCAAGCTCTCGGTCGGCGAGGCCGTGATCCTCGTCAACGATCACGATCCGAAGCCGCTCTACTATCAATTCGAGGCCGAGCAGCCGGGCCGCTTCGGTTGGGATTACGTCGAATCGGGCCCGGAGGTCTGGCGCGTGCGCATCACGCGAAAAAACGCGGCATAGCCCTTGTCGAGGCGACGGCGCCGGCGAACCGCCGGCGCGGCTGCCGCCAAGCGGCGGCAGGACGCGCGGAACGGCCGCCGATTTTGCAAGCCACAACTCGATCTTAATCGCGCGAAGCGCAGCAGCGGAGACTTGGCGGATGAATCCTGCGGGTGCAGCAATGTCGACGCATTCCCCTCGCGGCCACTCGTTTTGGAAGCGGTGGCTTTTCTCCACCAATCACAAGGACATCGGCACCCTCTATCTTCTTTTCTCGATATGCGCCGGCGTGACGGCCGGGGCGTTGTCCGTTGCAATGCGTTACAACTTGATGCGTCCGGGCGACGCGCTGTTCGGCAGTGATCACCAGCTCTACAACGTGATCATCACCGCGCACGGCCTGATCATGATCTTTTTCACGCTGATGCCGGCACTGATCGGAGGCTTCGGCAATTGGTTCATTCCCTTGATGATCGGCGCGCCCGACATGGCCTTTCCCCGAATGAACAACATCAGCTTCTGGCTGCTGATACCGGCCTTTGCGTTGCTCGTCGGCTCCACCTTCATCGGCGACGGCGCCGGCACCGGCTGGACGCTTTATCCCCCTCTTTCGACCGTTGGGCAGCCTGGACCCTCCGTGGACATGGTCATCTTCGCCATCCATCTGGCGGGTGCCTCATCGGTTCTCGGCGCGATCAATTTCATCACGACCATCCTCAACATGCGCGCGCCGGGCATGAGTTTGTTCAAGATGCCCCTCTTCGTCTGGTCGGAGCTCGTGACCGCGTTCATGCTGCTGATCACCGTTCCGGTTCTGGCGGGCGCGATCACGATGCTGCTCACGGACCGGAATTTCGGCACGACCTTCTTCGATCCCGCCGGCGGCGGCGATCCCTTGTTGTTCCTCAACCTGTTTTGGTTTTTCGGCCATCCCGAAGTCTACATCATGATTCTGCCGGGCTTCGGGATTATCAGCCAGGTCGTTTCGACATTCTCGAAGAAGCCGGTTTTCGGCTATTTGGGCATGGTGTATGCGATGATCGCGATCGGCGTGATCGGCTCGGTCGTCTGGGCGCATCACATGTTCACGACGGGAATCAGCGTCGATGCCCAGGCTTACTTCACGACAGCCAGCATGGTCATCGCCGTGCCGACCGGCATCAAGATCTTCTCCTGGATCGCGACGATGTGGGAAGGCTCGATCGAGTTCAAAACGCCGATGCTCTTTGCAAGCGGCTTCTTGTTCGTGTTCACGGTCGGCGGCGTCACGGGCGTGGTGCTCGCGAACGCGGGCGTCGATCACTACCTGCACAACACCTACTATGTGGTAGCTCACTTCCATTACGTGCTCTCGCTCGGCTCCGTGTTCGCCATTTTCGCCGGTTTCTATTACTGGCTCGGCAAGATGAGCGGGCGGCAATACAGCGAGACCTGCGGCAAGATCCATTTCTGGCTGACTTTTGTCGGCGTCAATCTGGCATTTTTCCCGATGCATTTTCTCGGCCTCGCGGGAATGCCGCGGCGGATCAGCGATTACCCCACCGCTTTCGCCGGATGGAATTTTGTATCCTCGATCGGCGCATACATCGCCTTCGCCGGAACTTTGTTCTTTGTCGTGACCGTCCTTTATGCGCTTCTCGCAGGGAAACGAGCCGCGGCCAATCCTTGGGGCGAGGGCGCGACCACGCTCGAGTGGACGCTGTCGTCGCCGCCGCCCTTTCATAGCTATGGCGAGATTCCGGTGATCAAACCGTGATGCTTCGGTACCGAGAGGCGCCGCGCCCGATTTTCAATCGCGATGCCGGCGCGGTTGCGCTCAGATCGGCTTTGCCGTGCCGCCCTCCGCGCGCGGGCTTGCGAGCGCTCTTCCGTAAAGGATCGCGAAGAGGCCGAAGGCCGCGCTCCAGGCGGTGCCGGCCAGCGCCAGGGCGAGAGTTTCTTGATCGCCCGCAAGCGGCGACAGGACGCGCAGAACGGCCGCGAGCGTGATCAAGAGATAGATCATTCGGGTGCCGGTCCCCGCCGTGAGCGGACGCCCGGTATGGCCGAGCGAGGCGCGGGTCATCACCGCGAGCGTCATGGTGCCGACGGCACCGATTGTCAGAGCGTGCAGCGCCGCGGTGGCGGGCAGCACCGCAACGAAGCCATTGACGCCGAGCAGCAGCAAGCCAAGAGCGAGCCAGCCATAGCCGACATGGAGAACCAGCAGCAGCGGTTCGCGCCCGGTCTTGAGCCCGCGCCAGCGCGACAGGCGAAGCGCCATGGCGACGCCCGCGATCAAGACCGCCGCAGCGGTGATCGCGGCATCGGGCGCCGCCGCCCAGCACGCCAGCGCGAGCACCGTAACGGCAATCACGGCGAGATCGAAACGCGCCTCCGGCGGCGCGGGCAGCCTTGCCGGATCGGGCTGCATCTTCACGAGCCAGTTGCGCGTGAAGCTCGGGATGATGCGGCCGCCGACAATCGAGATCAGCATGAACAAGGTGACGAGGCCAATCCGGTTGCCGAGCTCGGCCGTGTCGGCAAGGCCGAGCGCCGCGAGATGAACGAGCAGATTGCCGGCCAGGAGCAGCGACAAAGCCGCGAGCATCGGCAAGTTGCGCCAGTTCTTTCCGGCGAGGATTTCCCGCGCGACAACGAGGAGAAAGGCCAGGGGGAAGCTCAGATCCGCGATGGCGGCGAGGGGTGCGCCGATGGCGCCGGAGATCAGGACCGCGAGCCGTCCGATCGCCCAAAGCCCGACCAGCGCCGCGAGCGGCACGCCTTGGAGCGGCATTCGTCCGGTCCAGTTGGGAATGGCGGTCAGAAGAAAGCCGGCAACGGTCGCGGCGGCGAAGCCAAAGACCATCTCATGGACATGCCACACGACGGGCGGCAGAAGGGTCGGCACGGCAAGCCCCGCGGCGTAAGCGGCGAGCCAGAGCGGGATCGCCGCCGCGGCCCAGAAGGAGGCGCCGAGAAAGAACGGCCGAAATCCGGCCGAGAGGATCGCTGGGCCGGCATGCGGTCGATAGCGCGGAATAGCGGTCATGGGTTTCGGAAGCGGCGAGGTTGCTGCATCGGGCGGCGGGACCATCGATCCTCAGTCCTTAAGCTTGCGGGGCGAGACGCCTTATCATATATCATATAGATGTAGCGTATCTTTTATCCAGCCGACGGCTGCGGAAGGAACCCATGCGTCTCACCCTGCACACCGATTATGCACTGCGCGTCTTAATGTATGTCGGAGTGAAAGGAAATACGCTCTCGACCATCCCCGAGATCGTCGACGATTTCGATATCTCGCGCGGCCACATCATGAAGGTGGTGCATCATCTCGGGCGGCTCGGCTATCTCGACACCATCCGCGGCAAAGGAGGCGGAATACGCCTCGCCCGAAAGCCCTCCCAAATCAATGTCGGCGCCGTGGTTCGCGACATGGAGGAGGAGCTGGCGGTGCTCGGCTGCCTGCAAGGGAGCGAGGGCTATTGCCGAATCGAGGGGTGCTGCGTTCTGCGCAGCGCGCTGCGCGACGCGACGAGCGCCTTCCTCGCCACGCTCGACCGCTACACGCTCGCCGACTTGATCAAGCCGCGGCGCTCGCTGGTCCGATCGCTGGCGCTCGAGGATCGGGAGGCCTCGCGGGCCTGAGGGCGCAGAAGCGGGTTAGAAATCTCATCTCGACTCTCAACCCACAAAGCTCGCGACGATCAGCGCCAGCAGCACAAGGAGCTTCAATCCTTCCAACCCGCCATAAGCTCGATGCGCCTGGGAGGGCGCCAATGTCTCGCCGCCGATGATCCCGGCGGCGCGCCGCTCCAGAGCAGGCAGCAGCCAAACCGACTGAAGAAGCACGATAGCCGCCACGAGCACCGCCAGCAGCGAGCGCCAGGTCGCTCCCCTCGCCAGCGCTTCGGCGCCGAGAAGCATGGCGGCGAGGAGCCATTCGATCCGCGAAAAGACGTGGAATGTCACGCATCCAACATCGAGCGCGACAGGGAGCGTGAGGCTCGGCGCCTGGAACTTCACCGGCGTCGCAATAAACGAGATGCCGATCAGCATGCCGGCCCAAAGGGTCGGAATCACCGCCGTCAGATTCTCCGGCACCATCCGACCCTCACTTTTCCTTGCCGGGCTGCGGGGAAAAGAAGCGGGAGAATTTTTCGGCCACGCCTTTCCATTGATCGGCATCGGCCGGAGGCGTACCCTTGCGGGTGATGTTCGGCCATTGAGTCGCATAGGTGCGATTATGCTCCAGCCAGCTTTCGGCCCCTGGAGCGCTATCGGGCACGATCGCCTCGGCGGGGCATTCGGGCTCGCAAACGCCGCAATCGATGCATTCGTCCGGGTGGATGACGAGCATGTTCTCGCCCTGGTAGAAGCAATCGACGGGGCAGACTTCGACGCAATCCATGTATTTGCATTTGATGCAGGCTTCGTTCACGACGTAGGGCATGGCTCGCTCCCAGCGAAAGCGCGTCAATTTTGTTCAGGGGACAAGATTGACCGTATAAGATGTAAACGACATATATCTTATAGCGCGACGCCTGGAAAGCAACCCCGTTCCCGCCTTTCGAGGTACAAGCTTCCTTCGGCGTCGCGAAACATGGAGGAGAGACGGCATGGCTCGGGACATATATCCTCCCTCATCGCGCGAGCTCGCGGAGAAACGTCGCGCTCTCGCTCCCGAAACCGAGAAGGCCTTTGAGGCATTCAGCCGGCAGGTCTTCGCCGACGGGGCGCTGCCGGCGAAGACCAAGCAGTTGATTGCCGTTGCGGTGGCGCATGTGACGCAATGCCCCTACTGCATTCGCGGTCACACCAACGCGGCGCTGCGTCATGGCGCCACACGCCAGGAAATCATGGAGGCCGTCTGGGTCGCCGCGGAGATGCGCGCGGGCGGTGCCTATGCGCACGCGGTGATCGCGCTGACGGCCATGGAGGAGGCCGAAGCCCCGCCGCATCAGGCGGCACGCCAATGATGACGATTTGGAGACCGAAATGGCGCACCCCATCACCCAACCGGATATCCACCTGAAGCGCGCTTACGAATCGCCCTCATCGGCGGACGGCGTCCGGGTTCTCGTCGATCGTCTTTGGCCGCGCGGGGTGAGCAAGGAAAGGGCCGCGATCGACCAGTGGATGAAGGATGTCGCACCGAGCACCGCGCTCCGCCGCTGGTTCGGTCACGATCCCAAACGATGGAATGAATTCCGCCGGCGTTACAGGACCGAGCTCTCGCACCACGAGGAGCTGTTGACCGAGCTTCGTGCGCTCGCGCGGAAGGGGCCTCTCACGCTGGTCTACGCGGCGCGCGACGAGGTGCACAACGAAGCGATTGTCCTCCGCGATATTCTCAGTCATTGACGCGAAGCGGAAGGCGCGGTTGCCGAGGGAGTCGTTGAGATGGACGGTTGCAATTGCTCGATGGTCATCAGCGCGGAGCTGAAAGCGCTGCTGGATTCGGATAAATCGGACGCGAAGGAGCGTACGCTCGCCTCGATCGAGACGCTTCTGACCTCGCGCGACATGGAAATGCGGAAGCGCGGCTACGCGCTCCTCGAGGAGGGCATCAACGATGCGCTGTTATGCTCATGCTTCAATTATCGCTCGCTGGTCGGCGGCTTTACCCATCCGCTGCTGACGGTCGTCAAGCACGCGTTCGAGACCTGGGCTCGTGCGAGCGAACATCATTGAAGCGTCGAGGTTTCGATCCGCCGAATTCGGGACGCGACAACACGGCGATCATCAGAAAGGAAGCGCCATGGCAAAGCGAAAACGGGGCAAGGTCGATCTCGAGAAAGCGCTGCTCGATCCGGCGTCGTCATTCGAGAAGCCGGATGATGTCCTCGCCTCCCAAGATCTTGAATTGCGGGCCAAGATCGAGATTCTGTGCCGCTGGGCTTATGACGCGGTCGAGCTGTCCGTGGCCGAAGAAGAAGGCATGACTGGCGGAGAAGCGAGCAATTTCGGCGCCGTCATTGCGGCGCTCCATCGCGCGACCGGCGGGTTCAACGCGGAACGTTCGGGGCCGACCAAGCACGCGAGCTTCTGCGCCTTGTGACCGCACAAGGTTTCGCCATGGGCTGACGGCGCTGACCTTCCCGAAATATCTTGCGAAAGTCGGCGCTTGTCCCATAAGTCCTTACGCCTTGGCTGTCGGGCAAAAAGGACCGCGCGAGACCACCCTCAAGCCTCACAATCCCGAGTTATGGCCCGAGCGGCACCCTAAGCGCCGCCGGGCGTGCTTCGCTTCGCGGTTGGAGTTGGATCGATGGAATTCTCGACGATGGTGCTGACGATGTATGTCGCGGTCGAGGACACGCCCGAGGCCGACGAACGCGTTCTCAACGTCGCCGTCGAGGAATCGCTTTTCGCCGCGGCGCATGGCTTCAACCCGTGGTTCACCGAGCATCATTTCCGCGGCCCCTGGCACAGCAACCCGATCCAGTTCGCGTCCTTCATCGCGCCGCAGATCGCGAAGGAGCGCTATCTGGGCTTTGGCGTGCTCTCGCTTCCCTATTACAACCCGGTGCGGCTGGTCGAGAGCATGAACCAGCTCGACCAGCTCACCAAGGGACACACGCTCTACGGCCTCGGCAGCGGCTTCGCCGGGATCGAGCCGCCGGGCATGGGCGTCGATGTCGAGTATCATCGCTCCGGCCGCGCCGCCATGGACACGCTCGATGTGATGCGGCGGCTCTGGGACTATCGCACCGGCGAGCCCGAGTTCGCGTTCGAAACCGGAACGCATCGCGGTCGGGTCAGGAAACGCGTGACCCCCGCGCCTTATCGCAAGCGCCATCCGATCGCGATCCGCACCGCGAGCAGCAACGCCGCGGTCGCGAGGGCGGCCGAGATCGGGCTGCCCGCCTTCCTCGGCACCTTCGCCGCCGAATCCGCGCTTGACGAGCAGATTCGCCTCTATCGCGCCGCCTTGGCTGCGGCGAAGCATCCACCAGAGGTTGTCGCGGAGTGCCTCGCCTGGTGCACCGTCGATTGGCTCGCGGTGGTGGTGGCCGATACGGATGCCGAGGCCTTGGCGCGCGCGGCGGAGGCGCGGGACGAGCATCTCGCCATGCGCCGCGATTACGTCGCGCGGTTCGGGACGATCGTCGGCCCGGCAATCCAGCGCCGCCACGACGGCCGGCCCGCCGGCGGCTATGCCGCGGGCGGAGACATGGACGACCTCATCGCCGGCAGCCCGGACACGGTCGCGGCCAGGGTGCAGGAGCTCGCGCAACTGGGCATCAACCATTTGCTCGTGCGCTTCCTCGGCGAATGGCCGGGCCAGACGCGCGGCATCTCGGAAGACTCGATGCGCCTCTTCGCGCGCGAGATTCTGCCGCGCTTCAAGGATAGTCCGCCTCGTTCGACGTCAGTTCGATGATGCGCGCAAGCCGCCCGGCTCTTCTTGCGCAAAGGCGGTAGCGCTCTCCCGCCGCCATCGTTATTTTGGCGGTTGGTTGCCGATCGCTGAATTCCTTCGGCCCCGCATCCTGAACGGAGAAAAACGATGGCCGACACCGCTCCCAGCCTCAAGCTTACCTATGAGGGCGCGATGAAAATCCTCCAGGCCGCGGTTGCAAAAGCCAAGGAGATGGGCGTCCCGCAATGCATCTCGATCGTCGATACGGGGGGTCACCTGCTTGCTTTCGCGCGGATGGACGGCGCCTTCGTGCAGTCGATCGATTCCTCCTTGGCGAAGGCGATGACCGCCGCCTCGTATTCGGAGCCCACCGGCAATCTTGAGGCGGGCATCGATCTGAAGCTCGCGATCGTCACGCGAGGCAAGCGCGTCAACCTGCCTGGCGGGCTTCCGATCATCGTCGATGGCCACACCATCGGCGGCATCGGCGTCGGCTCGGGTACTGGCGCCCAGGATCTGCAAGTTGCAAAGGCCGCGCTTGCGGCGTTCGGCAAGGTCAAGCGGTTCGAGTGAGCGTATTCCATGCTCGAAAGCAGGCGCGCGGCGATTGCCGGACATGATGTCCATTACTGGACGGGCGGCGCGGGCTTCCCGATCCTCATCCTGCACGGCGTCGGGCCGGGCACCTCGATCATCGCCAACTACCAGCCGGTGCTCGAGCCGCTGAGCCGGCATTGCACCATCGTCGCGCCCGACCTGATCGGCTTCGGCAAATCGGCGCGCAAATCCGCGCCGCCCTTCTTCGATGTCGCGCTCTGGGTCGAGCAGGGCCTGGCAATGCTTGAGCTGCTGCCGCCGGGCCCATGCGGCATCATCGGCCATTCGCTTGGCGGTGCGCTCGCGCTCAAGATCGCCAGCCGTTCCTCGCGCGTCATCAAAGTCCTGACCTCGAGCGCGGTTGGCGCGCCCTATACGCTGCCCGTCGCACTCGATGAATTCTGGGCGGTGCCGCCCGACCCGGCAGCGCTCGCGCGCGCGATGCGCCGCATGGTCCACGATCCCGCCGCGGTCGGCGCCGAAATGGTGGCCGATCGCTGGGCCCTCTTTCAGAGCCCCGGCTATGCCGATTATTTCGGCGCGATGTTCGCCGCGCCGCGCCAGCGCTATCTCGAATCGGCCGTTCTCGGCAGGGACGAGCTCGCCCGGATTGAGGCGCGTGTC
>DATEKH010000005.1:0-11985 GCA_035277525.1 Allostellaceae bacterium
GCTTCGGACCACGGCTGCCCGCCATCCCGATGCCGAGGCTCTGGGCCACCGCCATGCCGCGATGACCTATGGGGCGCTCTGGAATGAGGTGGAGCGTGCGGCCGCCGCGCTCTCGGCCTGGGGGCTCAAACGCGGCGAGCGTCTCGGCATCTATCTCGACAAACGGCCTGAATTTGTCATCGCCATGTTCGGCGCGGCCGCGGCGGGATGCGTGTTCGTGCCGATCAACCCGGTCCTGAAGCCGCGGCAGGTTGGATATATCCTTCGCGACTGCAATGTGCGCCTGCTCATCACCTCGGCACAGCGCGCCGCCGACCTCGCCGGAGAGACGGCGCAATGCCCCGATCTTGCGTCGATCGCGGTCGTCGACGCAGGCGCGGATGCCGCGCCGCCCGCTGGCTGCGAGCGATTGCCCTGGAGCGAGCTTCCCGGCGGCGGCCGCAGCGGCCCAACGAGCCGTGTGATCGACCTGGACATGGCGGCAATCCTCTACACCTCGGGCAGCACCGGCAATCCCAAGGGCGTCGTGCTCTCGCACCGGAACATGGTCGCGGGCGCGCGCAGCGTCAGCCATTATCTCGAGAACATGATCGACGACCGGATCCTTTCCGTGCTCCCCTTGAGCTTCGACGCCGGCCTCAGCCAGATCACCACGGCCTTCGCCGTGGGCGCCAAAGTCGTGCTGCTGAACTATCTCTTGGCGCGCGACGTTGTCCGCGCCTGCGCCGAAGAGCAGATCACCGGCATCACCGGCGTGCCGCCGCTCTGGATCCAGCTGGCGGAGCAGGAATGGCCCGAGGCGGCGAGCCGCTCGATCCGCTATTTCGCCAACACCGGTGGACATATGCCGCGCGCAACCCTCGACCGCCTGCGCGCTGCGTTGCCCAAAGCGAAACCTTATTTGATGTACGGCCTGACCGAAGCCTTTCGCTCGACTTATCTCGAGCCGTCCGAAGTCGACCGCCGGCCGGATTCGATCGGCAAGGCGATCCCGAATGCGGAGATCTTGGTCGTGCGCCCCAATGGCACGCCGTGCGATGCCGGCGAGCCGGGCGAGCTCGTCCACCGCGGCGCGCTCGTGTCGATGGGCTATTGGAATGATCCGGAACGCACCGCCGAGCGCTTTCGCCCGCTGCCAGACCGCGCCAGTGGTCTGTGCCTTCCGGAGATGGCGGTCTGGTCGGGGGATGTCGTGCGCCGCGACGAAGACGGGTTTCTCTATTTCGTCGGTCGGCGCGACGAGATGATCAAGACCTCGGGGTATCGCGTGAGCCCGACCGAGGTGGAGGAGGTTATTTATTCGACCGGCCTTATCGGTGCGGCCGCCGCGTTCGGCGCGCCGCATCCGCGGCTCGGTCAGGCTATCATTGTCGTCGCAACACCGCCCGCGAGCCGAGCCCTCGATGTCGAGGCGCTGATGACGGAATGCCGGCGCCAAATGCCGCAATACATGGTTCCATCGCTGATCATCGAAAAGCCGATGCTGCCTTCGGGCCCCAACGGCAAGATCGACCGGAAAAAGCTGGCGGAAGAGTTCCGCGATGCCTTTGCGGCAGGAGAGGCATGAGCGCCCACCTCCATCCGACAATCGCAACGTTTGCGGTGGAGGGCAGTACCCTTCTGGTTGGAGGAATTCCGCTCGACCGGCTTGCCGAGAGCGTCGGCCAGACGCCCTTCTTCGCCTATGATCGTCGGCTGATCGGCGCTCGTGTCGATCTTCTGAGGCGCCATCTTCCAAAGAGCGTCGCGCTTCATTACGCTATCAAGGCGAATCCGATGCCGGCCTTGGTGCAATATCTGACCGGTTTGGTCGACGGATTCGATGTCGCCTCCGCGGGCGAGATGCGCCTTGCGCTCGACACCGGGATCGGCCCCTCGCGCATATCTTTCGCCGGTCCTGGCAAGAAGGATCGGGAGCTCGCCCAGGCGATTGCGGCCGGCATCACGATCGACATCGAATCGCCGAATGAGATGCGCAGAATCGCCGCGCACGCGCGAAGGCTCGGCAGATCGCCTCCCGTTGGGCTGCGGATCAATCCCGATTTCGAAGTCAAAGGCTCCGGGATGCGCATGGGAGGAGGGCCGCAGCAATTCGGGATTGATGCTGAAGAGGTGCCGGCGGCCCTGCACGAACTCGGAACGCTCGGCCTGGATTTCGTCGGTTTCCACATTTTCGCGGGGTCACAAAACCTGCGCGCGGATATCCTGCAGGAGGCCCAGGAGCGGACGATCGACTTGGCGCTCGCACTCGCGGGGCACGCGCCGCGACCGATTCGCCACCTCAACATCGGCGGCGGCTTCGGCGTGCCCTATTTTTCCAAGGATGCGCCCCTGGACCTTCCGGCGGTCGGACAAAATTTGGCGCAGCTGATCGAGCATCGCCTGGCGCCCAAGCTACCCGATACCCGCGTCATTATCGAGCTCGGTCGCTACATCGTCAGCGAAGCGGGCATCTATGTTGCAAGGATTGTCGATCGCAAAATCTCACGCGGCCAGGTCTTTCTCATCACCGATGGCGGGCTGCATCACCAGCTCGCGGCTTCCGGCAATTTCGGCCAGGTGATTCGACGAAATTATCCCGTCGCCATTGGCAACCGCATGAATGAGCGGGCGACCGAGAGTGTAAACATTGTCGGGAACCTCTGCACACCCTTGGATCTGCTCGCGCACAAAGTTGACCTCCCAAGAGCGGAGATCGGCGATCTCGTCGTGGTATTCCAGTCGGGGGCTTACGGGCTGACCGCTAGTCCGGTCAATTTCCTCAGCCATCCCCTCCCGTCGGAAATACTCGTCTAGCAGCAGCCGTCGTTGCTAGGTGACGCGCCCCTCCCGCCGCTGAAAACGCTGCGGCGGCCAGTTGCTAAGGAGGCGGTGCGGCTACCGGGTTATTTTTGCGATGGCGCCGGCGGTGCGCCGCCCGGCTTCGGCAAACCGGCATAGACATTCCCCGGCAGCACGGTCATGACGAAGACCGTCGGGGTCTCGCTGGGCCCGAATGGTCCGGCGACCTGATGCTTCACCGGCGGCAGGCTCTTCAGATAGGCCGCGATGGCGAGGGCGTCCGACTTGGTCAGCTTTGCGAGCGCGCGCCATGGCATGATCGGCGCCAAAACTCGCCCGTCGGGCCGCACGCCGGTGGTGAATGCGGTGACGATTTGCTTCGTGGTCCAGTTGCCGAGCCCGGTTTCCTTGTCGGGGGTGAGATTTCGGCCGACGAATACGCCAAGCCCCGGCACGGCGAAGCCGACATCGGAGCCGCCGAGGAACTTCGAAAAGTCAGGATGGCCAAGGAAATTGCCCGGCGTGTGGCAGTCGCTGCACCCGCCGATGGTGACGAGATACTTTCCGCGCTCCGTTTGCGCGCTGGCGGACGCTTGATGCAGCGTACCGACGATACATGCCGCGGCAACGAATGCTGCCACGGCGGCGCGCGTGAACCCTTTCGACATCGCTTTCCCCCTCAGAACGGCGTTCGCCGAATGAAACCGCAACGATCTTAAGCGACAGACTTCCCCTTGCCCAGACTCAACGGGTCAGCTGCGACCGTTTTCGCGCAGCCAGCGCTCGGCGCCGGGATGAAGCGGCACGTCCATGGGCGTCGCGTCGGTTTCGGTGAAGACCTGCAGAATGCCCTGATGCGTGCCTTCCTCCCACGGCATCTCGTCGTGACGCGCCGCAAACGCGTTGCAGATATCGTACGCGACCTGATCGGGCAGCGCTGCGCTGGCGTAGAGCGGCCAGCCGCTGAAATCGATGCACGGATGATCGGAATTCAGGCCCTGGAAATGTCCGGCGGGAATCAAGACGCGGCGCCAGCCGAGCTTTTCCATATGCGCGAAGGCGTCGGGTTCGAGCTCGATCGGCGCGAGCCCGCAAGCGAGCGCCTCTCCAAACCAGGTGCGAATGCCTTCGTCGAACACGGCATCGATTGTGCCGTCGCGCAGACCGTTGAGGCGCTTTCTGTCGCCGGGCGGGCCGCAGGGATGCACGCGGCCGCCCCATGATTCGATATCCTTGATGGTCATGCCGTAAAAGGCGAAGAGCTGCTCGACGAGCACGAGCGTCGAATGGGTGGGATCCTCGCGCAGCGACATCTGCAGCGGATAGCGCGCTTTCTTCACGTCGTGCAGCGATTTGAATCCGGAATTCTTGCGGATCGCGACCACAAACCGGTCCCAGCTCGGATAGGAGCCCAGAATGCGCACCGGCAGCGGCGCATCGAACAAGCCGACGCCACGATAAGCCTGGGTCAGCATCGCCGAGGGGTTGACGAAAGCGGCTTCGATGCCGCCCTTGGTGACGTCATGCGCAAGGATCGCCGAGCCGGTCGCGAGGCGCAGCCATGGCGCAAAGCTCTCGCCCGATCCGGTGCCGACGGTGATGCACATATCGCGGTTGCCGCCATAGCGCGTCGCCGGATTGCCGGCGATGTGGAGCCCGAGCTCCCACAGAATTTTGGATCGGCGGAAATTCGCACCGGAAGGCAATGGTTCCATGGTCAATTGTCCCGCATGACAGGAAGGATGAGCCGCGACGGGTGATCGGCGTCGTGATGGATGGTGTCGACACCCATCTTGTCCGGCCGGTAGATGTGGAAGAACAGCGCGTCCGTCACGGGCGAATCGCCGTTCGCGATCTCGATGCGAATGCGGTTGCCCTGGCGGAAACGATAGGCGATCGGCTGCAGCGGAATCTCGATTTCGTAGATCCGCCCGGGCGTCAGCGACTCGGAGCGCGCATGCGTGTAGTGCGGCGAAAGCTCGGTGCTGCGCACGGCGTCCCGCTCGCGATGCGAGGCTCTGAGCCAGCCCTTGGTGACGATCGCATAAGCCGGCTGGAGCCCGCTCGCGCGCTGATCAGGGCTCTGTGCGAATTGCTCGGAGAGCTTGACGATGAAATCCATCTCCGGCCGGGTCGAGGAGGCGTGCAGCACGAGCTTGCCGCATCCGGCGATTTCGAGATCGCTCGCCAGCGGCGCGGTGGTGAAGGTCAGGACGCCGCGGGCGGGATCAGGGCCTTGCGGCCCCAGCGCGACGACGCCCAGCGCCCAGCTCGGATGCGGATAGGCGTAACTCGTGCTCCCGCCGCTTGCGGCGGGCTGCGTCGGCGACAATGCGCCGTCGTTGAGCGAGGTGACGCTGCCGCTCGGGCCGGCGCCGAGATAGAAGCGCGCCGCCTTCGCATCGGGCGGCGGCCATACGCTCGCGGATTTGACTTCGCCGGTGTTGCGCACCGTGTATTCGATGTCGGGGCGCGCCTCGTGCTCCGTTTTCTCACCCTTCAAATAGCGGCCGTAGAAGGGCAGCAGATATTTGCGATGGAACTCAATCTGCGAGAAGTCGCGCTGCGCCGTAAACGGCGTCGGCGTGCCCGAGATGAACAGCTTCTTCGGCCCCTGCGCTTTCTGGTAGCCGAGGATGTTGCCGGCGCAATGCAAATCCATCTTCGCCCAGACGCCGATCGAAAACAGCGGCACTTTGATCTCATCGAGCCGCTCCGCCGCGCAGCGCTCCTTCCACCAATCATCGTAGAAGGGGTGCATCTGCACGTCGTAGAACAGATCGTGCGGCAGCGGGTGCGGATGATCGCCATTGGTCGGATAGAGATTGGGGACGCGGACGCTGGAGTTGAACCAATAGGAGAGGAAGTTTCCCTCGATGCCGCCGGGATACCCCATGAAGCGATAGGGATCGTTGAGCCCGTCATAGGCGCCGAGGCAGGCGAGATGCGGCGGGTTCTCGATGCCCATGAACCACTGCGTCATGCAGTAATAGGATTCGCCGATGCCGCCGATCTTGCCGTTCGACCAGGGCTGCGCGGCGATCCATTCGATCACGTCGTAGAGATCGTGCTGCTCCTTGCGGTCGAGGAAGCGATACTCGCCCTCCGAATACCCGGTGCCCCGCACATCCATATGGACATAGGCATAGCCCTGCTCGATGTACCACTCGATCGGCCCGGTCTCGCGCCACAGGAAGACGGGCGTGGTCGGCAGCGCGTTGTTGTCGTAGCGGTAGGGGCTCGCCGCGAACAGCGCCGGAAATTTGCCGCTGCCCTCGGGCCGGTAAATCCGGAGCGCGATCCTGGTGCCATCGCGCACCGCAATCCGGATGTCTTTTTCTTCGATCAATGCCCTACTCGGCGGGCGCGTGCGCGTCCTCGCGCATCCATGGCCGCTCCCTGAGGCGTGTCTCGTTGAGCTTGTGGACGATGTAGCATATCACCGCGCCGACCGCGAACGGCACGGCCGCCCACATATAAAGCTGCTGGATCGGAAGGGCGACGAAGGCGGCGCCCAAGAGCGGTCCGACGATCGAGCCGATACGGCCGATGCCGAGCTGCCAGCCGGAGCCGTTGGAGCGCAGCGAGGTTGGATAGATCAGCGAGCCGGCGACATTGATGCCGGTTTGGATTCCGAGCACCAGGAAGCCGCTCAAGAACGCCGCGACGATCAGCCACGTTTTCGACGCGACTCCGAACCAGCCGACCGATCCGACCACCGGCACGGCGAGGGCAAAGAGTATGGCGACGGCAAAGAAGCGCCGGCGGTCAAGCCAACGGCAGAGCAGCAGCGCGCTGAAGGTACCGCCGAGTTGCAAGGCCGTTCCCGCGAGCGCGCCGACCTCTCGGGGCTGGTGCGCGGCGGTCACGAGCAGGGTCGGCGTCCAGCTCAAGAGGAAGAAGAAGCCCATCAGGTTGAGGATGAAGAGCAGCCACACCAGCGGCGTGATGAGGGCGAGCCCATCCTGGAAAAGGTAGGCGGGGTTGAATCCGGCGACGTTCTTTTCGTCCTCGATGACGAACTTCGCATTGGCCGGGATGACGAAATCCGGCCGGATCTGATGCACCAGCTTTTCCATGTCGCTGCGGTGCTTCTCGTGCAGCGTCATGTATTTGATCGATTCCGGAAGGCCGAAGAAGCCGATGACCGCTATGAGGATTGGCCAGATACCGCCGACGATGAAAAGAATCTGCCAACCATAGGTGGGCACGAGCGTTGCCGTCATGAAACCCGGAATCGCGCCGCCGATCGGCACGAGGCCGGTGGCGATGATCGCCATCGTCGCGCGCAGCCGGCGCGGCGCGGATTCGGCGTTGATCGCAATGGCGTTCGGGATGACGCCGCCGATGCCGAGGCCGGCGATCAGTCGCAGCCAGAACATTTCGGTGAGGTTGGTCGACCACGCGGCGATCAGCGTGAAAATGCCGAAGAGAAGGTTCGCCCAAATCAGCGCCGCCTTGCGCCCGTAGCGATCGCCGACATAGCCGAAGATTGCCGAGCCGAACAGGATGCCGAACAGGCTGGCGCTGAAAACCGCACCCAGGTCGTGCGGCGGGAAATGCCACTCGCGGATCAGCGACGGCGCGGCGAAGGCGATCGAGCTGATGTCGTAGCCGTCAATCAGGCTGATGAACACGGTCCAGATCACCAGCTTGATGTGGAACGAGCCGATGCCGCGCTCGTCGAGCATGTGCGAGACTTGGACGACTTGTCCTTCGGCCATTGGGCCTCCCCCCGTTGGGTCGAGTTCGACGGGCCACCGGGCCCCAACCCGACTACAATCCGTTTGTTCGCGGCGATCCTAGTCCCTTTGCGCGGCGAGGGGAACAGCCCGCGTGGCCGGAATCGAATCTGGGCCTCGGATGGAGAGTCCCCGCGCATCCATTCGTCTGGCGGCTTGGCACCCGAGCCGGTAATCTGGCGGAAATGGTTTCAAAGGCGAGGGCACGCATCATGGCGCATATCGTCGACATCCACACGCATTGCACCGTGCCGAATCGCGCCGATCCTCTGGGCGTCGCCGAGGCCTTGCGCGGAACGCCTGCCGGCAAGAACATGGTGACGAATTTCCGCGGTCTGCCCGCCGTCGGCTATCACGAGCTCACCGACTTCCAATTGCAGCAAGAGGTGAGCCAGCGCGCGGGCATCACGCGCCGTCTCATGAGCAACCCGTTCTCCGCCGAGGTGCTGACGCAGGTTTCGAAGAAGCCGGCGATCGACTGCGTCAAATACACCAATGACGAGGTCGCCGCCGTGGTCGCGACCAGCAAGGGCACGACCTGGGGGCTCGGCACGGTGAACGCGCTCGACAAAACGATGCTCCCCGAAGCCGAGCGCTGCATGGGAGCGATGGGGTGCAAGGGCATGCTCATCACCACGAGCTGGCACGGACGCTTTCTCGATGGCGAAGATTCCTATTGGTTCTGGGAATACGCGCAGGACAAGCAGGTTCCGATCTTCCTTCACCCGGTGCGGGTGCCGATCGGCCATGACCAGCAAATGGATCAGTACAAGCTCGACGAGCTCGTGGGGCGGCCTTTTGACACCGCGATGTGCCTGGCGCGGATGATTCTCTCGGGTCTGTTCGATCGCTTTCCGCGGCTCAAGATCGTCGTCGCCCATATGGGCGGCGGGCTGCTGCCGGTCATGGGCCGGTTGAATTTCGGCTATCGGCTCGGCAGCGACGGCATGCCCGAGCGCGCGAAGATCAAATGCGAGCGGCTGCCGAGTGATTATCTGCGCGCCAATTTGCGCGTCGACACGATGGGCATCTGGGGGCCGCATCTCAAAGAGGCGGTCGAGGTGTTCGGGCCAGATCGCGTGATGTTCGGAACCGATTACGGACCGGTGCCGATCGATCCCAAAGAACACATCGACCTCGTTGAAGAGCTCGATCTCTCGCCGGCCGAGAAGGAAAAGGTCTACTGGCGCAACGCCGACGAGTTCTTCGGATTGGGATTGGGCGCGTAGGCGGGCTCCTGGCACGCATCATGTTCTACGAGCCAGACAAGAACGATCACGGGTTGAAGCACGACCCTTTCAAATCGATTGTCGTGCCGCGTCCGATCGGCTGGATTTCCACTTTGAGCGCGGCGGGCAAGGTCAACCTCGCGCCGTTCAGCCAGTTCAACAATCTCGGCTACGATCCGCCTTACGTGATGTTCGCGGCGGCGAATTTCCCGCTGGCCTCGCGGCCAAAGGACAGCGTCACCAACGCCATCGAGACCGGCGAATTCGTCGTCAACATGGCGACCTACGCGCTGCGCGAGGCCGTCAACATCACCGGCTCGGCGGTCGATCCGGGCGTTGACGAAGCGGCTTTGGCCGGGCTCGCGATGGAGCCGTCGGTGATCGTCAAGCCGCCGCGCGTGGCGGCCTCGCCCGTCCATCTCGAGTGCCGATATCATTGCATGCTGGCGCTGCCGGGCCGCAATCTCGAGCAGAGCCATTACGTCGTCGTGGGGCGGGTCGTCGGCGTCCATATTCGCGACGAGATGCTGACCCCGGACGGCAAGCTCGATGTCCTCAAGCTCCGGCCGTTGGCGCGGCTCGGCTACCACGACTACACCAGCGTCGAAACGCTGTTCACCATGGCGCCGGTCGGACCGCGCGCGGAATTGCGCAAGGCCGGTCTCGAGGGGCGGCCGCTGCCGCCGCGCAAAACGGAGTAGGCGCGCTTCGCAGGGGCTTGCTCCGCCCAGCGTCTGCGCTCGCTTAGCGATTCCCTTTGGGCTCGGGTTGAGCGATGCGGAATGGCTCTCAGCAACGATAAGCGAGGGCCGCTAAGAGTTCCGCCGGTGCGGGCGCCACGCCCCGCGCCGACGAAGAACTCCCGAGCGAGCGATCGGCCACGCAGCTCTCACCTCCCTTCTTAAGCCGCGTGGCCGCTTTTACCTCTGGTCACGCTGCCTTGACGTTCATGTTAAAGAGCCGCAGCAGCCTTCCCGTAAGCGCCGTGCCGCTGACCGCGATCGAGGCGCCGAGTACGAGGAGGCCGACGAGGGTCAGGACAGCTGCGTGAGCCGTGAGGCTGAACGCGAGAATGCCTAAAATTATGGCGGCGCCACCGGCCAAAACCTGGGCTGCGATGGCGCCACGTGTTGCAGCTTGCCCCACCTTCCGAGCGATCTCGGGGAGTCCCGCAGCTTGCATTTTGAGGGCATTCAATTGCTGAAAACCACTGGCTCCGAGGACGAGCGCGGCGCCGACGGCGATGACCACTGCGGCAAGCAGGATGTTGGGGCTGAACACGAGCCCAAGTATGCCGAGGACCACGGCGGCGCCGCCGGCAAGAAATTCGACCGTCATGCCGCCACCAAGCTCGGAAGCGCCCAGCATGCCACCGGTGGTCATCGCGAGAAGTTTCGAATATTCGGCGGCGATGGTTCCGCCTTGGGCGAGCAACGCAGCGCCAAGAACGATACCCGCAATTGATGTTATGAACCCGGCATCTGCGCGTGCCAGTCCGATAATAGCCAGGACAACAACGGCCAAGCCTCCCGCGGTCTCCACGACCGAACTGGTCGTCTCGATTTCGAGAATGGCTTTTTCGTCATAGGTCATAGACATGGAATCACTCCTTTGCTCATCAGTGTGCAGAGAGAGACCCCGAAGAGATGCTTCAGAGATGCTTCGCGATTGGGAGGTGTTACAACCTGGCCAACTGCTCTCGGTGCATTCCTAAATTTGGGATGCCGATCTTCCAGTCGCAATCCATGGCGCCCAGTTGCGACGGCAAACCAAACATTTTTTGGCAAATCAAATTTTTTTAATGGAGATCAAAATCATCGCGCTTCCGCGTATAAGCGTAACTAGAGCGAAATAACGTTGTGTCTTTTCAGCATTATTTGTCGTTCACCTGGCAAAGGCCGGATTGATTGATCGGCAGCCTAATTGCGCGCGCCTGAGCCGCGACGAATGCCCGCATCTTCCGCACTCCGGCTGCGCGCCGTTTTGAGGATCTGCCCGAAGCCAATCGGAAACTACCCTCCTGCCGCGGGCGAAGGCGGGCCGGGAGCGGCGCGAGGCGTAAAAAATAAAGCTTATATTCAAATAATTACACGCTGGCTTCTCACTTGATCTTGTTGTGCGAGCCGTCGCAGAAGGGCTTGTTCGCAGAGGCCTTGCAGCCGCACAGCCAGACCTCTTCGCTCTTCTGCGCCTTGAAGACGAGCGGCCGCAAGCCGACCGCGCGGTGGGAGCCGTCGCAAAACGGCTGAGTGGCGCTGCGGCCGCAGGCGCACCAAACGTAATCGTTGCCGGCCTCGACATTGACGCCGTAGGGCGCCTTTTGTGCGGGAATGGGTTCGCTCATCTCGGTCGCCCCTTGCAAAGCCGGACAGGGGGATAACGCGGCGCCGCGATGCGGGCAAGCCTGATATGGGAACGGCCTAGGCCCGACGCCGGGGTCGATCGCCGGGTTGATCGCGGGCATCGAGGGGGTAATACTTTTCCGCCGTTCGATGCGGATCAAGAAGGAGCGAAGCTATGGCTGCGGCGAAGAAGATCGACAAGAAGAAGATCAAGTCTCACACCCGGCCGGAGGGGATGCCCTTCAACATCACCAAGCTCGGGCATATCGTCCTCAATGTGGCCGATGTCGAGCGCTCGACGCGCTTCTACACCGAAATCCTGGGTCTCAAGGTCTCGGACGTCTATCCCGAGGACATCGCACCAGGCGGGATGGTGTTCTTCCGCTTCAACGGCGATCATCACGGCGTGGCGGTTGTCGGCTCGATGCGCGGCGAATCGCCCGCATTCGAGCTCAACCACGTCGCCTTCGAAGTGGCAACGCTCGACGAGGTCATCCTCGCGCGCAATCACTTGCGAAAGCACAACGTGCCGATCGATTTCGAGGGCCGCCGGCGTGCGGGCGCGCAGATCGCGGTCGAGTTCCGCGATCCCGACGGGCATCGGCTCGAGATCTATTGGGGCCTCGACCAGATCGGATCGGACGGGCAGGTGCGTCCCGAGGAAGAATGGATCTGGGCCCACAGCGTCGAAGAGGCGATCGACAACCCGGTGCGCGGCCAGGATACGACCTTGCACAACCCGGCGCTTTACGAGCGTCTCTCGCCCGAAGAGCGCAAGCGCCGCCGCGACCACTCGATCGCGACGCAACGCGTGAAGCTCGGCCACGAGCACTGACGCAACGGCTCGGCGGTCGAGCTCGATCGCGCCGAAGTTCAGGTGGCGAGCGAGCT
>DATEKH010000006.1:0-6019 GCA_035277525.1 Allostellaceae bacterium
TCTGGACTCTTGTTCAGTTTCTAGCCGGAAATCGAACAAGGAGTGCAGCTAATTAAAATTGGAGATTGGCACAATTTTCGAAGCCGTATGGCAAGATAACGGACCAAGATCATTTGGCACGAGGTGAAGCTTGCCGAATTACAATCGTAGAATCGCGTTAGCGCGCTGGTTCGCGGGATTGTTAATCGGGTTGACGCCGCTGCTCGCGCACTTTCTCCTTTGGTTGGCCGGGCGGCCCGACGACAGTTGGAATAATAACTGGTCTGCGGACATTTTGCTGATTGGGATTATCAATTCCGGCCTGAGCGCAGTATTGATCTTCCCTCAGATGACGTGGGGTGATCTGCAGCTTAAGCAGATGAAGCCCTATTGCCTCACTGTTTGGGGCCTAACATTGCTTATCTTTGGAATGTCCTCAGTGCTCTATGGTGCCGCTGTGACCGGGCGTGGCGGACCTAACATGTGGTGGGTCTCGGTCATTTTTTTAATTGCATCAGGATTTTGCTCGCTCAACTTCGATTTGGCGCTTGTGAGTATTCCTGGCGCAGTACGGACAGCCGCCTGATAGACCGAGTCAACCCCTAACCCCGCCCCGCGACACGCTCCATGATCTTGCGCGGCTCGGCGGGCGCCTTGTCGCCCGTCCAGACGAGATATTGATCGGGGCGCACCAGCATGAGCCGCGCGCCATAGGCTTCGCGTCCGCCGGCAAAGCTGTCGCGCACGGTCTTGAGCGGCACGCGCGCGACCTTCGCCGCGTATTCGATCGAGGCGACCGCCGTTTCCTCGGCCCCAAAGGCGAGAAGCGTGTACCACGGGCCCAGCTCCTCGAAGACGTTGCGGCCCGAGGACAGCGGCTGCGGCGGCAGGTGATGCCCGGCCTTGGCGGCGTAGGTGTGGACGCCATGAGCGCTGTTGACGCCGCCGGGCGGCCCGATGACGACGGCGGAGCCTTCGTAATTGGGCTCGTATTCATGGAGCGACGCGCCGGTGCGCGCCTGGCGCTCGCCCCAGGCGCGCTCGAACGCGGCGCGATCGCGCGTCGGGCTGTAGCGCTCGAGGAATTGCCGATCGGTCTCGATGCGGCCGGCGATGAAATCCTCGCCGGTCTCCTTGAAGACGGGACAGCGCTCGTCGCTGTAAGAGTCGAGCAGCGCTTCGCCGCCCCAGCCGTGAAGCCGCGCCGCCAACTTCCAGCCGAGATTGGTTGCGTCCTCGAGCCCGCTGTTCAAGCCGAAGCCGCCATAGGGCGGGTGGCTATGCGCAGCGTCGCCGACGATGAAGGCGCGGCCGACGCGGTATTTCTCGGCGACCGCCACGCGCAAATCCCAGAAGCCGACATGATCGAATTCGCAGGCGAAGGGAAATCCGGCGGCTTCCTGGATGAGGGCTTTGAAATCGTAATTCTCGGTGGTGGTGCCAGCCGGCACGGGCGCGTGGAAGAAGAAGCTCTCGCCGACATCGACCCGGCCGAAGAACTGCCAATAGCCTTTGCGCTCGGGATGGAGCGCGTTGTAGGTCGAGCGTGCGGGAAACCGCTTCAAGCCCTCATGCAGCTCGCGCGAGCGGAACACCGCCAGGACCATCATCTGGTCGAAATCCGCGCCGCCCTGCTCGATGCCGATCTGCTCGCGCACCAGCGAGCGCGCGCCGTCGCAGCCGACAAGGTAGTCGGCCTCGAGCGTCTCGCGCGCGCCGCCGCCTTGCTCGGCGATGGTGACGCGCACGCCGTTCTCGTCCTGATCGATGCGCTCGGCCATCCACCCGAAGCGGCCCTCGACCGAGGGCAGGTCTTCCATGCGCCGGCGCAGCACCTTCTCCGTCAGATATTGCGGCAGGCGCTCGACATCCTGAAAATAATAGGGGCGGATGATCTCGCGCTGCGGCGGCGCATACCAATAGTCGCTCATGAGGTTGCCATAGGCGACGATGCCGCTGATCGGGTAGCCCTTGGGGAGGATGCGCTCGGCGCGCAGCTCGTCGACGATGCCCCAGAAGTAGAAATGCTCGAGCGTGCGCGGCGCGAGATTTTGGCCCTTGGGGATGCGGTGCATGCCGGTGCGCCGCTCGATCAGCGCGCAAGAGATGCCGCGCAAGCCGAGCTCGACGGCAAGCGCCACGCCGACCGGCCCGCCCCCGACGACGATCACCTGAAAACGCTTCGCCATTGCTTCTGCCCCCGCCTCCTGCGCTCGCTCTTCGGAAATCTATCCTAGCAATTGCCGCGGCTTTTTCGACTGCGGCGGAGTGAAGCTTCCATGTCTGCCCGCGCGCGGCACAGTTGCGCCGCGCCCCATCCTGGCCGATCATGGCGGCAAGAAACATGACAGGGAGGCGAGGCCATGCGGCGTGCGTTCGGACTGTCCTTGCTCGGGGCCTTGGCGCTTGCCGCTTCGCCGGCCGCTGCGGACAAAGCCAGCAACACGCTGCGGCTCGCCGCGGCGCAGCCGGTGCAGACTCTGAGCTATTATTTCGATCCATCGCCCGACACGGTGTTCGAATCCGAGGCGGTGTTCGACGATCTCATCTCCTATGACGTGAAGCGCGCGACATTCGAGCCGCTTTTGGCCAAGGCATGGAAGCGGATCGATCCCACCACGCTCGAATTCGAGCTGCGCGACGACGTGACCTGGCAGGACGGCAAGCCTTTCACCGCGTCGGATGTGGTTTCGACCTTGCAATGGCTCGCCGATCCCAAGACCGTGCTGCGCTTCAAGCAAAACTGGTCGTGGATCGCCAAGGTCGAGGCGCTCGGGCCCGATCGCGTGCGCGTCACCGCCAAGGAGCCGACGCCGTTTGACCTCATGCGCTTTGCCTATGTCACCGCGATCCTGCCCCAGCATCAGCCGGGCACGCCGCAGGACAAGGGCTATCACCCGATCGGAACCGGGCCTTACCGCGCGGTGCAGGTGGACGACGCGAAGGGCATCGTCTTCCAGCGCAATCCAGCGTACAAGCACGGCAATCCAGCCAAGCCCGGAAGCCCGATCGGCCGCATCACCATCCAGCCGATCCTCGAGGAAGGCACGCGCATTGCGCAGCTCCTCGCCGGGAATCTCGACATGATCCAGGTCCCCTACGCCCAAGCCGAGGCTCTGGCGCGCGATCCGCGCTTCGCCCTCTCCGTGGTGCAGGGCGGCTCCTTTACCTATGTCGCCTTCGACGCCGCCGGCCGGAGCGGGGCGAAGCCCGTGACCGATGAGCGCGTGCGCCGCGCGCTGGTGATGGCGATCGACAAGCCCGCTTTGCGCCGCCTGGTCGCTGGCGAGGCGAAGATCGAGGCGCCGGGCGCGATGTGCTGGAAGGCGCAAGCAGGCTGCGACTATTCGGCGCCGCTGCCGCCATACGATCCGGCGGCAGCGAAAAAGCTTCTCGCGGAGGCCGGCTATCCGCAAGGCTTCGACATCGAGATCACCACCTTCTTCGGCCAGGTGAGCGACATCGCCGTGGCGGTCGCGGGGCAATGGGAAAAGCTCGGCGTCCACGCCAAGATCGACGCACTGCCTTTGATCGCCTATCGCAAGAAGCAGGCAGCGGGAAAAATCCAGGTGATCGTTGCGGCCTGGCCCGCCGGCAACATCCCCGATGTCGCCGGCACGGTCGGCGCATTTTTCAGTCCCGGGCCCGCCGATTATTCGGGCGACAAGGCCCTGCACGCGCTTGCCGCGCAAAGCGATTCCGAAATGGATCCGGCCGCGCGCCGGGCGATCGGGCGCAAGATGTTCGATCGCGCGACCGAGCAGGTCTACTTCGTGCCGCTGTCGCCCTATCCCACCGTTCTGGTGCACACCAAGGAAGTCGCGGTCGCGCAATCGAGCCGCTTCACGCCCATGGGCTTCGAGGTCAGCGACTTGCGCTGGAAGTGAGCGAGACTCAGCTCCCCTTGCGCGCGGCGGCGATGTCCTTGCGCAAGGTGTCGGGATCGACCGCGCCCGGGATCATCTCATCGCCGACAATGAGGCCGGGCGTGCCCTGGATGTGCAGTGCCTCGGCCAGCGCGTAATTCCCCTTGATGATACGGTCGATCGCCGGCGCGTCCATCTCCGCTTTGAGCTTCTTGAGATCGAGCCCGACCGAGGCCGCGACCTTCAGCACCGTCTCATCGGTGATGTTGCCCTTCTGCGCCATCATGGCGCGGTGAAACGCCGGATATTTGCCCTGGCTGCGCGAGGCGAGCGCAGCGCGCGCGGCGTAGATCGAGGCCTCGCCAAGGATCGGAAATTCCTTGTAGACGATGCGCAGCCGCCTGTCCTCGAGGAGCAGCGCATCGAGCGTCGGCTCGATCTCCTTGCAATAAGGGCAGCGGTAATCGAAGAACTCGACGATGGTCGCATCGCCCTTGGGATCGCCTTGCACCAGATCGTCGGGATCGGCGACGAGCTCCTGGCGCCGCTCCGCGATGACGCGGCGCGCGTCTGCGGCCGCTTGCTCGTCGCTCTTCTGCTGGGCGGCTTTGAGCGCGTCGAGCACCGCCTCGGGGTGGTTGACGAGATAATCGTGAATCGCCCGGTCGATGGCTGATTTCTGCCGCGGCGTGAACGCCTCGTCGGCGCCCGCCGCAGGCGCCGCGATCGCCGCGAGCGCGGCCAGTGCGCCGGCGAGGACGATGGAACCAGGGCCTGGCATTACTGGCTCTGAGCCTGCTGGCGCTTGGCGTCCTGGCCCAGATCCTGCGCGCGCTGGCGTTGCGCACCCGGCGGAAGCAGCTTCTGCGCGCGCTGCGCCTGCATGCCGGCCTCGCGGTAATTGCCTTCGGCCATGTTCTGCTCGGCGAGCGCGAGCGAGGCCATGCCCTCATTGCCGCCGCGGCCATAGGCGATGGCGAGGAAGCGCCAGGCCTGGCCGTTGTCGCTCTCGGCGTTGAGCGCGATGTTGAGCTCGTCCTTCGCCGGCTGGAGGTATTTCGGATCGTTGGTTTCGAGCTGCACCTGCGCCAGCTCGATGTTGAAGAGCGGCTGGTTGGGCACGAGCTGCACCGCGCGCCGATAGGGCGCAACGGCCTCTGCGACACGGCCATTCTCGAACAGCATCTGGCCTTTTAGCTCCTCGTAATAGGGATTGGTCGGGAACTCTTTGATGAGGCCGTCGATCAGGGGAATCGCGTGGCCGAGATCGGGGATGCGGTAATAGCCGATGGCGCGGGCGTAGCGCGCAACCGGCGAGGGATCGTCGGCCTTGTAGCGCTCGAGCACCGTTTGCGGATCCGACAGGAACGCGTCGAGCTTCGCCTTCATCAGATTATCCGCGGTGATCCATTCCTGCGGATCCTTGGCGTTCGACCATTGCGAATGCTCGACATGCTCGCGCACGTAATTGACGCGCTCTTCGGTCAGCGGATGGTTTTGCAGGTAGGGGTCCTGGTGCTGCGCGGTGAGGAATTCCTCCTGCTGCAGAATCTGGAAGAACTCCAACAGCCCGCGCGCGGATTGGTGCGAGCGGTCGAGGAAACGCAGCGCCGCCTGGTCGGCTGAGGCCTCGATCGTGATCGAGTTCTGCAGGAAGGCGCGCTGGCCGACGCTCTCGCCCGCGATGATCGCGCCCGCGCCGCCATTGCCATGCGCGGTGACGGCCGCGGCGCCGCCCAGCACCATGCCGATGATGCTCTCGATCATCGCGTTCTTCATCATCTGGGTCGAGCGCACGAGATGGCCGCCGGCGATGTGGCCGGTTTCGTGGGCCATGATCCCGACCAGCTGATTGGGCGAGGTCGCGCGCAGGATCGTGCCGGTGTTCATGAAGATATTCTGGCCGCCGGCGACGAAAGAGTTGAGCGTCGGATCGTTGACGATATAGATATGGATCGCTTGGGGATCGAGCCCCGCCGCCTTGAACACCGGCGTGGCGAAGGTCTTGAGCGTCGTCTCGATCTCCGCGTCGCGCAGGAGGTTCAGGGCATCCTGCGCGCGGGCGTAGGGTGCCAGCGCGAGGCCTCCCGCCAGCATCAGGCAACATGTCCGAATGAGCCGTCGCATCTTTCTCCGATCCCGCTCCCCCGGCCACAGCATTGGCCTTTCGGCCT
>DATEKH010000007.1:0-2895 GCA_035277525.1 Allostellaceae bacterium
AACCACGGCACCTTCGCCCCCATCCAAGGTCGAAAATGCCAGATAGATTGTGTCCACTATGTCCCCGAACACCTGTCCAGTATCTCCCCGGTCCATACAGCGAGGCGGGGAGAGGGTTATTCGATCGCGTGCCGCCTCCGAATGCGGCTCAGCGAACACCGCTCAATCCGCGAAGGGGTCGTGCACCAGCACGGTGTCGTCGCGCTCGGGGCTGGTCGAGAACAGCGCGACCGGCGCCTCGATCAGCTCTTCGATGCGGCGGATATATTTGATCGCCAGCGCCGGAAGCTGCGCCCAGGAGCGTGCGCCGCGCGTGTTCTCGCTCCAGCCCTCGACCGTCTCATAGATCGGCTCGACCGCCCGTTGCTGCGCCGCGCCCGCCGGCAAGCGATCGAGGATCTGATTGCCCAGCCGATAGCCGGTGCAGACTTTGATCTCCTTGAACCCGTCCAGGACGTCGAGCTTGGTCAAGGCGAGGCCGTTGATGCCCGCGACTTTCACCGCCTGTCGGACCATCACCGCGTCGAACCAGCCGCAGCGCCGCTTGCGGCCGGTGACGACGCCGAATTCCTTGCCGCGCTGGCCCAGCAATTCACCGGTCTCGTCGGTGAGCTCGGTCGGAAACGGGCCCGAGCCGACCCGCGTCGTGTAGGCCTTGGTGATGCCGAGCACATAGCCGACCGCGGCGGGCCCCAGCCCCGCGCCCGAGGCCGCCTCGCCCGGATGGGTGTGCGAGGAGGTAACGAACGGATAAGTGCCGTGATCGACATCGAGCATGATGCCTTGCGCGCCCTCGAACAGCACGCGCCGGCCCGCGCGCTTCGCCTCGTCCAAGAGCCGCCACACCGGCTCGGCGAAGGGTAGGACCTTGGGCGCGATCTCGATGAGCGAGGCGAGCAAGGGCGCGCGCTCGATCTCGGGGGCGCCGAGGCCGCGCAGCAGCGCATTGTGATGCAGCAAGAGCTGATCGAGCTTCTCGGGCAGGCTCGCGGGATCGGCGAGATCGCAAAAGCGGATCGCACGCCGTCCCACCTTGTCCTCATAGGCCGGGCCGATACCGCGTCCCGTGGTGCCGATCTTGCTGGCGCCCCGCGCCTCCTCGCGCGTGCGATCGATTTGCCCGTGCGAGGGCAGGATCAGGGTCGCATTCTCCGCAAGCTTCAGATTGTCCGGCGATACCGTGACGCCTTTCTGCCGGATGGCGTCGATCTCCTTGAGCAGCGCCCAGGGATCGACCACGACGCCGCTGCCGATGATCGAGAGCTTGCCGGGGCGCACGATGCCCGAGGGCAGAAGGCTCAAGCGGAACTCGACCCCGTCGATGACCAGGGTGTGGCCGGCATTGTGCCCGCCTTGAAAGCGCACCACGACATCGGCGCGCTGCGACAGCCAATCGACGATCTTTCCCTTGCCTTCATCGCCCCACTGGGCGCCGATCACCGCAACATTGGCCATGAGTCAATCCCGTCTCGTAATCGTCATCGCGAGGCCGCGGAGCGGCCGTGGCGATCCAGAAAAGCCACACAAATCTAGCCTTTTATGGATTGCTTCGTCGGCCGTCGGCCTCCTCGCAATGACGTGTTTGGCGTTTTTCTCCAACCTATCGGCCCTGGACCCCGCCTCTGAGCTCGTCGAAGGGCGCCGGGGTGACGGAGAAAATATATGTGCTTGTGCGGTCACCTTTTCACACCGTGACGATCTTCTCGCCCGCGAGAACATGGTTGCAGCCGAGGCGGCGCGCTTCGGCCTCGACATTCTTCACCGGCGCCAAGCCCGCCACCGTGACATAACCCTGGCTGCGCCAGCGCGCCGCGGCCGTGGCATCGCTGCCCGCCGGAACATAGAGACGGGGCGCCGCGCGATGCGGCGGCATCGCCTCGAGCACCGTATCGGTATAGAGCGTGAAGCCGGTCGCGTCCTCGCCGCGTCCTTCGCCGTTCTCGCCGCCGGTGCGGTAGCGTCCGCCGCGCCCCAGCTCGCTGCCGACGCCGCGCGCGAAGAACGAAAAACTCACGCCGGTATGATATTCGAAGCCGCGATTCTCGACCGGATCGATCGTGATCGCGACGCTCGGCATGATTTGCGTCAAATGCTTGGCGACGGCGACGAGACGCGCGCGCTCGGCCGCCGCTTCCTTGGGCAGGTCGAGCGCGGCGATGGCGTCGAGCGCGGTCTTCGCCGGGCCGGCAGCGGCGAGGAGCTTGGTCAGGATCGCGGCGGCCTTGCCCGCCGAGGCCGCAACCGCCGCCGCATCCTTGTGATCGAGCGCGCGCCGCAGCGCTTCGCCTTTATCCGCATCGAGCGAAGCGCCGCGGGCAAGCGCCGGCACGAGAGTCGGCAAGGTCAGGTCGATCGACAGCCCCTCGACGCCGAGCCCGCTCAAGGCTTCGGCGGCGACCGAGACGGCCTCGATATCGGCGGCCGTCTCAGCGCTGCCGATGAGCTCGGCGCCGACCTGGCCGACCTGACGCTCGGGCCGGATGTCGCTGCCGCGCACGCGCAGCACCTGGCCCGCATAGCACAGGCGCAGCGGCCGCGGCGCGTGGGCGAGCCGCGCCGCGGCGATGCGCGCGACCTGCGGCGTCATATCCGCGCGCAGCCCGATCATCCGCTGCGAGATCGGATCCATCAGGCGGAACGTCTCATGCGCCATGGCGGCGCCCGCGCCCGAGAGGAGATTCTCCTCGAACTCCATGAGCGGCGGCTGCACATGCTCATAGCCGTGGCTCGCCAGCACCGCGACGAGCCGCGCGACCATGCCGGCCTCGGCCGCGGCCGCGGGCGGCAGGAGATCGCGCAAGCCTTGCGGCAGGAGCGCGCGATGGGTCGTGTCGGTCATGGCGCCGGGATAGCGGTTTTGCCCGGGGGCGGCAAACGAAAAAGCCGCGCCCTCGG
>DATEKH010000008.1:0-26982 GCA_035277525.1 Allostellaceae bacterium
GCGGCTCGGGGCCCTTTCCGGGGGTTGTCGAGGTCCATGGCGGCGCCTGGACTCAAAATGATCGGCTGACCAACAAAGACATTCATCTGCCGCTGGCGAGGAGCGGTGCCGTGGTGATGGCGATCGACTTTCGCATGCCGCCCGAAGCGAAATATCCGGCCTCGATCTGCGATGTCAATTTCGCGCTGCGCTGGCTCAAGCATCGCGCGCGCGAATTCAGGCTTCGCGCCGACCTCATCGGCGGGCTCGGCACGTCGAGCGGCGGGCACCAGATCATGCTCTCGGCGATGCGGCCGCGCGATCCGCGCTACGGCGTGGTTCCGCTGTCAAACCCCGATCTCGACGCCAGCCTCGCGTTTATCGTGCTGTGCTGGGCGATCGTCGATCCGCTCGCGCGCTATCGCATGGTGCAGGCGAATGGCAATGCCCGGCTCGTCCAAGCGCACCAAGCCTATTGGCCCGACGAGGCAGCAATGGCCGACGCCAATCCCCAGCTCATTCTCGATCGCGGCGAAAGCGATCATCTGCCGCCGGCCTTGCTCCTGCAGGGCACGAAGGACGACAACGTTACGCCCGACATGGCCGACCGCTTCGCCGCGTCCTACCGCAAGGCCGGCGGCGCCATCGAATTGCAGAAATTCGTCGGCCAGCCGCACGCCTTCATCGCGCGCGATCCGCAATCTCCGGCGGCGATCGCGGCGGTCGAGGCCATCACCGCCTTCGTCCGCCGTCAGGCTTCCTGAGCCTTGGCGCGCGTGCTACACCTAGCGCCAAAGCAACCGCAGCGGAGGAGGCGGCATGGCCAAGATCCGACACATCGCCTTGGCAACGAATGATCCGGTCAAGACCGCGGAGTTCTACAAGAAGGCATTCGATTTCAAGGAGGTAGGCCGTACCGGCGATCCCGATGATCCGGGCGGTATCGCCTGGGGCATCTACTTGAGCGACGGCACGCTTAATCTCGCCGTGCTCAAATTCAAGAACGTCGATCAGTTGGGCCGCGGCCTCGACTATGTCGGCATCCATCATTTCGGCGTCCTGGTCGACGATCTGCCGGCCTGTGCCGAGAAGCTCGAAGGCATGGGCGCGCCCTGCTTCATGAAGCCCGATCCGAGCATGGGCGGCGTGTTCTTCGAGACGAAGTTCCGCGGGCCGGACGGCGTGGTGTTCGATTGCTCCGAGCATCCTTGGGTTGGCGCAGCGCCCGAGGGTGTCGCCGAGGTCAAGATCAAGCAAACCGAGCCGGCGGAGTAAGCCTGCCGAATTCAATTGTTCCGACGGCGGACGCTATCGCCGTTCCGCTGGCGTGTATAACGCGGCTATCACGTTTTGGGAGGGACTATGTCGAGCGCCGATTCAGGACGAAATTTTTCCAACGAGCCGCAAGGGATCGAGCGGCCGTTGCCGTCCGAAGGCAAGAGCCTTTGGGGCAGCGACGTCGCCGCCGATATGATGCGCGCGCTCGAGATTCCCTATGTCGCGCTCAATCCCGGCGCGAGCTATCGCGGGCTCCATGACAGCCTCGTCAACCGCCTGGGCAATGAGCGGCCGCAAATGCTGCTCTGTTTGCACGAGGAATCGGCGGTCGCGCTCGCCCATGGCTGGGCCAAGGTCACCAACAAGCCGATGGGCGCGATCGTCCACAGCAATGTCGGCCTGCTGCACGGCTCGATGGCGGTGTTCAACGCCTGGATGGATCGCGTGCCGCTGTTGCTCTTCGGCGCGACCGGCCCGGTCGACGCGACCAAGCGCCGTCCGTGGATCGACTGGATTCATACGACCAAGGACCAGGGCCAGCTCATTCGCAACTTCATCAAATGGGATGACCAGCCCGCCTCGGTCGGTGCCATCCCCGAAGCCATGCTGCGCGCCAAGCAGATCGCGACCACCGCGCCCTTTGGCCCCACCTATATCTGCTTCGATGCCGGGCTGCAGGAGCAGCGGATCGAGGCCTTGCCGCCGCTGCCGGATACCAAGCGCTTTCCCTCGCCCGCGCGCGTTGCGCCCTCGCAGCAGCAGACGGAGCAGGTGGCGCAGCTGCTGCACCAGGCCGAGCGTCCGCTCATCCTCATGGGGCGGTTCTCGCGCAGCCAGCAAGGCTGGGACGAGCGCGTGGCCTTGGCAGAGGCGCTAGGCGCCGTCGTGCTCACCGAGATGAAGCATGGCGCGGCTTTTCCGTCGGACCATCCGCTCACCGGCGTGCCGCCGATCGGCAATCACTCGAATGCGGCCGCGGAATTGCTGCGTCAGGCGGATGTCGTGCTGTCGCTCGATTGGACCGATCTCGGTGGCTTGCTGCTCGGCGCCTGGGGCGATCAAAAGCCGCGCTCGACTGTCATCCGCGTCTCGGTCGATCAGTATTCGCATAACGGGTTCGGCATGGAGTATCACATCCTGCCGCCCTGCGATCTCTATCTCATGGCCGAGGCCGATCCGACGGTATCGGCCCTTCTCGGCGCCGTCAAAAAGCTCGGCGTGCGCAAATCGCCGGCATGGCCGGGGCGCAAGCCGCACACGCCGCCGGCCGTGCCGAACCTCGAGGGGCCGACCATCTATGTTCCCCATATCGCGATCTCGCTGCGCCGCTTGACCGAGGGGCGTAAGACCAGCTTGGTGCGCCATTCTCTGTCATGGCATGGCCATTTCTGGCCGGTCCACGATCCGCTCGACACACTCGGTACGGATGGCGGTGGCGGCGTCGGCTCGGGGCCGGGGACGTCCGTCGGCATGGCGCTTGCGTTGCGCGATAGCGGGCGCTTGCCGATCGCCGTGGTCGGCGATGGCGATTTCATGATGGGCAATTCAGCGATCTGGACCGCGGTTCACTATCGGATCCCGCTGCTGATGGTGATTTGCAACAACCGCTCTTTCTATAACGACGAGTTGCATCAAGAGCGTGTTGCCAAAGAGCGCGACCGGCCGCCGGCCAATAAATGGATCGGCCAGCAGGTGATCGGCCCGGATATCGATCTCGCCGCGATCGCGCGCGCCCAGGGCGCAGTCGGCATCGGTCCGGTCGAAAAGCTCGCCGATCTCGACGGCAAGCTCAAGGAAGCGATCGCCGCCGTCGATGCCGGCAAGGTCGCCGTCGTCGATGTGCGCGTCGCCGGCGGCTACGATGCCGGCGTTGCCGCGAATGTGCCGAGAGGCACGCGGGCCTGAGCCTGAGGCGTCGCCATGCGTGCCGATGCCGCGTTGCGCGTGGCGGGAGACGGCGAGGCCGTGGACGCAGCGGCGCTGGCGATCGAAGGGGTCACGAAGCGGTTCGAAACCGCCGACGGGCCGATCATCGCGCTCGAGCAGGTGTCGTTCTCCGTCCGGCAGGGCGAGTTCCTCACGCTGATCGGCCCCTCCGGTTGCGGAAAGTCGACGCTCTTCAACATCGTCGGCGGATTGCTCGGCGGCTATGACGGCCGCGTGCTGGTCGATGGCCATGCCATCGCCGGCTCGCATCGCGCGATCGGCATGGTGTTTCAGGAGGAATCCACCTTTCCTTGGCGCACCACGCTCGACAACGTCGCGTTTCCGCTCGAGACGGCGGGCGTCGGCAAGGCGGAGCGCTACGCGCGCGCCCGGGACTTGATCCGGCTCGTGGGTCTCGATGGGTTCGAGAACCGCTATCCGGCGGAGATGTCGGGCGGCATGCGGCAGCGCACGGCAATCGCGCGCACGCTCGCCTTCGAGCCGCGCATTCTCCTGATGGACGAGCCTTTCGCCGCGCTCGACGAGCAGACGCGGCTGCTCTTGGGCGACAAGCTGTTGCAGATCCAGCAGGCGCTGCGGCAGACGACATTGCTGATCACCCACAACATCGCCGAAGCGGTGCAACTGTCCGACCGCGTGGTCGTCATGACCTTTCGGCCTGGACGGGTCAAGCGGATCGTCGCGATCGATCTGCCACGGCCGCGCACATCGGAGATCGTGAGCTCGGCCGCATTCGGCCAATATGTCGCGAGCATCTGGAGCGATCTCCGCGAGGAGGCATCGCAAGGTTTGAGCGAAAGTGAATCGGCGCCGCTGCGGCGCCCAAGCCATCACTGAGGGAGGAAGAAGAATGTACAAGGCGCTGGCTCTATCCGTTCTTGTCCTCGCCGCGACCGCGGCGAGCCCCAAGGCCGAAACGCTGAAGCTGGCTGTTCCGCAAAAGGGCGCGTGGGACACGTCGTTCTGCTCCTACGGCGTTCGGCAAGGCTTCTTCAAGGAGCAGGGAATCGATCTTGCCATCACCTACACCGAAGGCGGCGCAACCACCGAGACCGCGGTGGTCTCGGGCAGCGTCGATCTTGCCGTTGCCACGGGCACGCTCGGAATTCTGTCGGCCTACGTCAAAGGCGCGCCGGTGCGCATCATCTCGGCGGAATCGACCGGCTCCGCCGATCTCTATTGGTATGCGAAGGCCGCAAGCGGCATCAAAACCTTGAAGGATCTGAAAGGCAAAACCATCGCGTTTTCGGCGCCCGGTTCGTCGAGCAATTTGTCGCTGCTGACCCTGCTCAAGGAGCAAGGCGTCGACGCGAAGCCGACACCCGCGGGCGGGATGCCGGCTACTTTCACGCAAGTCATGTCGGGACAGCTCGACGCGGGCTGGGCGGCCGCGCCGTTCGGCGTCAAGGATATTCGCGAGGGGACGATCGTCGTCGTCGCGCGCGCCAATGATTCGCCGAACGTGCGCAGCGAAACGATCCGCGTCAACGTCGTCAATCTCAACACGCTCAACCAGAAGCGGGATGCCGTCGTGCGTTTCATGAAGGCCTATTACAAGTCCTACCAATGGGCCTATTCCGATCCCAAGGCGATCGACTATCTCGCCGAGGACAACAACATTCCGCATGACATCGCCGAGACGACCGTCAAGCAATTCATGACGAAGGCGGCCAACGATCCCTATCACGTCAGCGGGATCCAACGCGTGCTCGACGAAGCCTATGCCGCCAAGCGTCTCCCCAAGCCGATGAAAGAAGCCGACGTCAAGGGCGTGTTCGATATCGTATGGAAGCCCGCACCCTGACATCGCCAACGGCCGCGCGCTCGCACCGCAAGGGCTTGCCGGCGCCGCTGGCGGGCTTTGCGGCGCTATTGGCGCTGCTCCTCTTGTGGCAGGCGGCGGTCGCGGTGGGTTGGGTCAGCGAATTGATCGCGCCCGCCCCCGCGACGATCGCCGCGAGCTTTCCGCCACTGATCGAAGACGAAGGCCTGATTGGGCGATTTCTCCAGACCTTCGCCGAGGCTTTCGCCGCGGCAGGGCTCGCCGTTCTCATCGGCACGCCGTTCGGCTGGTGGCTCCATTCGAGACGCTGGGCGGGCAGGGCCTATGAGAGCTGGGTGGCGACCTTCGCCGCTGCTCCCTTGGTGCTGATCTATCCGCTCTTCCTCGTGGTCTTTGGACGCAACGCCGGCACCATCATCGTCATGGGCTTTCTCACGGGTTTGCCCGCCGTCGTGCTCAAGACGAAAGAGGGGCTCGACGGAATCAGGCGTGTCCACATCGATGTCGGGCGAAGCTTCGATCTCACCCAGTCGCAGATTTTCTGGAAGATCATGTTGCCGGCGGCGATCCCGACCATTTGCAACGGCGTGCGCCTCGGCCTGATCTATGCGCTCATCAGCGTCGTCGGCGTCGAATTCCTCATCAATTTCGGCGGGCTGGGCGAGCTCATCGACGATCTGGCACAACGTTGGGAAATCCCGATGGAATTCGGCGCCATCTTCTTCGTCGTGCTGACGAGCGTCTGCTTCTTTTATCTGACCGAAAAGCTCGAGCGATGGATCAGACCGAAGTAATGCCGCGCGCGTTGGCGCCGCGCCGCGCATCGCCGACCATGGCCATTCGTCTGGCGACGCTGCTCTGCGTTTGGGCGGCCTGGGAGACGCTCGCGGCGTCGGGACTCCTCTATCAAGGCGTGGTCCCATCATCCTTTAGGGTCTTTGCATCGCTCGGCAAGCTGATGGCGAGCTTGGATTTCTATTACAATTTCGAATTCACGCTGCTCGAGGTTCTCGCGTCTCTGGCGATCGGCGTGAGCGCGGGGCTCGCGACCGGTCTGGCACTCGGCGCGAGCCGCTTCGCCGGCAAGGCGTTCGAGCCCTATCTTCATTATCTCGCGCCGACCCCCAAGATCGTGTTCCTGCCGATCCTGCTCGTGCTGTTTGGTGTCGATGCCGGTTCGAAGATCGCGATGGGCTCGCTGTCTTGCTTCTTTCCCATGGCGCTCTCGGTCGCGACCGGCGTGCGACAGATCGATCCCGTGCTTTTGCGCGTCGGCCGCAGCTTCAATCTCGGCTTCGCTCAGACGATCCGGAAAATCTATCTTCCCTCGCTGGTGCTGCCGATCGCGACCGGGCTGAAGCTGGGATTGGGAGTGGCGATCATCGGTTGCCTTCTGGCCGAGATCAAAATGTCCAATCGCGGCCTCGGCTTTCTCATCATGCAATACTACGCGCAATTCCGCATACCCGAGCTTTACGCGACGCTCATCGTCGCCTTTGCGACCGCGGCGCTCGGCAATCTTCTGATCGGTTCTTTCTTGCGCATACCCGGCAGCCGGCGGTGAGCCGCCGGTTTTTCAATTCGCCTGGGCGAGGCCTTCGTTCTAAGATCGGCCTTGCCATCTAAGGGGAGGAGCGACGTGACCACTGAATATCGTCTCTTGAGCTATCGCGATCAGGGCGGCGTCGCGCGCGCCGGGGTCCTGGTGAATGAGCGCGTTCTTCCGGCGACGCCGCTTCTCGAAGGCGCGCCGGGGATCGATTCCTCCTCGGTGCTGGGCCTGCTGCAATCCTGGGCCGAGGTTCATCCGCGCCTGATGGCGGCGGCAGCGCGGGCGAAGGCCACCGATGGCAGGCCACTCAACGAGGTCGCGCTCTTGGCGCCGATTCTCTATCCCGGGGCGATCTATTGCGCGGGCGCCAATTATTGGGATCACATGAAGGAAATGAACGAGCGCCAAAAGCGCTTGACCGGAAAAGAATCGCCTCCGCCCACCAAAGCGAAGAACCCGTGGTTCTTCATCAAGACCGGCCCGCATTCGATCGTCGGGCCGGGAGCCAATGTGCGCATGCCGCCGCAGTCGCAAAAGCTCGACTGGGAGGCGGAGATCGGCGTCGTCATCGGCAAGCCCGCGCGTAACGTTCCGGTCGAGCGTGCCTTCGAGGTTGTCGCCGGATATCTCTGCGTCAACGATCTCTCGGCCCGCGATCTCGGCACGCAGCAAGACCGCGCCGGCACGGCGATGTTCATGGACTGGCTCGGACAGAAATGCTTCGACGACGCCGCGCCGATGGGCCCGTGGTTCACGCCCGCGGCCTTCGTTCCGGATCCCAATGACATGAGCGTCAAGCTCTGGGTGAATGACGTACTGAAGCAGGATTCGAACTCGAAGAACATGATCCACAGCATCGCCGAGCAGATCGCGGCGCTGAGCCACCAATTGACGCTTCGGCCCGGCGACGTCATCGCGACGGGCACGCCGGCGGGCGTCGGCGCGGGCCGGGGCGAGAGCGGCGAGTTCCTCAAGCCGGGCGACGAAGTCAAGATCGAGGTCCAGTATTGCGGCACGCTCGTCAATCGGATGACCGCCGCCTCCTAGACCGATAAGCAAGGCCCGCCGCGGCGTTTCCTTCGCGGGTGCGCATCGGCGCGGCCCATTGCGCCGCGCATGGCGCTGAGGCATGCTCCGCGCGATGAGCAAGGAGTGGACGATCGCGCGTCCGGAAAGTCACTTGCGCGACGGCGAGGCCGAGCGGTACCGCGTTTTCGTGCGCGATCTTGTCGTCCCCTGCAGCATTGGTATTTACCCGCGCGAGAAAGGTTTAAGGCGCCGCGTTCGCGTCAATGCCGAGCTCGCCGTGTCCGAGGCGATCTCGGGCAAGGACGACTTCGCCGAGGCGGTCAATTACGAAACCATTGTCGCTGGCATCAAGTCGATCGCCGAGGCTGGGCACATCAACCTGGTCGAGACCCTCGCCGACCGCATCGCGACCTTATGCCTCGCCGATCCACGCGTGTCATCGGTGCGCATCGTGGTCGAAAAGCTCGATGTCTATCCCGAGACGGAAAGCGTCGGCGTTCTGCTCGAGCGGCGCCGTCCGTAGAGCAACCTCCCAGACTCAAGCACCGGCCGCGATCCCCTGCCACACGGCAATGGCTTGGCGCGTCTCGGCGACGTCGTGAACGCGGAAAATTTGCGCGCCCTGGCTCAGCGCATGGAGCGCGCTGGCGATCGATCCGGGCAGGCGCGCCTCGACCGGAGCTCCGCTCAAGCGGCCGATCGTCGATTTTCGCGACAAGCCGACGAGCACGCCGCAGCCGAGTCCATGCAGGAGCGACAGCCGGTTTAGCAATTCGAGATTGTGCGCGACCGTCTTGCCGAAGCCGAAGCCAGGATCCACCACGATGCGATGGGGCTCGATTCCGGCCTCGACGCAGATGGCAATCCGCCGTCCGAGATAATCCGCGACATCGAGCGAGGCGAGCTCGTAACACGGCGCGCGCTGCATGGTGGCGGGGTCGCCTTGCATATGCATCAGGACCACGGACGCACCGGTTCGAGCCGCGATCTCGAGGCTTCCGGCGCCTTCGAGCGCCGACACGTCGTTAACCGCGCTCGCTCCCCACGACAGGGCGGCAGCCATGACCGGCGCCTTGCGCGTGTCGACGGAAATGACGGCGCCAAGATTGGCGAGCGCCCGGATGACGGGTTCGAGACGGGCCATCTCCTCTTCCACGGGCACTGCGGCAGCGCCGGGGCGGGTCGACTCGCCACCGATGTCGAGGATATCGGCCCCGGCCGCGAGCATGGCGCGGCCGAGCGCGATAGCCGTCTCCGGATCGGCGGCGTTCCCCGTATAAAAACTGTCGGGGGTGACGTTGACGATTCCCATTACGCGGGGGCGGTCGAGCGACAGGCCCGCCCAACTCTCGCGCGGCTCGCTTAGGCGTCGTAACTGCGTTTCGAGTTGATAACGCTCCGATTCTTTCTGCTCGCTTGCCCAGAGCTGGACGCGGCGCAACGGCGCGAGCGCCGCGACAATACCATCGGGCGTTCGCGCCAGAATTTCGACAATCGTGAAGACGGTCTCGCCGCCCGCGAGCGGGAGGGCATTCCCGCTCGCCATGGCAGCCAACGCGGTCGATCCGGTCAACAGCCCAACCGGCCGCAACCGAATGGCGCTTGCCGTGCTCAGGTCGAGACGGTCTAGTTCGATCGCTGTCGGGGCCGGCGAGCTTTCCATGCGATTCGCATCAAAGCGAGCGTCGCTATTCTTGCCAAGGTGGAAATTGGACAGGGCGCGGCCGCGCGATGTGTTGCCGTGATGAAACTTAACGAATCGCCGCTGATCAATGCGTTATTTGCGCGCATTTCATCGCTGTTGTCAGCGATTTTGGCCCGAATTCGAAATTTCTTGCCATGGTTTTAACGACTCTGTAGGGTTTTTTATGGTGAATGGAAGCGGTCATTACAGTGACCGCGAGAGATCAGCCGCCATAGAAAATGGCTGACGGATGCAAATGGAGAGGCATTCCATTCGCCTGGTACCCCTAGGGGGCCGCGATCGGTGGCGGTGCATTGTCTCTCGGTGAGGCTGTGGCAGCGCTGAGTTGAGCAACGGTAGCGGGGGGCTAGTGGCAAGCGTCTTGCGGACCTTCGGGGAACGACTTTTTCCCGAACGACAGCTTCTCATTAAGAGCTCCGGCGGCGTCCGGCATCTCGCGGTGCCCGGCTGGCTGCAGGCGATGGTGCTTGTGATTTTTCTGGGTTCCCTCGGCAGCGCCGTTTATCTCGCCACCGGCTTTGCGCACCTGCATCAAATGTTGGGCCAGCAAAACGAGGCGGCGCGTCAGCCTGCCGGCACGGCTGGTTCGCAGGATTCGGCGAGCCTCGATCAGCTTCGCGCCCAAATCGCGCAGATACAGCACGATCTTGCGGCCGCCAATCAAAATTTTGCCGATGCCAACGCCCATTATCAGCAGACGCGCGACAAGCTTGGCGCCCTCACCGCGGACAACGACAAGCTTCGCACCGAGCTCGGCACGATCACCCAACGCGCGAAAAACTTGCAGCAGGCGCGCGACGATGCGGAGCGCCACGCGAAACAGGCTGAACAGGCGCTCAACGGCAAATCGAGCAATTTATCTCAGCTCGCCAAGACCCTCGACGAGAATCGCTCGGAATTGCGGCAATCGGAGTCCGCGCGGACGACGCTGCAGAATCGAGTGCAGCAGCTGCAGATGGAATTGCAAGCGGCGACCAGCCGTGCGGCGTCGCAATCCGCTCAATCGGGCGCGAAGGACGCTCAGCAAAAGCAGGTCGCGACCGAGCCCGCCTCGCGCAGCCCGGCGAACCAGAGCGCGGGTCCGACTGCCGAAGACACAGAGCCCGATGTGGTCGCGCCGATGCCGCAGCACAATGCCGGCTCGCCCCATGCGCGGGCCGGATCCTCCGAGCTCGAGAGATTGCTCGCATCGACCGGTCTCGATATCGACCGCCTGATCGGCAGCCTCAATGCGACTGCTTCCGAGGGACAGGGCGGCCCCTACATCGCCCTGAGCGGTCCGCGCGCGGCGGAACTCGAGAAGAGCCGGCAGGAGGAGCTCAAGCGGCTTGCGAAGGTCCTGCCGCTCCGCTCGCCGCTTGATCAATACCAGGTCAGAAGCGATTTCGGCCCCCGCATCGATCCCATTAATCACCGGGCGTCATTCCATCCTGGCCTCGATCTGGCGGCACCGTACAAGAGCGCGGTCTACAGCACCGGTCCGGGCACCGTCGTCTTCACGGGGACTCGCGAGGGCTATGGCCGCATGGTCGAGATCGATCACGGTCACGGAATTGTCACGAGATACGCGCATCTCCATCGCATTCTCGTTGCCCGCGGCCAGAAGGTTGCCGCCCACACCAAAGTCGGCGAGCTCGGGAGTACCGGACGCAGCACCGGGCCGCACGTGCATTACGAAGTTGACGTTGACGGGACGCCGCTCGATCCGGCGAAGTTTATGGAAGCAGGCAAGAATGTGGTTCAAATCAGCGGCAAATAACAACGGCGGCGGCACCTCGCAGCGCCGCCTTGCCCCCTCGATCTTGAGCGACGGGTTTCGAGTCGAAGGCGACGTCGTGTGCTCGGGCGAGGTTCACGTCGACGGCGCGCTTTCCGGCAATTTGACAGCGGCCAAGATCACCATCGGCGAAGGCGGTTCCGTCAGCGGTACCGTCGAAGCGGAGAACGCGGTCATCAACGGCTCCCTGTCCGGGCGGTTGGTTGCCGTCGATGTCGTGCTCGGCCGTTCCTCGCATGTGACCGCCGACATCGTCTATTGCTCGATGCGCATCGAGCCGGGTGCGGTGTTCGAGGGCTATAGCCGCCGCGTCGAACGCGACGACGTTCCCGCGTCGGACACCAAGCAGCTACCGGCCTCGGTCGAGAGCTTGCATAGCGCCGCCGAGCAGGTCGACGAAATAGCGGCGCACGCCGAAGTCAGTCACTGATCGGCGAGCGCGGCCGCAAAGGTCGCGCGATCGACATTTCCGCCCGACGCCACCACGGCGACCGTCTTGCCTCGGACGGGGATTTTGTTGGCAAGCACCGCGGCGAGCGCCGCTGCGCCGCCCGGCTCCAGCACGAGCTTCAACTCCTCGAAAGCGACGCGCATCGCGTGCCGTACCTCCGCGTCGCTGACAGCCACGCCGCCCGCGAGCAGCTGGCGCGCCAAGGCGAAGGTGATCTCTCCGGGCATCGGCGCGAGCAGAGCATCGCAGATCGAGCGCGCTGCAGGATCGTTGGCGACGCGCGCGCCCGCGAGCAGCGAACGCCGCATATCGTCGAGTTGCTCGGGTTCGGCCGCGACGACCCTCGCTCCGGGATTGACCTCGCTCAGCCCCAGCGCACAGCCGGTGATCAATCCGCCGCCGCTGCAACTCGCGATCGCGATATCGATCGATGCTCCCTCGGCCGCGGCTTGATCCGCCATTTCCAGCCCGATCGTGCCCTGGCCCGCGATAACGCGCGCATCATCGAAGGGCGGGATCAGCGCTGCGTTGCGTTCGCCGGCGAAGCGCCGGCCGAGCGCCTCGCGATCTTCGCGATAGCGGTCGTAAAAGACGATTTCCGCACCGTAGGAGCGTGTATTCGCCACCTTGATCGCCGGAGCGTCGGACGGCATGACGATGAGAGCCGGGATGGCGAGGAGTTTTGCCGCGGCGGCGACGCCTTGGGCATGGTTGCCCGAGGAAAAGGCGACGACCCCGGCGCGGCGCGCCTCCGGCCCGAGCTGAGCGAGGGTGTTATAAGCGCCGCGAAATTTGAACGAGCCGGTCCGCTGCAGGCACTCGGCCTTGACGAGCAGCCGGCAGTCGAGGCTTGCATCGAGGCGCGGAGACGACAGCAAAGGCGTCACCACCGCCTTTCCGCGCAGCCGCGCCGCCGCCGCGCGCACGGCGCCGGCGTCCGGAAGTTCGGGCGCGGCCATGCTCAACGCTTGAGGTCGCTGGCGAGCGAGAACCCCGGCAAATGCGCGTCGAGCCGAAGGCGATAGATCTGGAGGTTTTCGAGGACGCGCTGCACGTAATTGCGGGTCTCGGTCAGGGGGATGCGCTCGATCCAGTCGATCATGTCGACATCGCTGCGTCGCGGATCGCCGTGATCGCGCATCCACTGGTGCACGCGCGACGGCCCGGCATTGTATGACGCCACCGCGAGGACGTAGGAGCCGGAGAAATTGTCGATCAGCGAATCGAGATAAGCCCGGCCGAGCGTGATGTTGTAGGCAACGTCATGCGTCAGCCGCTTGCGCGAAAACTTGATGTGCAGCGATTTGGCGATCTTGCTCGCGGTCGCCGGCATCAGCTGCATCATTCCGAGCGCGCCCGCGCCGCTGACGGCACCGCGATCGAAGGCGCTTTCCTGTCGGGTCATCGCGAGCACCAGCGGCGTTTCGATGTTGCCGCCGGGCGGCAGCTTCGCGAGCGGATAGCCATCGTCCAGCAGCGTGACCCCCGCATAGCTTGCGTGCTTGGCCGCCGTCACGGCCATATCGGGGCGGTCGACCGCATGGGCAAGCCGGGCGACCTGAACGAAGCCCGCCGCGGTCTGCTGCTCGGCCGTCAATCGGCGCAGAAACGGCGCGAGATCGTCCGCGTCGCCGATCTGCGCCAGATCGCGCACGGTCTGGACGAGTTCGTTGCGCTCGAATGCCGCCACCTCAGCCTTGGTTGGCGTCGGCTCCTTGAAAAGCGTCGCCGGCCCGACCGCGCCGAGATGAGCGGCGGCGAGCTGACCGTAATAGGTGGTCATCTCGGGCGCGGCGCTGCTGTACCATGCCTCGGCCAGCGAGGTTTCCTTCATCGCCTCAGCCGCGCGAGCCGCCCAATAGGCGCCACGGGCGATGCTGATCGGCAGCTTCACCGCGTCATAAAGCCGGACGAAATGGTTGTAGGCGATCTGAGGCCGGTCGAGCACGCGCAAGGCGATCCAGCCAGCGAGAAACTCGAGCTCGGCGAAGGTCGCGCCGCTCGATACTTCATGGGTCGCGGCGAGGCGGTAGGCGCGCTCGTTTTGACCGTCATCGAGCACGCGGCGGGCAAGAATGAGACGCTCCGCCGCCCAAGCCTCGGGCCGCACGAGATCAGCGGGCGGATGCTCGAGGATGTCCGCCGCGTCATTGTCGAGATCATTGCGGCGCCGCCAGCGCAAGCGCTCATAGAGCAGTCCGGGATCGCTGCGTAGATTCGCCGGCACGCGGGCGAGCAGCCCTTCGACCCCAGGGCTCATCTCGGCGAGCGCCAGGCGCGCCTGGCCGAGAGCCGCCTCGTCGGGGCTGACATGGCGCAGCATTCGCTTGGCTTCCTTCGTCTGATCGTCCCAGAGCAGGCGATCCAGACGCCGGACATTGTCCTCCTCGCGCAGCACGCCCCGGTAGCGCTGCAGCATCAGCTTCTCTTCGACGGCGGTAAAATCGCCCTCGATCCAGGCTTTGCGGATCAGGGCAAGGGCCTCGTCCTTGCGGCCGGACTCCATCCAGATCTGGGCCTGGCGCAGCCTTGCGACCGGCAGACGCGGAGGATGGAGCTTGAACCAGGCGTTGACCTGCGAGTCCGTTCCGGTTCCGATCGCTTCTTCCGCCCGCTCGAGCAGCACTTTTTGCGCGGGCCAATCGGGATGGGCCTCGATAAAGGAGGTGATGGCGCCGAAGCTCGCGCCCGAGTCCGGTTCCTTGTCCTGAAGCCAATGGAGGGCGGTCGCGGGCAGCGGATCATGCGCCGTCGCCGCCAGCCGATAGGCCCGCGTCCAATCTCCCCGCTTGGCCGCGGCATAGGCTTCGGCGTAGATGCGCCGGTCGCTCTCGGTCAGCGACGCCGCGCGCGCAGCCGCGCCGGTCACGCAGTCAAGAAAAAGCGCTGTCAGAAGGATAAAAGCAAATTTCAGCTTCATGCGTCGCGAGACCAAAGGCACGATACCGTAGCTGCAAGTTGCGGCGAAACAATTAATTTACTGTTGACCATTGTTGCCCCCCTGGACGCCCTGGCCTATCGTTGGCGCGCCAAGGAGGATTGGTGGAGGCCGGCCATGCTAAAAGGGTCGCTTGTCGCGCTTATTACGCCGTTCCGCGGCGGTGCGCTCGATGAGAAAGCGTTTCAAGGTTTCGTCGACTGGCAGATCGAGCAGGGCACGCAGGGCGTCGTGCCGTGCGGGACGACCGGCGAGTCGCCGACCTTGAGCCATGCCGAGCACAAGCGCGTGGTCGAGCTCTGCGTCGAGGTTGCGCGAGGCCGCGTCCCGGTGATCGCCGGAACGGGCTCCAACTCGACCGCGGAGGCGATCGACCTTACCCGGCATGCCAAGGAAGCCGGCGCGGATGCCGCGCTGATCGTCACGCCTTATTACAACAAGCCGACGCAGGAAGGCCTTTATCTGCACTACAAGGCGATCAACGACGCGATCGATTTGCCCATCATCATCTACAATATCCCCGGCCGTTGCGTCATCGACATGACGGTTGCCACGATGGCGCGGCTCGCAAAGCTTCCGAACATCGCCGGGGTGAAGGACGCCACCAACGATCTGGCGCGGCCGCTGCGCACGCGGCGCGCCGTGAAGGACGATTTCGCGATGCTGTCGGGCGAGGACGCCACGGCGCTCGCATTCATGGCTCAGGGCGGCGACGGGTGCATATCGGTCACCGCCAATGTCGCGCCGCGCGCCTGCGCCGACATGCATGGGGCGTGGCAGAAGGGCGACGCGGCGGCGGCGATGAAGATCAACGCCAGGCTCGCGCCGCTGCACGACGCGCTTTTCGTCGAAACCAGTCCTGCCCCGGTGAAATATGCCTGCTCGCTGATCGGGCGGTCGACGGCGGAGGTTCGCCTGCCGCTCGCCGCCGCGAGCGAGCAAGCGCAACAGGCCGTGCGCGCCGCGATGCGTTCCGCGGGCGTCCTTAACTGAGCCCTGCCCAATGGCGCTGCGCGGCGACGAGCGGTACGTCGCGCTCAACCGAAGGGCGCGACATGACTATTTCATCGAAGACACGATCGAGGCGGGCATCGAGCTGACCGGAACCGAGGTCAAAGTGCTGCGTCGCGGCCTCGGAAGCATTGCCGAAGCCTATGCGGCCGAGCGCGGGAACGAGATCGTTCTCGTCAATGCCCATATCCCGGAGTACCCGGCGGCGCGCTTCAACCACGAGCCGCGCCGTCCGCGCCGCCTCCTGCTCCATCGGCGCGAGATCAATCGGCTCTTGGGCGGAATCAAGCGCGACGGCGTCACCGTCGTTCCCTTGTCGATCTATTTCAACGAGCGCGGGCGTGCCAAGGTCGAACTCGGCGTCGCCAAGGGCAAGCGTAAGGCCGATAAGCGGCAAGCGGAGAAGGCGCGCGACTGGCAGCGCAGCCGGGCACGCATCATGCGCGCGCATAGCGGCTAGGGTGCGCTCGGCCGCTGCAGCTTTTTGAACACCGATTCGAACATCGCCGCGGTGAGCTTGCCGGTGCTCGTGTTGTAACGCGAGCAATGATAGCTGTCGGCGAGGATCGGACCGCGCGAGAGATGGTGCAGGGCACCGTGACGAAAGCCGAACTCCGACCTTTTCTGCTCCAGGGCGGCGAGCACCGCGTCATGCGCGATCCTGCCGAGGGCGAGGATCGCCGTGAGATTCTTCATCGCCGCGATTTCGGCGGCCAGGAAGCCGCGGCACGCCGCGATTTCGGCCGGCAGCGGCTTGTTCTCGGGCGGGACGCAGCGGACGGCGTTGGTGATGCGACATCCGATCAGTGACAAGCCATCATCGGCGCTGGCGGCATAGTCGCCGCGCGCAAGTCCGTATTTGCGAAGCGTGCCATAGAGCAGATCGCCGGCAAAATCGCCTGTGAAGGGTCTGCCGGTGCGGTTTGCACCCTTGAGGCCCGGTGCCAAGCCGACGATCAAGAGCCAGGCGGTCAAGCTGCCGAAGGAGGGCACGGGCGCGTTGTGCCAATCGGCATGAGCGCCGCGCTGCGCGGTGCGGAACTCGACGAGCCGAGGACAGAAATCACAATCTCGGTCGGGTTCGTCTGCGCTCGAGGTCACGCGTGGCTGTCGGAATATTGCTGTTCGCGGTGATGATTCGGGGCGCGCATGATTCGCGAGGCCAGATCCTGCAATTCGATGAAAACATCAGCTTGGCGGCGGAGCTCGTCGGCGATCATCGGCGGGGAGGAACGAAGGGTCGAAACGACCGATACGCGCACGCCTTTGCGCTGCACTGCCTCGACGAGGCGGCGAAAATCGCCGTCGCCCGAGAAAATCACGATGTGGTCGAGCGACTGGGCCATTTCCATGACATCGATGGCAAGCTCGATGTCCATGTTTCCCTTGATCTTCCGCCGGCCGGTCGCATCGGTGTATTCCTTCGTCGGCTTCGTCACCATGGTGTAGCCGTTGTAGTCGAGCCAATCGACCAGCGGGCGCAGCGGCGAATATTCCTGATCCTCGATCAACGCGGTGTAATAAAACGCGCGGATGAGCCGTGCCTGGCTTCCAAACAGCTCGAGTAGCCGTTTGTAATCGATATCGAATGCGAGAGCTCTCGCGGCCGCGTAGAGATTGGCGCCGTCAATGAAAAGAGCGACCCGCTCTTCGGGATAAAAATGCATACCGACAACTCCACCATTTCAACCAAACGCGCCGGTGATTAGCCGCCATCATCGGCGCGCCGTCAAGCATGCCTCTTTCGCGACGACGCCCTATACTCGGTTAAGGGCGAATTCGCACGACGCGGCGATTGTGCCGTCAAGGCCGGGAGATGACGATGCCATCGAAGCTCAATCCCATCCAGGCTGACGAAATCGATCTCACCATGCTGTGCGCAACCTCGTTGCGCGATCAAATTCGGCTCTTTGTGGGTCGCGTCGGAATTTCCTCGCCATGATACTTCTGGGTCTGGGCGCCAATCTGCCGAGCACCGCCGGTCCTCCGCTTGCGACCCTCGAAGCGGCGCTGGCGCGCCTTCAATCGGCCGGGGTCGAGCCGGCGGCCCTTTCGCACTGGTATCGCACGGCACCGGTTCCGGCCTCGGACCAACCCTGGTTCATCAATGCGGTCGCGCGGGTCGAGACGCGGCTCGATCCGCCGGCCTTGTTGGCGGTGCTGCAAGAGATCGAGCGAGGCTTTGGGCGCCGGCGGACAACGCCGAATGACGCGCGGACGCTCGATCTCGACATTCTCGATTATGACGGCCAAATCCTGCGGACAGCCGGCCTCATCCTGCCCCATCCGCGGCTCCATCAGCGGGCCTTCGTCCTGCTGCCCCTTAAGGATGTGGCCTCGGACTGGCGTCATCCGGTCCTTGGCGAATCCGTATCGATGCTTATCGCCAGGCTCCCGGCCGATCAGATCGCGCTGCCCTTCGAGCCCTAACAAACAAGGGCGTAACGGCCGGAAATGGCGCAGAATTCGGCGCCAACCCTGTTGCAGGAAGGGTTCGCCGCCCATATATTCAGAATATTGAAATATTCTTGCTGGAGACTGCCATAGATGGCTCGCGTTACTGTCGAAGACTGCGTTTTGAAAGTTCCAAACCGCTTCGAGCTGGTGCTGCTTGCGGCCCAGCGCGGGCGCGACATCGCAGGGGGCGCGCCGCTGACGGTCGACCGCGACAATGACAAGGGACCGGTCGTGGCGCTGCGCGAAATCGCCGAGGAGACGATCCCGCTCGACACGCTGCAGAACAACGTCATCAAGAGCATGCAGAAGCATGTCGAGATCGACGAACCGGAAGAGGACCACGACATCGAGATCGGTGCGCCGGCGAACTGGGCGGCCGACTTGACGCCGCTCGGCGAAGGCGAAGAGGACGAGATCGAGGAAGCCGCGGTCGAAGCCGAGCTTCAGGAAGACGTGCTTGCGGAAGCCGATGAGGCTGAGGGGTTGGGCGATGATGTGCTGCCCAAGCTGCCTGGCGGCGAGGCTGAGGCGGGCGACAAAGACGGCGAGTAACTGAATGCAAGGCGGCGACCTGCTTTCCCGCACCGCCGCCCCCGCCACGAGCGGGTCGCCCGAAGGGCGCGCCGTCATGATGCGTCAGTTCGAGCTGGTGGAGCGGGTCAAGTCCTATGATCCGAACGCCGACGAGGATGCGCTCAACCGCGCCTATGTCTTCTCGATGAAAGCGCATGGCTCGCAGCTGCGCGCCTCGGGCGATCCCTATTTCTCTCACCCGGTCGAGGTCGCGGGCATCCTGTCGGGCATGAAGCTCGACAGCGCTTCGATCATCACCGGCCTCCTCCATGACACGGTGGAGGATACGCTCGCCACATTGGACGAGATCGAGAAATTGTTCGGTGCCGAGATCGCGCGGCTGGTCGACGGCGTAACCAAGCTGTCGCGCCTCGAGCTTCAATCCGACCAGACGAAGCAGGCGGAGAATTTCCGGAAGCTCGTGCTCGCGATGTCCGAGGACATCCGCGTGCTGCTGGTGAAGCTCGCCGACCGCTTGCACAACATGCGCACCCTGCGCTTCGTCAAGGACCCGGAAAAGCGCCGGCGCGTGGCGCGCGAGACGATGGAAATCTACGCGCCGCTCGCCGAGCGCATCGGAATGCACGAGATGCAGGACGAGCTCGAGGATTTGGCGTTCGGAGAGCTTTATCCCGAGGCTCGCGAAAGCATTCGAACCCGCCTGGCGTTCCTCAAGGACAAAGGCGGCGACGTGGCGGCGCGTATCCTGCGCGAATTGGGCGAAACGCTCAAAGACGGCGGGGTCAAGGCCGAGCTTTCCGGGCGCGAAAAATCGCCTTACTCGATCTGGCGGAAGATGCAGAGGAAAAACGTCGGATTCGAGCAGCTCTCCGACATCATGGCCTTCCGCGTCGTGGTTGAGACGGTCGAGGAGTGCTATCACGCGCTCGGCGTCGTTCACAGCCACTATCACGTGGTTCCCGGCCGCTTCAAGGATTACATCTCGACCCCGAAGCCGAACAATTATCGCTCGCTCCACACCGGGGTGATCGGTCCCGAGCGGCAGCGGATCGAGCTGCAGATCCGGACGCGCGAGATGCACGAGGTTGCCGAGCTCGGCGTTGCGGCCCATTGGGTCTTCAAGCAATCTTCCTCGCCGCGCACCGAAACCCGCCAATATCGTTGGCTGCGCGAGCTCTTGGACATTTTGGAGCACGCGTCCGATCCGCAGGAATTTCTCGAGCACACCAAGCTCGAAATGTTCCAGGATCAAGTCTTCTGCTTCACGCCGAAGGGCGATTTGATCGAGCTGCCGCGCGGCTCGACTCCGGTCGACTTCGCCTACGCCGTTCACTCTGAGATCGGCGATACCTGCGTCGGCGCCAAGGTCAACGGCAAGCTCGTCCCGTTGCGCACGCCGCTCGCGAACGGGGATCAGGTCGATATCGTCACGTCGAAGGCCCAGACGCCGTCGCCCACCTGGGAGCGGTTCGTTGTCACCGGCAAGGCGCGCGCCCGCATCAGAAGATATGTGCGCACGCAGCAGCGCCAACAATATCTCGATCTGGGCAAGGCCATTCTGCAAAAGGCATTCCGTCAAGAAGGTCACGATTTCGTCGAAAAATCATTGGGCGAAATTCTTCCGACGTTCAATGCTCAAAGCTTCGACGATCTCTACGTCTCTGTGGGCGAGGGGATGCATACCGGCCGCGAGGTCGTACACGCGCTCTACCCGCCAAAGCCCGATGCGCGCGCTGCGAAGGTGGTGCCGCTTGCGGCGGTGCGCGGGAAAAAGGGCGAGAACGCGGTTCCGATCCGCGGTCTCATTCCAGGTATGGCGCTCCATTATGCTGGCTGCTGCCACCCGCTTCCCGGCGACCGGATCGTCGGCATCGTCACCACGGGCAAGGGTGTCACGATCCACACGATCGACTGCGAAACGCTGGCGACTTTTGCCGAAACCCCGGAGCGCTGGCTCGACGTGGCGTGGGACGACGATGCCTCGGCCGGCGCGCATGTCGGGCGGATCAACGTCACCCTCGACAACGAGCCGGGCAGCCTCGGCAGCTTGACGACGGTAATCGGCAAAGGCGGCGGCAATATCACCAATCTCAAGATCACCAACCGCTCGCTCGATTTCTTCGAAATCCTCGTCGATATCGAAGTCCAGAACCTGCGTCACCTCACGAACATCATCGCCGCACTGCGCGCAACGCCCGTGATCAACTCGGTCGAGCGCGCGCGAGGCTAGGTTGGCGACGGAAAAGAAGAGGCCGCTGCGCCTCGGCGTCAACATCGATCATGTCGCGACCATCCGGAATGCGCGGGGTGGCCGGCATCCCGATCCGGTGCGGGCCGCTATTCTCGCCGAGCGCGCCGGGGCCGACGGAATCACCGCGCATCTTCGGGAGGACCGCCGCCATATTTCGGACAGCGACATCGCGCGCCTCGTCAGCGAAGTGAGTTTGCCGCTCAACCTGGAAATGGCGCCAACTCCGGAAATGCTCGATATCGCCCGGCGGCATCGCCCGCATGCCGCTTGTCTGGTTCCGGAAAAACGCAACGAGCTCACCACCGAGGGAGGGCTTGACCTCGCGGCCGGCGGCGATCGTCTGCGGGAATTCATTCGCCAATTGAGCGAGGCGGGCATCAGAGTGTCACTTTTCATCGACCCCGATGAGCGCCAAATCGAGATGGCCAAGCAGCTTGGCGCGCCTGTCATCGAGCTTCACACCGGTGCTTATTGCGAGGCGGAGGGGGCTCGCCGTTCGAGCGAACTCGGCCGCATTGCCGGCGCCGCGCGCCTCGCGGAACGTCTCGACCTCGAATGCCATGCGGGCCATGGGCTGGGTTTCGACACGGTCGGGCCGATTGCGGCGATCCCGTCGATCGTCGAGCTCAATATCGGGCATTTTCTCGTCGGCGAGGCGATCTTCACCGGGCTTGATGGCGCGATCAAGCAGATGCTGGCCTTGATGAGGGACGCCCGGAATGCTTCGCTCGGGGCGAAGGCGGAGTAGGTCGGGCAGCGCATGATCATCGGTATTGGCAGCGACCTCATCGATGTAAGGCGTATCGAGCGCGTGCTCGAATCCTATGGTGACCGGTTCATCGACCGCATCTTCACCGAGGAGGAGCGGCGGCGCTCCGAACGGCGCGCGAACCGCGCAGCGAGCTATGCCAAACGTTATGCCGCGAAGGAAGCCTGCGCCAAGGCGCTCGGCACCGGGTTCCGCGATGGCGTCTATTGGCGCGACCTCGGCGTCATCAATCTTGCGTCCGGCCGTCCGACCTTAAAGCTGTCGGGCGGAGCGCTCAAACGACTCCAGGCGATTACGCCCGTCGGGATGGTTGCGGACATTCTGGTGACGTTGACGGACGAGCTTCCCCTTGCCAGCGCCTTCGTCGTGATCAGCGCGGTGCCCGCCTCTCCTGCGGCTCGATCCGAGTCGGGGCGCGACCCTTGACTTCGAAATGCGGCGGCGGCTAAGTCAGCGTCAAGCGACACGGTTCTGCCTCAAATACAAGCCCCCTCGTAATTTAGAAAGCGTCCTTGAATGGCCAGTAGAACCTCGGGCGGGATCGGCGAAACCGTCAAAACCATCGTCTACGCGATCGTCATTGCCATCTTCATCCGCACTTTCTTCTATGAGCCGTTCAGCATTCCTTCCGCCTCGATGGTGCCGACCTTGCTCGTCGGGGATTACCTGTTCGTATCGAAATTTTCCTATGGATACAGCCGGTACTCGCTCCCCCTCGGCTTGCCGCTCTTTTCCGGCCGGTTGTTCTTTCGGCCGCCGCATCGCGGCGATGTCGTGGTCTTCAAATTGCCACGGGATCCGTCCATCGACTTCATCAAGCGGATTGTCGGCTTGCCTGGCGACCGCATTCAAATGAAGAGCGGGATCCTCTACATCAACGACGAGCCGGTGAAACGCGAAAAGCTCGGGCCTTATTTTTATGATGAAAACGGCCGGGCCTCGACCTATGTCCATTACATGGAGGTTCTTCCGAACGGCTACCGGCACGATATCATCGAGCTCAGCGATGAAGGGCCGCTCGACAACACGGGCGTATTTACGGTGCCGCCGAACACCTATTTCATGATGGGCGACAATCGCGACGATTCCGCGGATAGCCGCGATCCCGACAGCGGCGTCGGGTACGTTCCCGCGGTGAATATCGTAGGCCGCGCCGAGTTCATCTTCTTTTCGACGAACGGGTATGCGCATTGGTGGGAGGTTTGGAAATGGCCTTTCACCGTGCGTTATGGCCGGCTGTTTTCCGGCATCCATTGAAATGGACGATGACGTCGGCGGACTGCTCCTTCTTCAAGAAGCGCTGGGTCATCGTTTCTCGATTCCCGACCTTTTGATCGAGGCCTTGACTCATCCAAGCGCAGCGCGGCGTCGCAGCCGGCTGCGCGGATATGAGCGGCTCGAATTCCTCGGCGATCGCGTCCTCGGCCTCGTCATTGCCGATATGCTGTGGCACCGCTTTCCGGCCGAAGCCGAGGGCGAGCTGACGCGGCGCCACACGCACCTTGTCCGGCGCGACGCGCTTGCAGAGGTGGCGAGAGCGATCGGGCTGGGAAAGCATCTCATCACCTCGTCGGGCGAGGACTCCAACGGTTTGCGCGAGAATGCCAGCGTCCTTGCCGATGCGTGCGAGGCCGTGATCGCCGCGCTCTATCTTGATGGCGGATTGGCCGCCGCAAGGCAATTCGTGGAACGGCGGTGGGAACCGAGACTTGCCGCTTTGAGTGGACCGCCACGCGATCCGAAGACGACGCTGCAGGAATGGGCGCAAGCGCGGGGCTTGCCGCTGCCGATCTACCGCACGATCGCAGCTGAAGGCCCGTCTCATCGCCGGCGCTTCACCGTGAGCGTGAGCGTCGAGGGTCTCGATCCCGCCACGGCGTCGGGCCCCTCGAAACGCGCAGCGGAAACAGCTGCGGCCTCGGCCGCGCTCTCGGCGCTCGCCATCCCGATATGAGCGATCTCAAGCGCTGCGGCTACGTCGCCCTGCTCGGAGCGCCCAATGCCGGCAAGTCGACCTTGCTCAACCGGCTCGTCGGCACGAAATTGTCGATCGTCACGCCGAAGGTGCAGACGACGCGAAGCCGCGTCCTCGGGATCGCGCTGCGCGGCAACGCTCAATTGATTTTTGTCGACACGCCCGGGATTTTCGCGCCGCGGCGCCGCCTTGATCGGGCCATGGTCGCGGCGGCCTGGGCGGGTGCCGAGGATGCAGACCTCGTGGTGGTTCTCATCGATGCGACGCGCGGGCTCGATGAGGAATCGCGCGCCATCCTCGACCGGCTGGTGGCCGCCGGGAGGCCGATCGTGCTGGCGCTGAACAAGATCGATCTCGTCAAGCGCGAGGTGCTGTTGCCGATTGCCGATGCCGTGCGGGCGGGCTATCACGTCGATCGCATCTTCATGATATCGAGCACGCTCGGCGACGGGACGGACGATTTGCTCGACTTTCTCGCCGATGCGGTGCCGGGAGGGGCCTGGCTTTTTCCCGAGGATCAGCTGACGGATTTTCCGCAACGCCTGCTCGCGGCTGAAGTCACGCGCGAGCAGATCTTCCTGCAGCTTCACCAGGAGCTGCCCTACGCGACAACGGTTGAGACCGAGAGCTGGGAGGAACGCGCGGACGGAAGCGTGAAAATCGCCCAGACGATCCACGTCCAGCGGGCCGGGCAAAAGGCGATCGTGCTCGGCAAGGGCGGCAGTCAGATCAAGCTCATCGGTCAGGCCGCCCGCGCCGAGCTCGAGCGGTTGCTGGGTCGCCGCGTGCATCTTTTTCTTTTTGTTCGCGTCAGCGAAGATTGGGCCGAGGATCGCACGCATTACGAGGCCATTGGCCTCGATTTTTCAGAGTAGGCCGCAGCGATGCAATGGACCGACGAAGGCGTGGTGCTGACGACGCGCCGCCATGGCGAGCGCGCTCTCATCGTCGATCTCCTGACACGCGAGCATGGCCGCCATGCCGGGCTTTTGCGCGGCGGGCAGGCGCCGCGATTGCGCGCGCAGTGGCAGATCGGCAATCGCCTTGCCGTCACTTGGCGCGCGCGGCTCGCGGACCATCTGGGCTCGCTCTCGGGCGAGGTTGCCGGAGGAGGCGTCGCACGGCTCCTCGACGATCGCGCCCGGCTTGCGGCCTTGACTGCGGCCTGCGCCGTCGCGGTTGCGGTCTTGCCCGAGCGCGAGCCCCATCCGCGCGCTTTCGCCGGGCTCAACGAGTTGATCGCTGCGCTCAATGACGATCATCGCTGGGCGCTGGCTTACGTCGAGTGGGAATTGGGGTTGCTGTCCGAGCTCGGCTTCGGGCTCGATCTCGCGCGCTGCGCGGCCACGGGAACGACGCAAGACCTGGTTTATGTTTCACCGCGTTCGGGCCAAGCCGTCTCAGCGGTCGCGGGCGCGCCTTATCGCGAGAAGATGCTGCGCCTGCCTGCTTTCTTGATCGATGAGTCCGACTCGGCGCAACCGCTGCTCGGCGACGTTCTCGACGGCCTCGATTTGACGGGCTTTTTTCTCGAGCGGCGCGTCCTTGCGCCGCATGGACGCAAGATTCCGGCGGCGCGCACGCGATATGTTGACGTGCTGCGGCAAGTTTTTACTATGGATTCGCAATGAGTACCGAGAGCGCTGCGGCTGAGTTGCGCGACATCGGCTTCGCCGAAGCTTTGGGCGAGCGCTATCTCTCCTATGCGCTCTCGACCATCGTCGCGCGCTCGCTGCCCGATGTGCGCGACGGCTTGAAGCCCGTTCATCGCCGGCTGCTCTACGCGATGCGGCAGCTGCGGCTCGATCCGAAGTCGGGCTACAAGAAATCGGCGCGCGTCGTCGGCGACGTGATCGGCAAGTTTCACCCGCATGGCGATGTTGCCGTCTACGAGGCGCTGGTGCGCCTCGCGCAGGATTTCGCGCAGCGCTATCCGCTGATCGACGGGCAGGGGAATTTCGGGAATCTGGACGGCGACGGCGCGGCGGCGATGCGCTACACCGAGAGCCGCTTGACGGAGATTGCGGAGGAGCTTCTCGCCCAGATCGACGAGAATTCGGTCGATTTCCGCCCGACTTACGACGGCGAGAGCGCCGAGCCGATCGTCCTGCCGGCCCGTTTCCCCAATCTTCTCGCCAATGGCGCCGCCGGCATCGCCGTCGGCATGGCGACCTCGATCCCGCCGCACAACATCGTCGAGCTGTGCGACGCGCTGCAGAATCTGCTGCGACGGCCGCGCGCGACGACGATCGAAGATCTGGTCGAGCTCATCCCCGGCCCCGATTTCCCGACGGGCGGTGTCCTGGTCGAGCCGCGCGCCCAAGTGATCGAGGCCTATAAGACCGGCCGCGGCAGCTTCCGCTTGCGCGCGCGCTGGCAGACCGAGGATCTGGGCCGCGGCGCCTTTCAGGTGATCGTCACCGAAATCCCCTACCAGGTGCAGAAATCGCGCCTCATCGAGCGCATGGCCTCGCTCTTGGAGGAGAAGAAGCTGCCGCTCCTCGCCGATGTGCGCGACGAATCGACCGAGACCGTGCGCCTCGTCTTGGAGCCCAAATCGCGCAATGTCGAGGCGGGCGTCCTCATGGAATCGCTCTTCCGCGCGACCGAGCTCGAGGTGCGGATTCCGCTGAACCTCAACGTCCTCGACGCGCAGAGCGTGCCGCGCGTCATGGATCTGAAGGAGGCGCTGCAAGCCTGGCTCGATCATCGCCAGGAGGTGCTGCAGCGCCGCACGCAGTTCCGCCTCGACGAGATCGCGCGCCGCAGCGAGATTCTGCGCGGCCAGATGATCGTCTATATCCATCTCGACGAGGTCATCAAGCTCATCCGCGACTATGACGACGCCAAAGAGCGGATGATGAAGAAATGGAAGCTCACCGACAATCAGGCCGAGGCGATCCTCAATATGAGGCTGCGCGCCTTGCGGCGGCTCGAGGAGATCGAGATCAAGCGCGAGCTTGGCGCGCTGACCATCGAGGAGAAGGAGAAGAAGGCGCTCCTCAAGGACGAGAAGCTGCAATGGAAGGCGATCGGCGAGGAAATCGCGGCGCTCCGCAAGCAATTCGGCCCCGGAACGCTGCTCGGCAAGCGCCGCACCGAGATCGGCGAGGCGCCGGCCGATGTCGAGGTGCCGGTCGAGGCTTTGGTCGAGCGCGAGGCGGTGACGGTGATCTGCTCGGCGAAGGGCTGGATTCGCGCGGCCAAGGGCCACGGGCTCAACCTTAGCGAGATCAAATACAAGGAGGGCGACGAGGCGCGCTTCGCGGTCGAGAGCTTCACCACCGAGAAGCTTCTGGCCTTTGCCAGCAATGGCCGCTTCTACACGCTCGATATCGGCAAGCTGCCGGGCGGGCGCGGCCATGGCGAGCCGGTGCGGCTGATGGTCGATCTCGACAACGACCACGATCTCGTCGCGCTGCTGCCTTACAAGCCGGGCGCGAAGCTGTTGCTCGCGGCGTCGGACGGGCGCGGCTTTGTCGTGCCGGCGGACGAGGTGGTGGCGCAGACGCGGAACGGCAAGCAGGCGCTCAATCTCGGCGAGGG
>DATEKH010000009.1:0-24490 GCA_035277525.1 Allostellaceae bacterium
CGGCAGTTGCACAACCATCCCTCGGGTGACGTGACGCCCTCGCGCGCCGACATCGAAATGACGCGCGCGGTGCGCGAGGCGGTGAAGGCGGTCGGCATCAGCCTCCATGACCACCTCGTCATCGGCCGCGGCCGGCATGCAAGCTTCAAGAGCCTGGGGCTGCTTTAGCGATGGCCGCCGCCCGCGCAACTCCGCCCGAGACTCTGGCATGACGGATCCGAAGGAACGCATCGTTCCCTGCGGCACGTGCCAGGCCTGCTGCCGGCGGGAATGGATTTTCCTCGATCCTGCCGCCGGCGACGTGGCGGAGATCTATGAAACCGTGGAAGCGGTCGATCCGCGCAGCGGCCGGCTTGCCAAGGCGCTCGCGCATAAGGAAAACGGCGACTGCTTCTATCTCGGCGCCCAGGGCTGCACCATCCACTCCTACCGTCCGCGCATCTGCCGTCAATTCGATTGCCGCGTGCATTACCTCGCGGTCGCGAAGAAGCCGGCGCGCGAGCGCGATCGCGCGCTGCGCGACTCAGCCAATGTCCGCGAGATGTACGAGATCGGGCGCGCGATGCAGAAGAAATATCCGATCGGCGAGGAGTGACCGGCGCCCGGCGCGTCAGGGCGCGTTGCACTCGGTGTAGCGGATCAACGAATTCTGATCACAATAATTCGAGCAGCGTGCCCAGCCGCCGCTGCCGCAATTGATCAGCGTCGTCGGATAGGCGGACATCCAGGCGTTGGAGACCGCCCAAGGACTCGTGGAGCCGCCGGATTGGGCCGGAAGCAGAGCGTTGGTCTGGGCCTGGGGCAGGTCGAAGGCGAAGGGGGTCTGCGGCTGGCGGACAAAATAGAAGATCGAGCACCAGGCAATGGCCAGGAGGACGATCACCCAGCTGTGCCAGCCTTCGCCGCGAAAGCCTTTTCCAGCCAATCGTTTGTGCTTGGCCATAGAGGCAACCCTAGCGCGTCAGGCTTAACCCTTGGTTGCGCCACCTGCAGGGAGGCGACGCCGCGTTCACGGATTTGTCACGACGCAAAACCCAAGGCTCCGGCGGCTCTCGCCTAACGCCGGCTTAACAAGCGCTTGTAAGATGGTCTTGGAATTGGTTAATTTTGAAGCCAAGAAAGGGGTTTCATGGCCCGAGTCGCGGGGATTTCGGCATTGGCGGTGCTCGCAGGCTGCGTTTTCGCCGCCGGCTCGGCTCATGCCGGCACCCAGACCTTCCTCTACGAGGTCGAGCACCCGACCTACGGCAAGATCGGCACCTACACCAACACCGTCTCGCGCTCGGGCGACAATGTCGAGGTGCGCACGGAAATCCATATCGCGGTGAAGATGCTCGGCATTCGCCTCTTCCACCAGGACGCCGACCGCACCGAGGAGTGGAAGGATGGCCGCCTCGTCGCTTTCCACAGCGACACCGACGACAACGGCAAGAAGATCGATGTCAGCGGAACCGCGCGCGACAACAGCTTCGTGATCTCGACGCCGCGCGGCGAGGTCGCCGTGCCGCCGCAAGTCCATCCTTCGAATCCCTGGGGACCGCAAAGTCTCGACACTGACATCATGATGTCGAGCAAGACCGGCCAGGTGCTGCCGGTCGCGGTGACGAACACGGGCGTCACCGCGGTCGATTTCGACGGCAAGAAGATGCGGCTGCATCAATTCTTCGTCGACAGCGACAAGCACCAGATCGTGTGGCTCGACGATGCCGGCGTGGTGCAGGCCTTTCAGACCGAAGAGAGAGGCGAGCGCATCAATTTCGTCCTGCAGCGCAGCTTCGCGCCCGAGCGGCAGCAAGCCCAGCAATAGCTTCGTCCGGCGACCGCTTCAGGCCGCCCTTCCCCGCCCGCGGCGAAACTTGCGTGCGGTTCGGGGCTGGGTTAATTCCATGCCATGATCCCCCGCTATAGCCGGCCGGCGATGTCGGCCATCTGGGAGCCGGAAAACCGGTTCCGCATCTGGTTCGAGATCGAGGCCCATGCCTGCGATGCGCTCGCGGCGGCGGGCATCATCCCCAAGGCGGCGGCAGAGGCGATCCGCGCCAAGGGCAAATGGGACGTCCGGCGCATCGACGAGATCGAGCGCCAAATCCATCACGACGTGCTCGCCTTCCTGACCAATCTCGGCGAGCATATCGGCCCCGATTCGCGCTTCCTGCACCAGGGCATGACCTCGAGCGATGTGCTCGATACCTGCCTCGCGCTGCAGCTGAAGCAGGCCTCGGACATCTTGCTTGCCGATATCGACGCGCTCCTTACCGTGCTGAAGCGCCGCGCCTTCGAGTTCAAGCACACCATCACCATCGGCCGCAGCCATGGCATTCATGCCGAGCCGACGAGCTTCGGCGTCAAGCTCGCGGGCTTCTACGCCGAATTCGCCCGCGACCATGCGCGGCTCGAGCGGGCGCGCGAAGAGATCGCGACCTGCGCGATCTCGGGCGCGATCGGCACTTTCGCCAACGTGCCGCCGGCGATCGAGGACTATGTCGCGCAAAAGCTCGGCCTCAAGCCCGAGCCGGTCTCGACTCAAATTATTCCGCGCGATCGCCATGCCGCGTTCTTCGCAACCCTCGCGGTGATCGCAAGCTCGGTCGAGCGGTTGGCGCTCGAGATTCGGCATTTGCAGCGCACCGAGGTGCGCGAGGCCGAGGAATATTTCGCGCCCGAGCAGAAGGGCTCCTCGGCCATGCCGCATAAGCGCAACCCGGTGCTGTCGGAGAATCTGACCGGGCTCGCGCGGCTTGTACGCTCGACCGTGATCCCCGCGCTCGAAAACGTCGCGTTGTGGCACGAGCGCGACATTTCGCACTCGGCCGTGGAACGCGTCACCGCGCCCGATGCGACGATCGCGCTCGACTTTGCGCTGGCGCGGCTTACCTCGGTGATCGACAAGCTCGTGGTCTATCCCGAGGCGATGAAGCGCAATCTGGAAAGGCTCGGCGGATTGCACAATTCGCAGCGCGTGCTGCTCGCCTTGACGCAAGCCGGCATGAGCCGCGAGGACGCCTATCGCGCGGTGCAGCGGAGCGCCATGCAAGTCTGGGACGGCAAGGGCGATTTCCGCAGCCTGTTGAAGGCCGACAAGGAGGTTTCGCAGCACCTCTCAGCCGCGGCGATCGACGCCCAGTTCGATGATTCCTATCACCTGAAGCACGTCGATACGATCTTCGCGCGCGTCTTCGGCCCGGGATAGAACGAGCTACCCCGCGCCCAAGGACTTGCGCGCTTGCGCGGTGAAGCGCTCGATCTCGAGGCGGATGCGGCCGGCGTCGAGCTTCACCGCTTTGGCGGCAAAGTCCGCCGCGATTTTCCGGACGATGTCGTCATCGCCATGGAGATGCTTGCCCGGGTCGGCAAGCTCGCGCGCGTAAGCCTCGGCGGCGGCGCCGGAAAGTCCCATTTGCTCCGCCGCCCATTGGCCGAGCAGATGATTGCGCCGCGCGCGTACCTTGAAAGCGACTTCCTGATCGTGCTCGAACTTGCGTTCGTAGCCTTTCTCGCGATCCTCGAATCCGGACATGCCTCACCCCTTTGCTTGTTGCCATGATTAGCGCATAACCACGGCGATGTGCACCTTCGTAATTTTGCGCAGGCCCGGACATGACTGGCCCGTGCTGATCGCCGCCAATCGCGACGAGATGATCGACCGCCCCTGGCAGCCGCCCGGCCGGCATTGGCCCGACCGGCCCGAGGTGGTGGCCGGCCGCGATGAACTCGCCGGCGGCTCCTGGCTCGGCATCAATGATTTCGGGTTGGTCGCGGGAATTCTCAACCGGCACGGCTCGCTCGGTCCCGCGCCGGGACAGCGCTCGCGCGGCGAGCTGGTGCTCGAAGCGCTCGACCATGCCGATGCGCGCGCCGCCGCGGATGCGCTGCAAAACCTCGAGCCCGCCGCCTATCGCACCTTCAACCTCATCCTCGCCGACAACCGCGACGCCTTCTGGCTGCGCCATGCCGACCCCAGCGGCACCTTGCCGATCACCGCGAGCCAATTGAAATCCGGCCTCTCCATGATCGCCGCTGGCGATCTCAACGACGAGACGGCGCGCATCAAGCGCTACCGCCCGCTTTTCGCCGCGGCCGCGCCGCCCGATCCCGGGCGCGGCGCGTGGAAAGCCTGGGAGCAATTGCTGTTCGACGACAGGCTCGACCCGGGCGAGGATCCGCGCGACGCGATGCGCTTCGACACCGGCCGCGGCTTTGCCACCGTGTCGAGCAGCCTCATCGCGCTGCCCGCGCCCGAGCGCGGCGATGCGAAGCCGGTCTTCCGGTTCGCGGCGCATCGCCCGGCGCCGACGCCGTGGCGGGACGTGCCGCTGTCCTGAGCAGTGCCGCGCCCGGCTCTAGCCTCGCCGCACCCCGCTTGCTATAGAGATTTCTCGACCCCGCGAGATCGGGAGTTCCCGCCCCATGACACGACGCAAGCAAGTCTACGAAGGCAAGGCCAAGGTGATGTTCGAGGGCCCCGAGCCGGGCACGCTCGTGCAATATTTCAAGGACGACGCCACCGCGTTCAACGCACAAAAGCGCGGCACGATCACCGGCAAGGGCGTGATCAACAACCGCATCAGCGAGTTTTTGATGACGAAGCTCGCCGAGATCGGAATCCCGACTCACTTCGTGCGGCGCCTTAACATGCGCGAGCAACTCGTTCGTCAGGTTGAGATAATTCCGATCGAAGTGGTCGTTCGGAACATCGTCGCCGGCTCGCTCGCGCAGCGCCTCGGGATGGAGGAAGGCACCGCGCTGCCGCGCTCGATCGTCGAGTACTATTACAAGAGCGACAAGCTCGGCGACCCGATGGTCTCGGAAGAGCATATCACCTGCTTCGGCTGGGCGACGACGCATGATCTCGACGAGATCATGCAGATGGCGCTGCGGATCAACGATTTCCTCTTGGGACTCTTCCTCGGCATCGGCATCAGGCTGGTCGATTTCAAGTTGGAGTTCGGCCGGCTTTATGACGAGCATGACCAGATGCGACTCGTGCTCGCGGACGAGATCAGCCCCGATAATTGCCGGCTCTGGGACGTGAAGACCAACGAGAAGCTCGACAAGGACCGTTTCCGCCGCGATCTCGGCCGAGTCGAGGAAGCCTATCAAGAGGTGGCGCGGCGCTTGGGGATTTTGCCCGAAGGCGCTCCGGGCGACGCCAAGAGCACCTCGACGATGCAATGAAGGCGCGGGTCTACATCATGCCCAAGGAAGGCGTGCTCGACCCGCAGGGCAAGGCGATCGCCCGTGCGCTCGGAAGCTTGGGCTTCAAAGATGTCGCCGAAGTGCGCCAGGGCAAGGTGATCGATCTCGACCTCGCCGAAACCGATCAGGCGCGCGCGCGTGCCGCGGTCGAGGCGATGTGCAAGCAGCTCCTCGCCAACACCGTGATCGAGAGCTACCGGGTCGAGATCGTCGGGTGATGGCTGCAGTTCAATCCTGCGTGCTTCGACAAGCTCAGCATGAGGTAGAATGACAATGGCATCTTCCGGTGGAAGAAGCCGCACACAATGTCCCTCACCCTGAGCTTGTCGAAGGGCGCAGGTTGGTTCTGCAGCGAGTCGACTAACCCATGCAATCCGCCATCATTGTCTTTCCCGGCTCCAACCGCGAACAGGATGTCTATGACGCGCTGCATCGCGCCGCGGGCAAGCCGCCTCTGAAAGTCTGGCATCGCGACAGCGAATTGCCCAAAGCCGATCTCATCGTCATTCCCGGCGGCTTCGCCTATGGCGATTATCTGCGCTGCGGCGCCATGGCGGCGCATTCGCCGATCATGCGCGAGGTCAAATCGCGCGCCGCCACCGGCACGCCGATCCTCGGCATCTGCAACGGCTTCCAGATCATCACCGAAGCGGGGCTCTTGCCCGGCGCGCTCCTCACCAACAAGACGCTGCGCTTCCATTGCCGCAATGTCCATCTGCGCGTCGAGACCAGCCAGACGATCTTCACGAGCCGCTATTCGACTGGTCAAGTGATCGACGTGCCGGTGGCGCATCACGACGGCAATTACTTCGCCGATGAGGCGACGCTCGACCGGCTTGAAGGCGAAGGCCGCGTCGCCTTCCGCTATTGCGCGCCCGACGGCACGCTCGGCGACGAGGCGAACGCCAATGGCTCGGCGCGCGCCATCGCCGGCATCTTCAACGAGACCAAGACCGTTCTGGGCCTGATGCCGCATCCCGAGGACGCGACCCATCCGCTCCAAGGCTCGCTCGACGGCGTCGGGTTCTTTCAAGGCCTGGTCGAGGCGCTCGCTTGAGCGAGCCAAAAGTCGGCCCGGAGCTCGCCGCCTCCTTCGGCCTCTCGCCCGAGGAATATGCCCGCGCGGTCAAAATCATGGGCCGCGAGCCCAATCTCACCGAGCTCGGCATCTTCTCGGTGATGTGGAGCGAGCATTGCTCCTACAAATCCTCGAAGACATGGCTGCGGCGCCTGCCGACCACGGGCCCCCACGTGATTTGCGGGCCGGGCGAGAATGCCGGCGTCATCGATATCGGCGAAGGCATGGCCGCCATCTTCAAGATGGAGAGCCATAACCACCCCTCCTTCATCGAGCCTTATCAGGGCGCGGCGACCGGCGTCGGCGGCATTCTGCGCGATGTCTTCACCATGGGCGCGCGGCCGATCGCCAATCTCAACGCCTTGCGCTTCGGCAGTCCCGATCATCCGAAGACGCGCCATCTCGTCGCCGGCGTGGTCGCGGGGATCGGCGGCTATGGCAATTGCGTCGGCGTGCCGACCGTGGGCGGCGAGTGCAATTTCCACCCCTCCTATAACGGCAACATCCTCGTCAATGCGATGACCGTCGGCATCGCCGACAAGAACCGCATCTTCTATTCGGCCGCGGCGGGGCCGGGCAATCCCGTCATCTATGTCGGCGCCAAGACCGGGCGCGACGGCATCCATGGCGCGACCATGGCCTCGGCCGAGTTCAGCGATGACAGCGAGGAAAAGCGCCCGACCGTGCAGGTGGGCGATCCCTTCACCGAAAAACTCCTGATCGAGGCCTGCCTCGAGCTGATGGAAGGCGACGCGATCGTCGCGATCCAGGATATGGGCGCAGCGGGCCTCACCTCCTCCTCGGTCGAGATGGCCGGCAAGGGCGGGCTCGGCATCGAATTGGATCTCGACCGCGTGCCGGTGCGCGAGCAAGGCATGACGCCTTACGAGATCATGCTGTCGGAAAGCCAGGAACGCATGCTCATGATCCTCAAACCCGGCAGCGAAGCGACGGCGCGCGCCGTGTTCGAGAAATGGGAATTGGATTTCGCGCGCATCGGCCGCGTCACTGATACCGGCCGGCTCGTCTTACGCATGAAGGGCGCGGTGGCGGCCGATATGCCGATCGAGCCGCTCGTTACCCAAGCGCCGCTCTATGACCGGCCCTGGGTTCCGGCGGTAACGCCGCGCGATCTCGGCGCGGAGGAGATCGAGGCGCGCGAGCCGATCGCGGCCTTGAAGACCCTCCTCGCATGCCCCGATCTCGCCTCGAAGCGCTGGATCTGGGAGCAATACGATCATCTCGTCATGGGCCGCACCGTGCAGCGCCCGGGCGGCGACGCCGCGGTGGTGATGCTGCCCGACGGCAAGCGCGCCTTGGCGCTCGTCACCGATTGCACGCCGCGTTATTGCGACGCCGATCCCAAGCGCGGCGGCGCGCAAGCCGTGGCCGAGAGCTGGCGCAACCTCACCGTGGTCGGCGCGACGCCGCTCGCCATCACCGACAACATGAATTTCGGCAATCCCGAGCGGCCCGAGATCATGGCCCAGTTCGTTCAATGCATCGAGGGCATGCGCGAGGCCTGTCTCGCGCTCGATTACCCGGTCGTCTCGGGCAATGTCTCGCTTTACAACGAGACCAACGGCAAAGGCATCCTGCCGACCCCGGCGATCGGCGGTGTCGGCATTCTCGACGACGCGGCCAAATCCGTGAGCCTTGCCTTGAAGCGCGCGGGCGAGACGCTGCTGCTCATCGGCGAGACCAAGGGCCATCTCGGCGCCTCGCTCTATCTGCGCGAGGTGCTGGGCCGCGAGGACGGCGCGCCGCCGCCGGTCGATCTCGCGGCCGAGCGGCGCAATGGCGATTTCGTGCGCGCCGAGCTCAAGGCCGGCTGCGTCTCGGCCTGCCACGATCTCTCGGATGGCGGGCTCCTGGTTGCGCTCGCCGAAATGGCGATGGCCGGCGGGATCGGCGCCACGATCGAATGCCCCGCAGGTCTCGCCGCCCATGGCTTCCTCTTCGGCGAGGATCAGGGCCGTTACCTGCTCGCGACCGCCTTGCCGGAGATGGTTAAGGCCAACGCGCAAATGGCTGGCGTACCGATCGTGGCCCTCGGCGTGACCGGGGGCGATCAATTGACACTGCGGGGTGCCGGTGCCATATCGGTAGCAGAGCTCAAGCGGCTCAACGAGGCTTGGCTGCCCGCCTATATGGCGGGCTAAAGCCTCAACGGAAGGGCGTGGAATGGCGATCGACGCGGGTGAGATCGAAAGGCTGATCCGGGCCGGCTTGCCCGACGCGCAGGTCCGGATCGACGATTTGCGCGGCGATGGCGATCATTACGCGGCCTATGTCATCTCCGCCGCCTTCAAGGGCAAGAGCCGCGTGCAGCAGCACCAGATGGTTTACGACGCCCTGCGCGGCCGCATGGGCAATGAATTGCACGCCTTGGCGCTGCAAACCGCGCCGCCGCAGGATTGAGAAGCTTAAGCGATAAAGGACCCCCGCATGACCGACGCCACCGTCACCGAACGCATCAAGCGCGACATCAGCGAGAACCCGGTTCTCCTCTACATGAAGGGCACGCCGGTCTTTCCGCAATGCGGCTTCTCGGCCGCCGTCGTGCAGATCCTCACCACCGTCGGCGTCAAGTTCAAAGGCGTCGACGTGCTCGCCGATCCCGAGATTCGCGAAGGCATCAAGCAATTCTCCAACTGGCCGACCATCCCACAACTTTATGTGAAGGGCGAGTTCGTCGGCGGCTGTGATATCGTTCGCGAAATGTACGAGTCGGGCGAGCTGCAGGAATTCCTGAAGACCAGCGGAGTTCCGGCGCGCGGCTGAGCCGCTTCGCAAGGAGACGCAAGACGCATCGCTTCGGCCGATTGTCGCTTTTGCTGGCGCTCCTCGCCGCAGGTTGCGCCGGGACGGATTGGGCGTCGATCAGCCAGCAGGCCACGGGGTTGCGCGCCAGCTGCGAGAGTCAGCTCACCTCGGGCGCCATCAAGACCCGTCTCGCCGCCGAGCAATGCGCCAACCCGGCGATCCACGATCTCTACGCCCGGGCGGGCTGGCCCGACATGGACATCCTCGACGCCTATCTCGCCAAGCGCGAGGCGATCGCCGCCCAATGGGACCGCAACGCCATCAGCCCGGAAGAGGCGCGCGCCGAATTGGCTCAAGCCAATGTCGTGCAGAATTCCGAATTGCAGCAGCGCGCGACCAACCGCGCCGCCGGCGTTGCGGCGCTGCGCGCGAACATGCCGGTGATCTGCACCCGCCGCGGCCCGACTCTGATCTGTCAGTGACGGCTCGCAGCCGAATCCGATCGCATTGAGCAGTTCCACCCGCGGCTGCGGCAGCGCGATTTGCATGTAACGCTGCATGAGCAGCCTGCGTCCCTCGACAGAAGCTATGGGGCGGCGACGAGGTTTGGTGCACCATCGTCGCTGGCAGCTCGGGATGAGGAAAAATGGGGGACGGTCTAGAATTGAACCTCATCCCTCGACTGCTCGCGCCGAACGGCGGATTTCCAGCGGCGGTCAGTCAGTACAGAACCTCGTAGACCGAGCCGTCGAGCCGGACTTTCTCGCTCTCCGCCGAGGATAGACGCAGCCGGATCGGCTGGTTCGGCGCCATGTCGCTATGGCGGATCTCGCCTGCAGCCCAGGAAAGACCGCTCCAGACCTTCTTGTCGTAGCGGATATGGACGGGCAGCGTCTTCTTTCCCTGGGTCGCGCTGATGACGAAGAACCGGCCCATCGTGCCGGGGCTCATGCTGCGCATGATCGCGCCTTCCTCGAAATCGCGCTGCTGCAGAAGGATGCGCAGATCACCCGAGCGCGGCGGCAGCACCACCGCCTCGACGGTGTTGTGCTCCGGCGTCGGCACGAACCGCGCCGCCATGGGCATGATCTCGCGCGGGATGCGGATATCGGGCTGGACGCCCAGATCATAGACCGCGCTGGCATAGCGGCCGAAGCCGATGATCGCCATCTGGCCGGGGCCGAGGCGAATCGAATCGGGCTCGACCGCCGGCTCGAAGCCCGAATCATGGAACAGCACGCGGCCGGGCGCGTGCGGATCGTCCCCGCGGTCGCGCGGCGGCAGCGGCACGGTCGCGATGCTTTGCGCCGGATTGACGACGGCATAGAGCGCGCCGTCGCTGCGCTGCGAGGCGAAGCCGTAGGCCTCGCCCTTGCCGGGGACGCCGCCGAAGATCGTGGTCGCGCCCGCCTGCTGCAGCGGCGCGTAGAGCTTCTGCGCCCGCGCGAACCAGCGCGCGTCGCTGTCGCTCAGCAATTCGAGATTGCCATGCAGCGTGTTGACCCAGCCGCCGCGCGCCATCTCGAGCAGCAGCATGCCTTTCCATGCGCTCGTGCCGCGCTGGTAATTCGTGCCGGTATTCCCAACCATGAAGGAGGTCGAATCGATGCGGCGGAGCGGCACGCCATTGGCGGCAAACCGCCGGACGGTGTGATCGCTGTAGATATCCATCGCCCGCCAGAAATCGAATTCGGGCAAATCCGCCGCGCGCGGATCGCCGGCATAGACGGAATCGAACGCATCGAGCCAGCGCAGATCGAGCGGGTCGCGAAACGGCGTCGGATCGACCGTGTAGTCGTAATCGCCGCCGAACCCGTTGAAAGCGACCAACACGACATCGGGATTGCGCGCGCGAAAATCGATCAGCGCCGCGCGCAAGGCCGCGCTGTTGCGCTCGCGAAGCTCGGCCAGCGTGTATTTCGCCTCGTCGCCCGCCGCCGCCGCGATCAGATCGGCGAAATCGAATTTGAACAGACGAACGCCGCGATTGTACCAGTATTGCAGGACGGACATGAAATCGGGGAGGAAGCCGCCCCGATACATCGCCATCGCGCCGCGGTTTTTCGTCAGCGAACTCTCCCATTGCGGCGCCGGGTAAAGATGCGCGAGCGAATTGGTCGAAAACCACAGTCCGGGAAGGATTCCATTCTGATCGAGCGTTCCAAGCCAATGCTCGGGGCCGTTCGGCCAGCCCTCCTCGCGCCATTTGCGATAGCCGCCATTGGGGTCGTACCAGAACGCGTCCATGACGTAGTAGTCGATGTGGACGCCGAGCCGGCGCAAGCGCAGCACCTGGCCGACCTCGCGCATCGCCGCCGCCTCGGTCAGCGGCACGTCATCCGACAATTCGTCATAGGACGACCAGTTGTTGTAGACCCAGATGGGGCCCGAGAGAAACGGCCGGGCGGCGCCAGGCTGCGCCGAAGCCGGCGCGGCAAGCCCGATCGCCAGAGCCAGGACGGCGAAGATCGCGCGAGAAGATCGCTTCATTGGCAGCGCCAAGTCGGGATGAGCATTCCGATCATCCTATACCGAAACGTGCCGGCGCCTTGATCTCAATCAGGTGAAATATCGAGCCCTCACGCAGCGAAGCGGTAGGCCGCCATGCTCAAGCCGCCCATGGTGAAGCCGCGATAGAGACGCTCGCCGCGCGCGCCCTCGCCCGCGGCGCCGAGGCCGACGAACAGCGGCAGGAAATGCTCGGGGCTCGGATGGGCGCGCAGCGCGTGCGGCGCATTTCTTGTCCAATCGAGCAGCTCATCGGTCCGCCCCGCCGCCAGCGCATCGGCGAGCCAGTCATCGAAAGCCGCGGCCCAATCCGGCGGCGGTCCGCCGTTCCAATCGAGCTCGCGCAGATTATGCGTCGCTCCGCCGCTTGCCAGCACGAGCACGCCTTCGGCGCGCAGCGGCTGGAGTGCCTGGCCGAGCCGATAATGCCAGCGCGCGTCGCGCCGCGGCTGCACCGAAAGCTGGGCGACGGGCATATCGGCCTTGGGATAAAGCGAGCGCAGCGGCACCCAGGCGCCGTGGTCGAGCCCATAGCGTTGATCGAGCGCCGCCTCGATGCCGGCCGCCTGCAGCAGCCCGGCCGCGCGCTGCGCCAGCGCGGGCGCGCCCGGCGCCGGGTAGCTCAGCCGGTACATCGGCTCCGGAAAGCCGTAATAGTCGTGGATGGTCTTGGGCTGCTCGGCCGCGCCCAGCAGCGGCGCCGCCGTCATCCAATGCGCCGAGATGCACAGCACAGAATCGGGCCGCGGCAGGCTCTCGCCCAGCTCTTTCCAGAACCTGCCGGCGGCGCCCGGTTCGAGCGCCAGGGTCGGCGAGCCATGAGAGAGGAAGAAGCTCGGCAAGGTTCGATCGCTCATTGCCACCATGTGGGGTTGGGTTAAACCGCGCGCAAGCGGGCGCGCCGTCAGATCTCGTCTTTCGGCGGCACGATCAGCACGCGGTCGACGCGGCGGCCATCCATGCCGACCACCTCGAAGCGATAGCCTTCGATCGTGACCTGGTTTCCCGCCGCCGGGATGCGATGCATGCGCGCCATGATGAAGCCTCCGAGGGTGTGATAGTCGGCGCCCTCCTCGTGATCGAGCCGCGTCAAGCCGGTCAGGTCCTTCACCGCGTCGAGCGGCATCATGCCGTCGACCACGAAAGAGCCGTCCTCGCGGCGCTGCACGGAGGGGCTCGGCGGCTCGCCAGGCTCGGCGATATCGCCGACCAGCGCCTGAAGAATATCCTGCAAGGTGACGATGCCCTGGAAATCGCCGAATTCGTCGACCACCAGCAGCATCGCATCGCCCGATTGCCGGAACAGCTCGAGCGCTTTGAGCGCGGTCGCGGTTTCGGGGATGTAGCGCGGCGGGCGCAGCGCGCGCCGCAGATCGAAGGCCTGGCCGTCCTGCAGCGAGGACAGCAAATCCTTCACTTGCACGATGCCGGCGATCTGCGCGAGCCCGCCTTCGAACACCGGAAAGCGCGAATAGGCGCTGTCGCGCACTTTGCGGCGATTCTCCTCGGCGGCGTCGGCGAGATCGAGCCATTCGACCTGCGTGCGCGGCGTCATCAGCCCGGCGACGCGGCGATCGCCGAGCCGCAGCGCCATTTGCACGATCGCGGTCTCGGTGGCGTGGACCTGGCCCGCGGCCTGGGCCTCGCGCAGCATGATCGCGATCTCCTCTTCCGTTGCCGGCACCGGATCGGCCGCGCGCAGCGGAATGAGGAACAGGACGAGATTGCTCGAGACCGAGAGAAACCAGGCGAGCGGCGAAGCGATCCGCGTCAAGGCGCCCAGCAGCGGCGCCAGGCGCCGCGCGATCGCCTCGGGCCGGCGCAAGGCGACGCGCTTCGGCACCAGCTCGCCCAGGATCAACGTCAGATAAGATATCGCCACCACGACGAGCAGAAAGGCAATGCCGTCCGGGTGGTCGGTGTAGGGCGCCAAGAACGCCGCGATCTCATGGTCGAAGGCAGCGCCGCCGACCATGCCGGCGAGGATGCTGATGACCGTGATGCCGATCTGAACGGTCGAGAGAAACCGCCCGGGATCGCGCCGCAGCTCGAGCGCGGTCTTGGCGCCGGTGCGGCCCCGATCGGCCGCATGCTGCAGCCGCACGCGGCGGGCCGACACCACCGCCATCTCGGCAAGCGCGAAGAACCCGTTCAGGAGGATGAGCAGGACAATGACGGCGAATTGCAGCCACAGCATGGCGGCTCCGGCGCTGGAAATCCTGGTCGCCAGGATAGCAGGGATCGACCCTCGGCGCGCCGCTCGCTAAACTCATGCATAGCAAAGGGGGAGCGTCATGGTCCGATCTCGCCTCGCGGTGGCGCTCACATTCGCAATCGCGCTCGCCGCAACGCAAGCCGCCGCGCAGTCGAAGGTCACGGTGCTCACCACCGCCGGCAGCGCCGGCGCTTCGCTCTTCGCCGCCAAGGCCGAGGGCTTCTTTCAAAAGCGCGGCCTCGAGGTCGATATCATCATCGGCAATCTGATGCCGAATTTCCCGCCGGCGCTCGTCTCGGGCTCCGCCGATATCGCCTTCATGGTGACGACGACCTTCCTCCAGGCGATCGAAGGCGGTATCGATCTCGTCGCCTTTGTCGGCGGAAGCGTGATCTCGCCGCACATGTCGGACACGGCGGTGGTCGCCTATACCGGCGCCAACATCAAGACGGGCGAGGATTTCATCGGCCGCAAGGTCGGCGTGCCTGGCATCGGCGCGACGCTCCAGGTGATGTTCCGCTATTGGCTCGACCATCACCATGTCGATTCGAGCAAGGTGAATTTCGTCGAGGTCTCGTTCCGAACGATGCGCGACACGCTCGCGGCAAAGTCGGTCGACGCGGTGGTCGCGACCGATCCTTTCGTCGCGCAAATGATCCATACCGGCGTCGGCTACCCCGTCGTCCTGCTCAATCCCACCCTGCCCGCGGGCAAGCCGCTCGTCATGTATACCAGCACCCGCGCCTGGGCCGTGGCGCATCCCAAGGACGTGGCGGCGTTTCGCGCCGCGATCGCCGAGGGCGCGGCTTTTGCCGCCGCCGAGCCCGACAAGACGCGCGATGACATCAATGTCTACGCCAAGCTGCCGCCGGCGATCATGAAGACGATCGAGATCGGCGATCAGGTGCCGAAGCTCGATCCCGCCGGGCTCGGCTGGTGGATCGAGGAGATGAAGCGGCAGAAGATGCTCTCGACCGACATCGACCCGGCAAAGCTCATCCTGCCGTGAACGGCGAGCGGCGCCGCGCAAGCAGCAGGCACGCATAGACGAGGTTGTATGCGTCGATCACCCATTGCAGCGTGCTGACGCCGAGATGGAGATCGGCGCCGATGGGCTTCAAAGCGAGATTGACCACGGAGGTGTCGAGCTGGGCGATGAGCAGGCCCAGGCAGGCCGTGTAGAGGACAAGGCGGGGATCGCCGCGGCGCGGCGCGGCCGCGGCATCGATCAGGTTCAGCGTCATGATGGCTTCGCTCTTTGGAGTGGCGATGCGCTCTAACTAAGCGCCGGCGCGCGCCGCGCCCGCTGCGAATGCTTCGGCCTCGGCCGAAGCATGGCCTGTTCATGACAAGCGTTGCGCGCCCTAGATTAGGGGCATGAGCGAAGCTCCCGATTTGGCCGAGATCGCGGCGCTGGTCGGCGATCCGGCGCGTGCCAATATCCTCTCGGCGCTGCTGGATGGCCGCGCGCTGACGGCGGGCGAGCTCGCCTTTTTCGCGCGCGTCTCGCCGCAAACGACGAGCGGCCATCTCGCCAAGCTCGCCGACGGCAAGCTCGTCTCGGTGCTGCGCCAGGGCCGTTTCCGCTACTACCGGCTGGCGACGCCGCTGGTCGGCCAAATGCTCGAAGGCATCATGGCGGTCGCGGCTTCCGGCATTCAGCGCAACCGCCCTGCCTCGCGCCTCGATGCGGGATTACGGACCGCGCGGACCTGCTACGACCATTTCGCCGGCAGGCTCGGCGTCGCGCTCACGGATGCGCTGTGCGCGCGCGGCCATCTCGTGCTGTCGAGCGAGGGCGGCGCCGTGACCGACGAGGGCGCTGCGTTCCTCGGCGAATTCGGCGTCGATCTCGGCGCGGCGCAAAAGCGGCGGCGTGCCTTCTGCCGCCCTTGCCTCGACTGGACCGAGCGGCGGCTGCATCTCGGCGGCGCGGTCGGCGCGGCGCCCGCCGCGCGTTGCTTTGCGCTCGGCTGGTTCGCGCGCCAGCGCGACAGCCGCGCCCTCGCCATCACGCCAGCGGGACGGCAGGGCCTCGGCGAGGTGTTCGGGATTTCGCTTTAAGCGTCGCGCACCGCGGCGCTGGCTTCGATCTCGACGGTGATGCCGCGCGGCAGCGAGGCAAGCCCCACGGCACACCGCGCGTGCCGCCCGCGCTCGCCGAATACCTCGATGAAAAGCGCCGATGCGCCGTCGATCACTTCCGGCTGCTGGCCGAAATCCGGCAGCGCGTGCACCATGCCGAAGACACGCAGCATGCGCTCGACGCGGTTGAGATCGCCGAGCGCGGCATGCATCTGCGCGAGAATGTTGATCGCGGTGAGCCGCGCATGGCTGCGCGCCTCGGCGAGCGAGACCGCCGCGCCAACGACGCCGGTGTGAAGCGTGCCGTCGGCCTCGACCGGTCCCTGCCCCGCAACATAAAGCGTGCCGCGATCGAGGACCGCGGGCACATAATTGGCGGCTGGCGGCGGCGCCTTCGGCAAGACGATGCCGAGCGCCTTGAGCCTTGCATAGACGTCTTCGGCCATTCCTTGCCTCCCGCCGCGGCGGCGACCGCGATCAGCGCGAATAGAACTCGACGACGAGGTTCGGTTCCATCGACACCGGATAGGGCACGTCGGAAAGCTTGGGCGCGCGCAGGAACTTGCCCTTGAGCTTGGCGTGATCGACCTCGAGATAGTCCGGCACGTCGCGCTCGGTCGAGGCGGTCGCCTCGATAATCACGGCCATCTGCTTCGCCTTCTCGCGCACCTCGATCATGTCGTTGTCCTTGACGCTGTAGGAGGCGATGTTGACGCGCTTGCCGTTGACCAGAATGTGCCCGTGATTGATGAATTGGCGCGCGGCAAAGGGCGTCATCGCGAATTTCATGCGATAGACCACGGCGTCGAGCCGGCGCTCGAGCAAGTTGATCAGATTTTCCGAGGTATCGCCGCGGCGGCGCGCGGCTTCGGCGAAGAGGCGGCGGAACTGGCGCTCGCCAATATTGCCGTAATAGCCCTTCAATTTCTGCTTCGCCATCAGCTGCGTGCCGAAATCGGAGGGCTTCTTGCGCCGCTGGCCGTGCTGGCCGGGGCCGTAATCGCGCCGGTTCAATGGCGATTTCGCCCGGCCCCAAAGATTGACCCCGAGCCGGCGGTTGATCTTGAACTTCGAGCCTTCGCGTCTGCTCATGAAAACTATCGACCCGTTTGGTTGTTGTTGTCCCAATAGGCCCTGGCCTGACAGCGAGGGCGGGACGACGAGCGTCCGCGTTCTTGGGAATGCGGCGGGCGACTATAAGGCGGCGCCGTCCCTTGTCAAGCCATTGGCGCAGAACGGAAAGCGGGTTCGGCGGGGCGGCGCGGCTCAGCCGACGCGGCGGCCCTCGAGAAAGCTTACCGGCGCTTGGTTCTCCAGCACCAAGAGCCCGGTCGCGGTGTTGGAGATCGGGATGTGGTAGTTGCGGTGGACTTGGCTCACCCGGCCGAGCAGCGCGCCGCGCATGACGATCCAGTTCAGGAGCTCGACCCCTTGCGCGCCCGCGTGCTCGACCAGATCATGAACTGAATAGCGTGTCAACTCTTCAGGATCCGAGACGATCTTCTCAAGACACATCAAGTCAAAGGACTGGTTGATGAAGCCCGCCCGCAGGCCGTCCAATTGATGCGACAGCCCGCCCGTGCCGAGGATCAGCACCCTCACATCCTGGTCGTAGGACTCGATCGCGCGGCCAATCGCCTGGCCCAGGCGAAAACAGCGACGCGGCGAAGGCAGCGGGTGCTGCACTGTGTTGACCTCGATCGGAATCGCTTTCACCGGCCACTCGCCGCCGCCCGGCCAGAGCAGCGACATCGGCACGGTGAAGGCGTGATCGACCAGCATCTCCTGGCAGGTGACGATGTCGAACTCGGCGGCGACGAGCGCTTTGATCAAATGCCAGGAGAGGCGCTGATCGCCGAGGAAGGGCCGCGAGACCGGCAAGCCCCAGCCCTCATCGGCATGACGGTATTCGGCCGCGGCGCCGACCGCGAAGGTCGGCAGCTTATCGAGAAAGAAATTGAGCCCGTGATCGTTGTAGATCACCACGGCCACGTCCGGCCTCACTTTCTTGAGCCAGGCATGAACGTGAGCAAAGGGCTCGAAGAACGGCCGCCAATAAGGATCCTGCTGCAATCCTTTGGCGATGGCGTTGCCGATCGAGGGGATATGCGAGGTCGAGACCGCGCCGATGATGCGTGCCATGGTCACTTTCCCGCTGCGGCGAGCTTTGCCTTGAAGGCTTCGACACTCATCCCGGTCTGCTGCGCGCCGATATCCTGAACGCCGAGGCCGAAGATGCCCGCGAGCTTCGCCAAGTAATAGATGTTGCCGCCCGCTTCGATCATCGCCAGCACATCCCGCCGGCGCACCGCCTCGCGCTGCTCGGCGTTGAGGTGGAAGCGCGCGCAATAAGCGTCTTCGTCGGCGAGGAAGGCCGCACGATTGGCCGCATCGTTGAAGGAAAAGCACATCTTGTTGAGCGCATAGCCTTTGCGCGCCCGCTCGCCGTCGAAAATCGGCGTGCCCTCGATCACCTGCTCCGAAGTCTTTGCATTCATGGGCTCGAGGCTAAACCTGCGGCTGCGCTTCCGGCTTGATCTGGATCAATCCCCGGTCTTGCCCTTGCGCCGGCGGCGCAGGACGTACCACGTCGCCGCGACGCCGATGGCGGTCGTCGCCGTCAGCGCGATCGGCACTACACGCTCGCCCGCGCCAAAGCGTTCGACGATGTTGCCGAGCGCGGCGCCGGGTATCAGCAAGGCCGGGGCCCAGACCACGGCCGAGGCGAGGTTCGCCGCCCAAAAGCGCGCCGGCGTCATGCGCAGGATGCCGGCGGCGAGCGGCACGACGGCGCGCACCGGGCCGAAGAACCGGCCGATGAACACGCTCTTGCCGCCATGGCGCTCGAAAAACACGATTCCGCGCGCGATGAATTCGGGATGGCGGCGAAACGGCCAGACCTGCTCGATCCCTCCGCCGAAACGCCGCCCGATCCAATAGGAGCATGCGTCGCCGAGGAGCGCGCCGAGAATGGCGCCCGCAAGCAGTGGCCAGATCGAAATCGTTTCGCTCGGCACCAGCGTTCCGGCCGCGAGCAGGATCGCCGTGCCGGGGAAGAAGAAGCTCAGAACCGCCAGCGATTCGCCGAAGGCCGCGACGAACATCGCCGCGAACACCCAGCCGGGATGAGCGCCGATGAAGGCGATGACGGCGTGAACCAAACCTTCCATGCCGGACGCGGCGCTCCTCGCTTCCCCGCGCTCATCCTGGAGGGCGGGACCGCCGCGTCCAAACGCTATTTCAGCGCCGTCAGCGCACGCCACCCTTGTTGACGACCGGGCCGGTGAATGCCTCGAAGCGCTTGCGCAGCGCCACGAGACGCTTCTCGTTGGTCACGAACTGCCTGTAGCCGGCGTCGATCTTGAGGTCCTTGAGCGGCTTCATGCCGGCCGGCGGCGGCACATCGGTGCGCGAGGAGAAGCTGCCGCCCAGCCGGCTCTGCTGCTCCTTCGCCAGATACCAGGTGAGGAAGAGCTTCGCCGCGTTGGGATGAGGCGCCAGCTTGAAGATGCCCGCGGTGATGAAGAATACCGGCATCGCGTCGTCGGTCGGAAAGGCGAACTCGATCGGGTTGCCGGCCTGTTTCAGCGCCGCGGTCGTCGAGCTGGTCGAATCGAAGGTGACGGCATTTTTGCCGTCGGCGATCGAGCGCAGCACGCCGAGATGGCCCTGGATGAAGGTCGGCTGGTTGGCCATGTATTTTTTCATGTAGCCCCAGCCGTATTTCTTCACGATGTCGTCGAAGACGAAGAGCGTCGCGTCGTCGTCGGCCGGATAGGCGGTGACGAGCTTGCCGCGGAATTGCGGCTTCAGGAAGTCGAGCGCGCTCTTCGGGACCTCGTTCGCCGGCACGAGCTTGGTGTTGTAGGCATAGGACAGCAGCACGACGGTGGTCGACATGAAGGCGCCATCCTCGTCGCGAAACCGCCGGTCGATCTTGGAGAAGCCCTCGGGCTTGAAGCGCAGCAAGGCGCCGCGCTTTTTCCAGCCGACGAAATCCTGCACCGTCTGCAGGATCGCCATATCGACTTCGAGCTTCTTCGCCGCGAGCTGCTGGTTGATCTTGCTGTCGAGCACGTTGCTGAAGCCGCCCGTGACCGAGACCTCGATCCCGGGAAAGCGCGCCTCGAACTCCTTGGCCCAGCGCTCATAAGGCTCGACCGGCCCACCGCTGTAAAACACCAGCGACTTCTCGGCCTTGGCCTTCTCATAGAGCTGCGCCAAGGTCTCGGCGCGCGCGACCGAAGCCGCGCACAAGACAAGCATCGCAAACGCCAGGACACGCAGCCCAGCGGTCTTCGACCGTGCGTTCATCTTCCTCCCCTTTATGTGCGACCCACCCCTTTTGCGCCGCCGCGCGGCGTCTCTGGTCGCCAAGGCAATCGTCGCATGCGCGCGAGCGCTTGCCAAGCCTTCGCCCGAGCGGCGCTTCGCGTCTTGCCACGCGGCCCGCCTCGACGCATGCTCGCTCAGCGGCGAAAGCATAAGGCGGGGGGGCCGGCGTGGCGGCAGAGCAAGATCGCGACCAGAATCATTTATGGCGATTCTTCCGCGCCGGCGGCTTCGATCAGGTACGCATCGACAGCGGCGCCGATATCGCGCATCTGGCGTCGCTCGACCAAAAGCTCTGGGTCGCGCTCGCCTGCCCGACCCGCGGCATCCAGTTCGACGAACGCACCCTCGACCTCATCGACACCGACCGCGACGGCCGCATCCGCGCGCCCGACATTCTCGCCGCGGCGGAATGGACGCGCGACGCGCTCAAGGACCTGACCGAGCTGCAACACGGCGGCGACAGCCTGCCGCTCGATGCGATCAACGAGAATTCGGAGACCGGGAGCGCGATCCGCGGCTCGGCCGAAACCATCCTCGAAATGCTGCGCAAGAAGGATGCGCCCACGATCTCGCTGCAGGACACGCTCGACGTCGAGAAAATCTATGACGGCACGCCCTTCAACGGCGACGGCATCATCACGGTCGGCTCCGCAGCCGATCCGGCGATCCAAAGCGCTATTCAAGACATCATGGAATGCCTCGGCTCGGAGCAGGACCGCAGCCACCAGCCCGGCGTCTCTCAGCCTATCATCGACCGCTTCTTCTGCGAGGCGCAACTTTTTGCCAGCTGGCACGCCGAGAGCGATTCGGCGCGCACCGCCCTGAGGCCATTGGGCGCGGCGATCGATGATGCCGGCGACCTGATGGCGCAGCTCCAGGCCAAGATCGACGATTTCTTCGCACGCACGCGGCTCGCCTCCTTCGATCCGCGCGCGGCCGAAGCGCTCAATCCCCCGCTCGCGACTTATGAGGCGCTGACATCCGACACGCTGCAATCGGAGGGCGCCGCGATCGCGGCGCTGCCCTTGGCGCGGATCGAGGCCGGCGGCACGCTGTCCTATGACGTAGGGGTCAATCCAGCCTGGGCCGCGCTTCTTCGGCGCTTCCAGCACGAGATCGCGGCGCCCCTCATGGGCGGCGGCGACGCGCTCGGCGACGAGGATTGGCAAAAGCTCAAATCGCTCTTCGCGGCTTACGAGGCGTGGACGGCGCGCAAGCCCGAAACCGCGGTCCAAAAACTCGGCATCGAGCGCCTCACCGCACTGCTCGATCCCAAGGTCAAGACCGCAATCGACGCGCTCATCGCGCGCGACAAGGCGCTCGAGCCGCGCATGAACGCGATCGCGCAGGTGGAAAAGCTCGTGCGCATGAAGCGCGATCTGATGCCGCTCCTCAACAACTTCGTCGCCTTCAAGGATTTCTACAGGCGCTCCGGCAAGGCGGTGTTCCAGGCCGGGACGCTCTATCTCGATGCCAGGAGCTGCGATCTTTGCGTCAAGGTCGAGGACGAAACCAAGCACGCCCAGCTCGCGAGCTTGAGCCGCATCTATCTCGCCTATTGCCGCTGCACGCGGGACCAGGGCAAGGAGGTCATGACCATCGCCGCCGCCTTCACCGCCGGCGATGCGGATAATCTTCTGGTCGGACGCAACGGCGTCTTCTACGACCGCAAGGGCCGCGATTGGGACGCGACCATCGTCAAGATCATCGAGCATCCGATCAGCCTGCGCCAGGCCTTCTGGCTGCCCTATAAGCAGCTCGCGCGTTTCATCAACGACCAGGTACAGAAGATGGCCGCTGCGCGGGCGGCGAGCACGCAGGCGCAGATGGCGTCGCAGACCATGGCGCGTGCCGCGGCCGCGGCCGGCGGCGCGCCGGCGGATGCTCAAGCGCAGCCGGCGCAACAGGCGCAGCAACAGCAGCAGGCGTTCGATGCCGCGCGCTTTGCCGGGATCTTCGCCGCGATCGGGCTTGCCATCGGCGCGATCGGAACGGCGATCGCCTCCATCGTCACCGGATTCCTGCGTCTCACCTGGTGGCAGATGCCGCTCGCCGTGGTTGGGATCATTCTCGTGATCTCCGGCCCCTCCTGCCTCATCGCGGCCTTGAAGCTGCAAAGCCGCAATCTCGGGCCGATCCTCGACGCCTCGGGCTGGGCGGTGAACACGCGGCTCAAGATCAATCTCCCCTTCGGCCGCGTGCTCACGGCGATGGCGCAGCTGCCCGATCACGCCGAGCGCTCGTTCAGCGACCCCTATGCGCAGAAGAGACGGCCCTGGGGCTGGTACGGTGTTTTGCTCGCGATCGTGCTCGTGCTTCTCGCCCTATGGCGATGGGGATTGCTCGCCAAATGGTTCGGCCTGCACTGAGCGCGGCAGCCGCCGTCAAAACGGAAACCGGTGCGCGCCGTCCGCGCCGAGCGGCAAGGGCTTGACCCAGAGCGCGTCGCAGGTCGCAAGCGCGGCGTAGAGATGCGGGAAGAGCGCGCCGCCGCGCGAGACCTCCCATTTGAGCGCGGTGCCGAGGCGCTCGGCATCGACCGCGACGAGCACCAGATCGCCGCGCCCGGCGAAGTGCTTCGCCGCGGTCTCGGCCGCCTGCTCTGCGGTCGAGAAGTGAATATAGCCGTCGGCGAGATCGATCCCCGCGCCTCTAAAGATGCCCGCGCGCTCGGCCGCTTGCCATTCCGCCGCCGACAGGATCTTGAAGATCGGCTGGCTCACGAGGCCTTCCGCTTGCGCGGGCCGCAAAACGCGGTGATCACGCCGTGCAGCGTACGCAGCTCCTGCTCGGTGCATTGCGCGCGCTGAAACAGGTTGCGCAGATTGCGCACCATCGAGGGCCGCTTTTCGGGATCGCGCAGGAAGCCCGAGCGGTCGAGCTCTTCCTCGAGATGGGCGAAGAACTGGATGAGCCTGTCCTTGGTGGCGGGCTGCGAATGGCCGAGCGCGACTTGCTCGTCGGGCGTCTCATCGGCCGAGGCAAACCACGCATAACCGATCAGGAGCACGGCTTGCGCGAGATTGAGCGAGGAGAAAGCCGGATTGAGCGGCACAGTCAGAACCGTGTCGGCCAAGGCGATATGCTCGTTGAGGAGCCCGGTGCGCTCGGGCCCGAAGAGAATGCCGCTCGCCTCGCCCGCGCCGAGATAGGAACGCATCTCGCTGGCGGCCTTTTGCGGCGTCAGGATGCGCTTCACCATGTAACGATCGCGCGCCGTCGTCGCATAGACATGGCGCAGATCGGCGACTGCCTCCTCCACCGTGCTGTAGAGCTGCGCCTTCTCGAGCACGAGATCGGCGCCGCTTGCCGCGGCCACGGCCTTCTTGCTCGGCCAGCCGTCGCGCGGCTTGACGAGGCGCAGCTCGCTGAGGCCGCAATTGAACATGGCGCGCGCCGCGGTGCCGATATTCTCGCCAAGTTGCGGCTCGACCAGGATGATCGAAGGCCCGCCTTTCAGCGCGCGCCGGCGGTGATCGGTCCCGGCCATCGCTAAATATGACCGGGCATCCGATAAGATTCACCCCCTCCCCAACCCTCCCCCTTCGAGGGGGAGGGGGATTTTTTTTGCTTCCCTCCCCCCTTGAGGGGGAGGGCTAGGGTGGGGGGTAATCCGCGACGCGCCATCATCCCCGCCGGCCCGCGCGCCAGAGCTTGAAGGTCAGGCTGTCGTGCAGCGCGTTGAAGGACGCGTTGATGATGTCGGAGGAGACGCCGACTGTCGACCAGGTGCTGCCGTCCTCGGCGCTCTCGATCATCACCCGCGTCACCGCGCGCGTGCCCGCTTGCGGCGTCAGGATGCGCACCTTGTAGTCGGTCAGATGAATGTTGCCGAGCTCGGGGAAGGATGGCGTCAACGCCTTGCGCAACGCGGTGTCGAGCGCGTTGACCGGCCCGTCATGGCTTTCCGCCACTTCGAGGAAGCTCTTGCCATCGACATTCCCCGAGACCGTCGCCTCCGACACGGTGATGAGCTCGCCCTTGGCGTTCCAGCGCCGCTCATCCATGATGCGGAAGCGCTCGACGCGGAAATAATCCGGCACCGCGCCCAGCATGCGCCGCGCCAGAAGCTCGAAGCTCGCCTCGGCGCCGTCATAGGCATAGCCCTCGAATTCGCGCGCCTTCACCTCATCGAGCAGCGCATCGAGCTTCGGGTGCTTGGCATCGATCTCGACGCCGATCTCGCGCAGCCGCGCCAGGATGTTGGAGCGTCCGGCCTGGTCCGAGACGAGAATGCGCCGCGCATTGCCGACGCGTTCCGGCTCGATATGCTCGTAAGAGCGCGGGTCCTTTTCGACCGCCGAGAC
>DATEKH010000010.1:0-11170 GCA_035277525.1 Allostellaceae bacterium
AGCTCGGCGAGCGCCAGCGTGTCCTCGACTTCGCGCTCGATCTTCAAATAGCCGCTGACGCCCTTGTCGAGCCGCGTGCGCTCGCGCATCAGGCCTTGCGCGCGCGATGAATCGTCCCAGAGCTTGGGATCCTCGATGAGCGCGTTCAGCTCGGCAAGCCGCCGCGTCGCCTTGTCCCAGTCAAAGATGCCTCCTCAGCAACGCCAACGAATCCCTGATCTCGTCGACGAGTGCTTGAATTTCCGCGCGCATATTTAAGCTCTCAGCTGTCAGCTCTCGGCCGTCGGCATCAGCCGCCGGAGAAGAGCTCGATCAAACTCTCTGCTAGCTGATAGCTGATCGCTGACAGCTAGTACAGCCCGCCGGTGCCGCTGCCGGGAACCGGCTGCGTCGCGTTCTGGCTCGGCGCGCTGCCGCCAGCATCGGCTGGCGCGACGCCTTGCAGTTCCTCGCCGCTCACCACCATTCCCGGCCCGGCGGCGGTCGGCTCGGTGCCGGGCTTATAGGCCATGTAGATCGCCTTGCGGTCATCGGCGCGCGCGAGCCGGCCAGTATCCGGATCGATGCGCACCATGTCGAGTCCGGGCGGGATGCGGAACGGAATGGCTGGCTTGTCCTTGAGCGCATCGCTCATGAACTCGCGGAAGGCGGGCGCCGCGACCGAGGCGCCGGTTTCACGCCGGCCAAGGCTGTGCGGCTGATCGAAGCCGATATAGACGCCGGCGACGAGATCGGGCGAAAAGCCCATGAACCAGGTGTCGTTGCTGTCGTTGGTGGTTCCGGTCTTGCCGGCCAAGGGCTTGCCGATCACGGCGATGCTGCGCCCGGTGCCGCGCTGAATGACGCCCTCCATCATCTCGACGACCTGATAGGCGCTCTTCGGATCGACGATCTGCTGCCGGTTGTCGGGCAGAACGGGCGGCGCCTGGCCGGTCCACGGTACGTTGTTGCATTGATCGCAGGCGCGATCATCGGCGCGGTAGATCGTCACACCGTTGCGATCCTGCACGCGGTCGATGAAGGTCGGGCTAATGCGCTTGCCGCCATTCACCAGCATCGCATAAGCGGTCGCAAGCTTGAGCGGCGTCGTCTCGCCCGCGCCGATGATGTAGGAATATTCGTGCGGCATGTTTTCGATGATGCCGAAGCGCTGAAGATAATCGGCGACGACGTCGAGCCCGATGGTCGCGCCGACGCGCGCGGTCACGAGGTTCAAGGACTCCGCGAGGCCGAACATCAGCGGCACCGGCCCATAGAATTTGCGCTCGTAATTCGACGGATTCCATTTCGGCAGGCCTGGGCCCTGATCAACCACGAAGGGTGCGTCGAGCACGATGGTCGAAGGCGTGAAGCCGTGATCGAGCGCGGCGAGATAGATGAATGGCTTGATCGCCGATCCGGTCTGGCGGCGCGCCTGGGTGGCGCGGTCGAATTGGCTGATGTCATAGCTGAAGCCGCCATCCATCGCGAGCACGCGGCCGGTATGCGGATCCATCGCGATGAAGGCGCCCGAGACCTCGGGAATCTGGCGCAGCCCGTATTGCACCGGCGCCTTGCCGGCCGGCCTCGCCTCGCCGCCGAGCGGTTCGACCAGCACGACATCGCCGGGCGCCACGACGCTACGCGTGTCCGCCGGCACCGGCCCAACACGGGCGTCGGGCAGTTCCTTGCGCGCCCATTTGAGCTCGTCGAACGGGATCAATCCGCGCGTTCCGTCGGCGAGGCCGATCTCGGCACCGACCGCCGGCGTCGCGAGGATGACCGCGAGGCGCCAGCCGACGTCATCGGCGCCGGGCGGAACTGCGACCGATTTGAGCTGGCTCAGCCAGTCCTGGGTCAGGTCGAGATGCGCAACCGGCCCGCGATAGCCGTGGCGGCGGTCATAGGCGATCAGCGCGTCGCGCAGCGACTTGTCGGCATAGCCCTGCAGCACCGGGTCGAGACTCGTCCGGACCGAGAGGCCCGAGGTATAGAGCGCCTTCTCGCCATAGCGCTGCAGCAACTCGCGGCGCACTTCCTCGGTAAAGTAATCGGCCTTGACGATTTCCGTCTCGTCGCGGTGGCGCAGCACGATCGGCTTTTCCTTGGCGGCATCGGCCTGCGCCTGGGTGAGAAAGCCTGCCTCTGCCATGCGGTCGAGCACCCAGTCACGGCGGTCCTTGGCGGCTTCGGGATGGCGCTGCGGGTTGTAGTTGTTGGGCGCTTTGGGCAAAGCCGCGAGAAACGCGGCCTCTTCCGGCGTCAACTCGTCCAAGGATTTGTTGAAATAGTTGAGCGCGGCGGCTGCCACGCCATAGGCGCCGCCGCCGAGATAGATCTCGTTGAGATAGAGCTCGAGAATACGATCCTTGCTCAGCACCTCTTCCATGCGCACGGCGATGAGCGCCTCCTTGATCTTGCGCTGGAGCGAGACCTGGTTGTTGAGGAGGAAATTCTTCGCCACTTGCTGGGTGATGGTCGAGGCGCCGATCGGACGCCGGCCGCTGCCCAGCCGCATCAGATCGGTCGCAGCGGCACGGATCATCGAGAACGGATCGATGCCAGGGTGGTTGTAAAAATTCTTGTCCTCGGCGGCGAGGAAAGCGTGGATGACCAATGGCGGCATGGCGCTAACCGGCACGAAGACCCGCTTCTCGGTGGCGTATTCGGCCAGGAGCCGCCCGTCGCCGGCATGAACGCGGGTGACGATCGGCGGCTGGTAATTGGCGAGCTCGCGGTAATCGGGCAGGTCGCGGCCGAAATACCAGACCGCCAGGCCAACCACGGAGCCCGCACCGATCCCCGCCAAAACAAAGAGCCAAAACAGTACTTTGATGATTCGCATGCGTTCCGCCGGGCCGCGCCGCCGGCGCCGCGCCAGCGATGCGGCGGGCCGGACCAAGCAAGGCTCTCACAATCTTCCTAAATTGCGCTTGCTTTGTGGCGGGTTCAAGAACGCTTTCCAAGCCCCTCTTGCCGCAAATCCCGGTGATTAGCGCCGGCCCCGAGTCGGGTCGCACGAGGCGGTTGTGGCGGGGGGCTGTGACTTGTATCCTTCTCAACGCGAAACGCCGCGCGCCGAGGCCCTTTGCGTGCCTTGACGGCGCTGCGGACTGGATTCAACCCGAAGCCATCCCGGCGCGTGCCGGGACGGTGCAGCCTTAACGAGTTCCGCCATGGCCCATCCTCTCGCGCCGTTCGACGGATCATTCCGCGGCATCGCCGGCTTCGCCTCACTCAGGACAGCGCCGCCCGTACTTCGCGCGGGTGTCGGCGCGCTCCTTGGAGTTTTCCCGCATGGCAAAGCGCATGCTCATCGACGCGGCGCATCCGGAGGAGACCCGGGTCGTCGTTCTCAACGGTCATCGCCTCGACGAATTCGACTTCGAGACCTCGACTAAAAAACAAATCAAAGGCAATATTTATCTCGCGAAGGTCACGCGGGTCGAGCCTTCGCTCCAGGCCGCCTTCGTCGAATATGGCGGCAATCGCCACGGCTTTCTCGCCTTCGGCGAAATCCATCCCGATTATTACCGTATTCCTGTCGCCGACCGGCGCGCTGCGCTCGAAGACGACCGGGCCGCGCAAGCCGCCGAGGACGCGCTCGAGGAGCGCCATGCCGGCGATGGAGGCGGCACGCGGCTGAGCACCGAGCCCGCCGGAGACTTCGCCGAGCGCCTTGCCGAAGAGGCATCGCTCGACGTCATCCGCGGGCCGGAGAGCGACGCGACTGCGCTCGCCGAGGAAGAGGAAGAGGCGCATGGCGACCACAACGACAATGACGAGCGGTTTGCCGAATTGGACGAGAACCCGCATGCGGCGGGAGACGAGCCCGACGGGCTGAAGGAGGCGCCGGTCGCCGAGTTCGAGCCGCCGGCGAGCGATGCCTTTGCCGAGGATGACGAGGCGGCGCATCATGCCGCGCCCGGCGCGGAAGGCCTCGCTGAGCCCGAAACGCAACCCTTCGCCGAGTCCGACGCCGCCAACAGCCAGACGCAAGATCGCGATCACGGCGAGCCTCCCCTCCCTTCACCCTCGGACGATGCCGAGATCCACCCCGAGAGCGCGGCGCCGCGCGTCGCGATCGAGACGTTGGGCGGCGACGAAATCGAGGAGACGACGCAGCGGCGCGCCCGTCCCCATCGCCACTACAAGATCCAGGAGGTCATCAAGCGGCGGCAGATCATGCTGGTGCAGGTGACCAAGGAAGAGCGCGGCAACAAGGGCGCGGCGCTCACCACCTATATTTCCCTCGCCGGCCGCTATTGCGTGCTGATGCCGAACACGCCGCGCGGCGGCGGCGTGTCGCGCAAGATCACCAGCATGACCGACCGGCGGCGGCTCAAGGATTTGATGAGCGATCTCGAAGTCCCCGAAGGCATGGGCGTGATCGTTCGCACCGCCGGCAGCGAGCGCTCGAAAGGCGAGATCAAGCGCGACTTCGAGTATCTTCTGCGGCTCTGGGACGATATCCGCGAGCTGACGCTCAAATCGACCGCGCCCGCCCTCATCTATGAAGAGGGCAATCTCATCAAGCGCTCGATCCGCGATCTCTATACGCGCGACATCGACGAGGTGCTGGTGGACGGCCGCGACGGCTACGAGACCGCCAAAGCCTTCATGAAGATGCTGATGCCGAGCCACACCAAGCGGGTGCGATTCTACAACGACCCCTCGGTGCCGCTCTTCCATCGCTTCCAGGTCGAGGGCCAGCTCGATGCGATCCACTCGCCGATCGTGCAGCTGCGTTCGGGCGGCTACATCGTCATCAACCCGACCGAGGCGCTGGTCGCAATCGACGTCAATTCGGGCCGCTCGACGCGCGAGCGCAACATCGAGGAGACGGCGCTCAAGACCAACACCGAGGCGGCCGAGGAAATCGCGCGCCAGCTGCGCCTGCGCGATCTCGCCGGGCTCATCGTCATCGATTTCATCGACATGGAGGAGTACCGCAACAACAACGCGGTCGAGCGACGCCTCAAAGACGCGATGCGCCATGACCGCGCGCGAATTCAGGTGGGGCGCATCAGCCCCTTCGGGCTGTTGGAGCTGTCGCGCCAGCGCCTCAGGCCGTCGCTGCTCGAAGCCTCGACCCAGCCTTGTCCGCATTGCGGCGGCACCGGTCATATCCGTTCGACGGAATCGACCGCGCTGCATGTGCTGCGCGCGATCGAGGAGGAAGGCATGCGCCGCCGCTCGGCCGAGATCAGCGTCGCGGTACCGTCATCGGTCGCGCTCTACATCCTCAATCAGAAGCGCGCGGCGCTGCAGCAGACCGAGGCGCGCTATGGCTTCCACGTCACCATCGCCGAGGACGACGCGCTCATCCCGCCCGCATTCCGCCTGGAGCGCGTGCGCGCCCTCACCCCGGCCGAGGTCGCGGCGCTGCCCGTGCTGCAGCCTTTGCCGATGCCGCAGGACGAGCCCGAGCCGGAAGCGGAGCCCGAGGAGGAGACGCTCGAGGAAGAAGGTGGCGAGAGCGAAGCCGCGCCGGCGCGCAGCCTTCATCCCGGCGAGGAAGGCATGGGCTGGATCCCCCAGGAAGAAGAGGCTCCGGCCGAGGCCGATTGGGAAGAGCCCGGCGAAGGTGCCGGCGCCAACGAGCGCGAAAGCCATGGCCACAGGCGGCGGCGGCGCCGGCGGCGGCGCGGCGGGCGCGAGCGTGAGCGCGACGCCGCGTTTGGGGGGCCGCAAGAGCCTGCCCCTACCGAGCCGGCGGAGCCGGAGGCCTTCGGGCCCGGACCGGTCGATCAGATCGCTGGCGAGATCGACGCTGCCGGCGCGGATGAAACCCATGCCCCGTCCGGCGGCGAGGCCGAGGACCGCAAGCGCCGGCGGCGCGGGCGACGCGGCGGGAGACGGCGGCGGCGCGGTCAAGGCGAAAACAGCCATGCCGAGAGTGCCTCCGAGAACGATGCAGCGCCTCTGATGGCCGCGGCGGAGGACGAGGAAACAAGCGAGCACGGCGAAGTGGCGTCCGAAGTCGCCTTGAGCGAGTTCATCGCCGAAGCCTATGAACCGCCCGTGGCGGAACCCGCATCGCCGCCTGAAGCCGCTCCTCCGCCCGCGGCACCAGCGACCGCCCCGGATGCGGAATCCGCGGCGCAACCCGAGTCGGAGCCCGAGCGCGCCCCGGCGGCCTACAATGTTTCTCCGGCACACGAGGTGAGCGGCCCGCCAGCCAATCCGCGGCGTGGCTGGTGGCGGCGCCGCTGATCCCGGCCGCGGTCGCGAGGCGGCGCCGCGAGTCCCGTGAGGTGAAAATCTTTTCAGTTGATGGTCGCGGCGCGGCGTGCCTAAACCTGCGTCGTCTTCGAACCAACGTCGCGCTTTGTTAGCGAATTAACAAGGGGTGTGCGATGACAGGGATCGGCCTGGCGCCGGGACGCATGGGGGCGGTCGCGCTCCTGGCGCTCGCGCCGCTGCTAGCCGGCTGCGGCCATGGCAGCAAATCGGCGGAGGCGGGCTCGGCCGCGGCCGATGCCCAAAGCGAGTTGCGGCGCGAGCAGGATTGCGCGAATCCGCAGTGGAAGGCCGCCAACCCCGGGCTCTATTACAATCTCTGCCCCAACAACCCGCTGCGCTGAGCCGCGGCCGCGCCCGAACTGCCGCGCCGCTCGACCACCGAACACCCGCTCTCCATGCTTGCCACCCCGCCTGAACGCTTTCGGAGCCGCAGCAGCAACGCGAGCGGTACGATTCGGTTCCGCGTCCCAGCTTAACCTTGCGTTCACCTCGATTTCTTTATTGTTATAGAAGCGCGCGGCGGGCGAGCCGCAAATGTCAAGACCGGACGGAGCGGGCGGATGAGCGTCGCCGCTGTCGAGATGGATTCATGGATCGACTGAGCCGCAGTCTGGGATTCGTCATCGCCGCCGCCATCGCTGCGGCTTCGACCGCTGCCGGCGCGCTGCTCTGGCTGCAATGGCGCATGCCGGAAGCCGCCGCGATCATTCTCGTGATCGCCCTCGCCATTCTCGTCGCGCTCTTCGTGCTCGTGGTGCGGATGCTGCGGCGCGAGCTCGCGCGCCGCGCCCAAGCCGAGCGCGCGGAGGATGAAAGCGCCGCGCAGTATCGCCTCCTCGCCGACCATTCCTCCGACATGATCGTGCTCATCAACTTGACCGACCGTACGCGGCGCTATGTCTCGCCGTCGTGCCGGCAGCTCTTCGGCTACGAGCCGGAGGAGCTGATCGGCAAATCCATTGAGTCGATGATTCACCCCGACGACCTTCCCCTGCTGCGCGCCGGCGAGGAGGAATTCAAGCGCACCGGCCGCGCCATCATCACCTCGCGCAACCGGCGCAAGGACGGCCGCTATATCTGGGCCGAGACCACATGGGAGAAGGTCATCAATTCGCGCAACGGCCAGATCGAGCTCGTGGCCGTCGCGCGCGACGCTACCGAGCGGGTCGAAGCGCAGCAGGCGCTGCGCGCCGCCATCGACGAGGCGCAAGCGGCGCGCATCCGCGCCGATTCCGCCAATCAGGCGAAGTCGCAATTCCTCGCCAATATGAGCCATGAGATCCGCACGCCGATCAACGGCATCACGGGGATGAGCCATCTCCTCGAGGCAACGCCGCTGAGCGAGGAACAGCGCAGCTACGCGCAATCGATCTCGGCCTGCGGCTCCTCGCTGCTCGCGATCATCAACGACATACTCGATCTCTCGAAGCTCGAAGCCGGCGGCATGGTGCTCGAAAGCGCGCCCTTCGATGCGGCCGTGCTGGTCGAGAATGTCGTCGCGATGCTGTCTCCCCTGGCGCGCGACAAGGGGATCGAGCTTTCGGCCAGGATCGAGCCCGCGCTGCGCGGCCCTTATCTCGGCGACACCATGCGGCTGCAGCAGGCGCTGACCAACCTCGTGGGGAACGCGATCAAATTCACCGAGCGCGGCAGCGTCCGCATCGAGGCCTCGAGCCTCGGCGCCCGCGGCGGAAGCGCCATGCTGCGCTTTGCCGTGAGCGATACCGGCATCGGCATCGCCGCCGCGGCGCTGCCTGGAATTTTCCAGAAATTCGCGCAGGCCGACGCGTCGATCGCGCGCAAATATGGCGGCACCGGCCTCGGCCTCGCGATCACCAAGCAGCTCGTCGAGCTGATGGGCGGCAGCATCGCGGTGGAGAGCCACGAAGGCGGCGGCAGCCGCTTCTGGTTCGACCTGCCTTTGCCGCGCGCGCTGTCGGCGACGCGAGCGGCGGAAGAGCCATTGGCGCCTTCGGGCGTGAGCGGCCGCGCGCTCGGCGTTCTGCTGGTCGAGGACAATGCGGTCAATCAACGCGTCGCGCAGCTCATCCTTTCAAAGGCAGGCCATGCGGTCGACATTGTCGACAGCGGGCGCAAGGCGATCGAAGCCGTCCGCACCGCCGCCTATGACGCAATCCTGATGGATATTCAGATGCCGGACATCGACGGCATTGAAGCGACGGCACGCATCCGCGCCCTGCCGCCGCCAGCGGGTTCGGTTCCGATCATCGCGCTGACAGCGAACGCGCTGGTCGGCGCGCGCGATCAATATCTCGCGGCGGGCATGAACGGCTATGTCTCGAAACCCTTCCGGCCGGCCGATTTGCTGGCGGCGCTCGACCGCGCCGTCGCCGGCAGCGGGCCCGGGACCGCGGCCGTCGAGCAGGCCGCGCCCGCCAGCCCCTCGGTGCGCACCTTCGATCCCGCGCGGCTCGATGAAATCCGGCAGATGACGGACGGGGCGAGCTTTGAGGCGATGATCGGCGACTTCGCGCGCCGGCTGGAGGCGCGGCTCGCACGGCTCGCGCACTTGATCGAGCAATCGGCTTGGCGCGAGGCGGCCCGCGAAGCGCATGAGGTCGGCGGCATCGCCGGCGCGGTCGGCGCCGCGCGGCTCTCCTCGCTCGCCCGCGAGCTCGAAGGGATGTGCCAGTCGCCCAAGGCGGAATGCCGCTCGGTTATGCACCGGATCGAGCAGGAAGCGGGCGACGCGCTCCACGAACTCAACGCCTATCGCAGCGCGGCTTAGCAGCGCCACAGCTCAGCGTCGTATCGGAAAGGTCAACAGCATGCCCACGACGGAACAGACGCAAAAACCCGGCCGGCCGGCGAAGACGATCCTGGGCGTCGACGATTCGGAGGAAATGCAGACGCTTCTCCACGCCATCGTCTCGAGCGCGGGCTATGCCTATAGCAGCGCCGGCGGCGGCGACGAGGCGCTGCAAAAGATCGGCGCGCATGAGCCGTTCAACTCGATTCTGCTCGATGTCGAGATGCCGGGCATGGACGGGTTCACGCTGTGCGAGCGGATTCGCGCCCACCCCAAGGGCGCGAGCGTGCCGATCATCTTCCTGACCTTTCACAACACGATGGCGGATCTCGAGAAATGCAAGAAGGCGGGCGGCAATGCCTTCATCGTCAAGCCGTTCACCGGCAAGCGGCTGCTTCAGCATCTCGATCACTGGTCGTCGATGACGGTGCCGGCGCCACCGGCTCCCTGAGTCCGCAGCCCGGGGGCCGAGAAAACCATCCACATCGCCGGCCTCCTCGGGCATACTGCGCCGAGCCATGACGATCGAAGACGCTGCCTCCGCAGAGATCGACCTTGTCCGGCGCGCCCGCGCGCGCGAGGAGGAAGCGATCCGGGCGATCATCCAGCGGAACAACCGGCGCCTCTATCGCATCGCGCGCAGCATCCTGCGCGACGACGCCGAAGCCGAGGATGCCCTGCAAGACGCCTATCTCAAGGCCTTTTCGCATTTCGACGGTTTTCGCGGCGAGGCGGGCATCGGCACCTGGCTGTCTCGGATCGTCATCAACGAGGCGCTGGCGCGCCTGCGCCGCCGGCGCGCGACCATCGACTGGGGCGCGGTCAACAGCGGCGGCATCGCGAGCGCGGAGGTGGTGAAACTGTCGCTGAGCGGCGCACGGCCCGACCCCGAGCGCGCCCTGGCGCAAAGCCAAATTCGCCGCCTGCTCGAAGATGCGATCGACCGCCTGCCCGAAGAGTTCCGCCTGGTGCTCTTGTCGCGCGCCGTCGAGGAGATGAGCATCGACGAAACCGCTTCGATCCTGGGCATTCTTCCCGAGACCGTCAAGACGCGATTGCACCGCGCCCGCCGCCTGCTGCGCACCGCGCTCGAGGCGCAGATCGGCCCGATCCTCAAGGACGTGTTCCCCTTCGAGGACCCGCGCTGCCGCCGCGTCGCCGACAACGTCATGCGGGGCTTGAGCAAAATATCGCCGCCCGCGAGGGAACCTTTGGCGGCGCCGCGCATCTAATTCTCTTGCATCGGGATGCGAGGCCAATCGCGGCCTCGCCGGCGATGCGGGAGACGAACGATGATGCATGCTCGATTGGGCGCGGTTTTCCTCGCCGCAACCCTGGCTTTCGCCGCGGCGCCCCCCGCGCACAGCGCGGCGACCCTGACCGACCCGCAAATCGCTCACATCGCCTATACCGCGGGCGTCATCGACATCAAGGCGGCCAATCTGGCGCTCAAGAAATCGAAGAACAAGGACGTGATCGCCTTCGCCAAGAACATGGTGAGCGACCATCAGGCGGTGAACGACAAGGCCTTGGCGCTGTTGAAGAAGCTCAAAGTCAAGCCGCAGAACAACGACACCAGCAAGGCGCTCGTCAAGCAGGCCAATGCCGAGGCAGCGAAGCTTGGAAAGCTCAAAGGGGCGGCTTTCGACAAGGCCTATGCCGCGAACGAGCTTGCCTATCACAAAACCGTGAACCACGCGCTCGAAGCGACGCTGATCCCCAACACCCAAAATCCGGAATTGAAAGACCTGCTCTCGACCGGCCTCAAAATCTTCGAGGGCCACCAAGAGCACGCCCAGATGCTCGTCGACGAGCTGAAATAGCGCCGATGTCGAGCTTGCGTCTCATTGCCGCCGGCCTCGCGATTGCCGCCGCCTTTGCCGCCCCGGCGCGGGCGGCGGTGATCGAGGTCACGATGGATCGTGTCGCCTATCTGCCGGCGACCATTACCGCGCATGTCGGCGACACGATCGAGTGGACCAACAAGGACTTCGTTGTCCACACCGCGACCGCGCGCGACAAGAGCTTCGACTTGATAATCAAAGTCGGCGGCAAGGTCAAATTCGTGCTGAAGAATGCGGGCACGATCGACTATTACTGCCGCTTCCATCCGACGATGAAGGGAGAAATCAAGGTCGAGCCGTAGGCGGCGCCGAGGAGCGAGATCGGCAGCGA
>DATEKH010000011.1:0-8999 GCA_035277525.1 Allostellaceae bacterium
GGCCTCGGGTCCGCGTAAGCTGCGTCCGCGCGCATCCATAGGGTTCGGGGGGACCGCCGTGCGACACCTATGCATTCTCTTCGTCTCGCTGCTCGTGCTCATCGGCATTGTCGCGCAACCGGCCACGGCCCAGAGCAAAAAGGCTCTGGTCGCGCGCGGCAGCTATCTCGTGAGAGCGATCGTCGCCTGCGATGATTGCCACACGCCCAAGGATGCCCACTACCTCCCTAGGGCCAAGCTCGCCTTCGCTGGCGGGCAGGAGTTCAAGAGTCCGGTTTTCGACGCTTATTCGCGCAACCTAACGCCGGACGTGAATACCGGGATCGGAACCTGGACGGATGCCGAGATCATGCGCGCTATCCGTCAAGGCATCACGCGCGAGGGCGACATCATCGGGCCGCCGATGCCGATCCGGAACTTCAACACCATGGCAGACGACGATGTCAAAGCGCTGGTCGCCTATCTGCACACCCTCAAGCCCATCCGCCACGAGAACACCCCCTCGGTCTACAAAATTCCGCTTCAACCGGCGCCTCCGCCCCAAGTTCAACACGCGCCGTCTCGGACCGACAAAGTCGCCTATGGCAGCTATATCGTGAACAGCCTTGCCCATTGCTTCGAGTGTCACACGCCCCCGGGGCCGGACCCCGAGCATCATCGCGGCGCCGGCGGTTTTCCCTTCCCGGTCAAGCCGGGCGTGGTCGTGCGCTCGATGAACATTACACCGGACAAGGAAACCGGCATCGGCACCTGGACCGACGCGCAGATCAGGCGCGCCATCACCCGCGGCAAGGACAAGAACGGGAAGCAACTCGTGCCGATCATGCCCTATGGGCATTTCACGCATATGACGCGCCAGGATGTCGACGATGTCATCGCCTATCTGCACACGATTCCGCCGGTCCACAACGTGGTGCCGCCGAACCCGACGCCCAAGGCGCTGGGCATGACGGTGCCGAAAACTGGCCTGGTGCCGCGCCTCTGAAGCATGGCCGCGCGGCAAGTGCCGTATACCGAACGATGCTGACGCGTCGCCGCGTTCTGATCGGGGCCGGGATCGCAGGCGGCGTCGCCGTGCTTGCCTATTCGTTGTGGCCGCGTCCCTTTGCCCCGACGCGCGCGCTCGGCCCGCCGCCCAGCTTCGGCGCCGGCAAGACGGTGTCCGTCCGCTTTCCCGCCGCGGAGCGGTTGACGGCGCTTCCTTGCTTTGGCGATCGCAAGCTGCCCATCTGGACCTTCGCCGAAGGTCCCTGGCCGCCGATTGTGCGTCTCGATCTGGGCGACCGCCTCGAAGCGACGCTCGAGAACCACCTGACGCGCACCGGCGAATCGACGACCATCCACTGGCACGGCATCCGGCTGCCGAACGATCAGGACGGCGTCGCCTACATCACGCAGCCGCCGGTCGATCCTGGCGGCACGTTTCGCTACGCCTTCACGCCACCCGATACGGGCACGTATTTCTTCCATCCGCATTGCGACACGGTCGAGCAATTGGGACGCGGCCTGGTGGGCATCCTCATCGTCGATGGCGATACCACCGAGGATTACGACGCCGACACGCTGCTGGTGTTGCGCGATTGGCTGGTGCAACCCGGCGCGACCGAGTTCGATCCGTTCTTTACCCTCATCGGCGCCGGCCGCGCCGGAACCTACGGTCCGTTGCGCAGCACCAACGGCGCGAGCGATCCGGCAATCTCGCTTCCCGCCTCGGGCGATTGCAGGCTGCGCCTCGTCAATGTCGACGCAACGCGCATCATGCAAATCGGCATCGAGGGCGCCGAAGCGGCAATTATCGCGATCGACGGGCACGCCGTTACGCCGTTCGCCCTGGCAACCTGGCCTCTGGGGCCGGCAATGCGCGTCGACCTCGTGATCCGCACGCCACGCGACGCCGGCGTCGTCAGGCTGATCGACAATTCGGAGCAGCCGCGCGTCGAGCTCGCGCGTTTCACCGCGACCGGAACGCCTTTGCGCAAAACCGCGTTCGATCCGGCAGCACTGCGTATCTCAACCGTTCCGCGACCGAATCTCGAGAACGCGACAAGGCTGACCTTTGAGCTCGATATGACGAGCGCCGGAAAAGCACTTGCAGCATCGCCGCCTTTCCCCGGCGTCGATGTCGGTGCGCTATGCCTAAGCCGCGCATCCTTCTGGACCATCAACGGCAGGATCTGGCCCGAGGCGACCAAGGGCGCGACGCCAAGCGGCGGCGTGCCAATCGCGCCGCTCGCCGTGCTCGAGCGTCACCGCAGCTATGTTTTCGAGTTCACGAACACCACGCCGTTCAACCATCCGATCCATCTGCATGGCTTTGCGTTCACCGTGCTGAGCGCGAGCAAGTTCGCTCGCCCGGTTCACATTGCCGACACGGTCTTGCTGCTGCCGCAAGAGCGCGTCGAGTTCGCCTTCGTTGCCGACAACCCAGGCGATTGGATGCTTCATTGTCATGTCATCGAGCATCAGGAATCCGGCATGATGGGCTATATCCGCGTCGCTTGAGCAACGCGGAGGCTTGCCCGTACGTGTCCGGATGTCGCTCCCGGCTCTAACCGGATCAAGACTCCGCTTCAATCGTCGAGGCTTGCCGGGTCGACGCCGTGAACGAGGTGAGGCGCGCCGTATTCGGCCAAGAGCTTCTCCGGATCGCGTACCGTCTCGGCGGCGCTGCGCTCGGCGAGCGGTTTCAGCTGCGCCTCGAGATAGGCGCCCAAATAGCGCGAATGCGCGACAATGGCGCGGCCGAAGGCGAGACGCTCGCGCTCGTAGCACGCCAGCCCCGCGGCAATATCGTCGGCGCCTTCGAGCGCATCGGCGAGTGACGCAGCATCGAGCGCGGCCTTGGTCGCGCCCGCCGCGACATGTGGGCGGGCGAGGAAGGCCGAATCGCCCAACAGCGCGACGCGGCCGAACACCATGTGCGGCGCTTCCATATCGGTGATCGATTGCAGCAGCGGCTGCGGCGCGAGCGCGACAATCTCGCCGAGAATCGGCGGCAGGCCTTTCTTCGCCGCCTCTTTCATCTCGGCGATGAATTCCGGGCGGATGAGCGGCGGCGGGATGGTCAGCCCGTGCGAGCGCCCGCTCGCATCGGTGAAGAGCGCGGCGCGGCGCGTGGCATCGGCAGGCCGGTACCAGATGAAATAATAGCGGCGGTGTCCCGGCCGCATGTCGTTCTCGGCCCCGGGCACGGGGAGCGAGACGGTCAACTCGCCCTCGGGGAGCGAGAAGGCGGAGCGGTCGAACAGCAAGTCGCGCGCGCCTTCGGGCAGGTTCTTCTCGTCGACAAGGCCGCGCCACGCGATATAGCCGGCCGCGTGCGGCTCGACGTTGGGCAGGAATTGGCGACGGATGGTCGAATAGACGCCGTCGGCCGCGACCAGAAGATCGCCATGCTCCCGCTGGCCGTCGGCGAACAGCGCGGTGACGCCGCTTTCATCCTGCTCGACGCGCTCGAGCGTCATGCCGGTGCGGTAGGACTCGGAGGGAAAGGCGGCTCGCAGCGGCTTGTAGATGATCGCCCAGGCGCTGCCATCCCAGCCGCGCCGGATCTCGCAGCCGATCGCGCCGGACTGCGTCAGCCAAACCGAGGTGGGAACATGAAAGGCGAGCGAGCGGCTGATCCTGAGCCCTGCGCGCCGCATCATTTGGAAGAGCTCGGCGGTAATGCCGAGCCCGGCGCCGCGGTCGGCGAGATCGCCCGCGCTGCGCTCGAAGATGACGGCGTCCCAACCCGCACGCTTCAGGAAATGCGCGGCAAACAGGCCGCCGATCGACCCGCCGATGATGAGCGCGCGTTTGCGCCGCATCTCCGACGCGCGAGGATCCGCGCTCAAGGCTCGCTGCCGGTGGCGCGCGCGACGGGCATCGGCTCGCCGCCATATTCCGGAACCAGACTGCGCAGCAGCGCCATCAGGCGGTCGTCGCGCCCCTCGCGCGCCTGCTCGGCGAGCTCATCGAGCGAGCGCGACAGGATCGCGTAATCGATTGCGCGCGGCGCTGCGAGGCGGATGCCGGCGACCTTGGTCGGCATCAGCCGTTCATTCGCATAGAACAGCTCTTCGTGCAGCTTCTCGCCGGGCCTCAAGCCGATATAAGAGATCGCGACATCCTCGTTCGGCTTCTTGCCGGCGAGCCGGATCATCTGCGTCGCGAGATCGGCGATCTTCACCGGCTCACCCATATCGAGCACGAAGATCTTGCCGCGCGCCTCGTTGTCCGCGCTCGCGAGCGCCGAGGATTGCAGCACCAGCTCCATGGCCTCGCGCACGGTCATGAAAAAGCGCGAGATCTCCGGATGCGTGACGGTCAAGGGACCGCCCTTCGAAAGCTGGCGCTGGAACAGCGGCACGACCGATCCGGTCGAGCCCAGCACATTGCCGAACCGCACCGTGACGTAGCGCGTGCCGTGGTCGCGCCGCGCCTCGACCAGATCGAGCGACTGGCAGATGCTTTCGGCAAGGCGCTTGGTCGCGCCCATGACATTGGCGGGGTTGACCGCCTTGTCGGTCGAGATCATCACCATCGCGTCGACGCCATGCGTGCGGCAGGATTCGGCGACATTGCGCGTGCCCAGCACGTTGGTAACGATACCTTCGACCGGATTGGCCTCGACGATCGGCACGTGCTTCAGGGCCGCGGCGTGAAAAACGAGCTCCGGCCGCTCGGCCGCCATCACCGCGTCGATGCGCCGCCGCTCGCGCACATCGGCGATGATCGCCTGGCGCGGCACCTCCGGGAACCGCTCCTTCAGCTCCTGATCGATGCCGTAGAGCGCGTATTCGCCGTTATCGAGAAGGGCGAGCCGCGCCGGCCCGTAAGACGCGATCTGGCGCGCGAGCTCGCCGCCGATGGTGCCGCCCGCGCCGGTGACGAGAACGCGCCGCCCGGCGATGAGGCGCCGCATGCCGGCGCGGTCGAGCACGGTTTGCGGCCGGCCCAGAAGGTCCTCGATCGCCACCGGCTCGATGCGCTGGATGTCGTCCTCGCCCGTGGCGCGGAAATCGGTGATCCGCGGTGCGCGCGCGAGCGGGATCCCGGCCTCGGCGGAAAAGTCCAACAGCCGGCGTGCCACCGGCCGCTCGAGCGCGTCGCCGCAGACGATTAGGCGCTGCGGCCGGTTGTCGCGGCGCGTGAGCTGATCGACCACGCTCTTCACATCGTCAAAGGTCCCGAGGATCGGCACGCCGCCAATGTCGCGGCCGACGCGCGCCGCGCCATCCGCGAGAATCCCGACCACGCGGTAGGAGCGGCGCGGATCGCGCGCGAGCGCGCGGATGAACAGATCGGCGCCTTCGCGCGCGCCGATCACGAGGATCGGCACCGGCGCGTAGCGTGCCGCTTCGAAGACATGGTCGAGACCGCGGTCCTTGAACACCCGATAGGCGAAGCGCGGGCCGCCCAGGAGCGCCATAAGCAGGAGCCAATTGATGCCCACGAGCGAGCGCGGCATCTCGGTCAGCCGGGTCATCAAGAACATGGCCGGGAAAAAGATCAGGATGGTCAGGGTTGCGGCCCGGATCAGCGCCAGGAGGTCGGGCAGCGAGGCATAGCGCCAGATGCCGCGATAGAGCCCCGCCCAGAGGAACACCGCGGCTGCGGTCGCGGTGAAGCCCAAATCGTAAATCAGCAGCAATTTGGGCGAGTATTGCGAAATATCGGTGCCGAGGCGCAAGAACAGCGAAAGAATGAACGACAGCGCGGCCATGACCAGGTCATGGGCGAAAGCGGCCGAGGCGCGGCGCGTAATCTTCATTAACCAACCCTTTGCGGACGGGGAGACGTTATAAAACGCAACCACCGGCAGCAAGCGGGAAAGTGGCGGAATCCCGGGCGGATTTCACGGGCGTCTGCTACGATCTTAGCGTTCGCTTAACAAAAGTTATTCAATCTATGGCTTACTGGGTGGGGTCGGTTGCGCTCGGCCAACCCCTTGCGAGAGCCGCTTGTGAAAGAGCGGCCTTCGCTCGGCCCTTTGCAACTCGATGCGGATCAGAAGCGTCCAATGTCGGCAGCCGTGACACATCGTTACTCCTCGCACCGGATGCGCGTGCCGCATGGCTAGCGAGGGGGATATCGCGCCCGATGGCCCGCCGGACGAGATCGAGGTGGCGCCGCGCAGCGCAGGCGCCCGCGGCTTGCGCGACGAGCGCGACCGTTTCGTCGGCTTCGCCTTCGCCGCCGCCGATCTTCTTCTCGAAATTTCCGTCGAGGGCGATATCCGGTTTGCCGCCGGCGCGTCGCGCGCGCTGACCGGCGCCGAGGCCGAAGAGCTTGTCGGCAAGAGCTTTGCCTCCTTGATCGTCGAACGCGACCGACCGGTCGCCGAGCTCGCTTTGAAGCGCGCACGCGAAGAAGGCCGCATCGAGCCGGTGACCCTCGCGCTCATCGGCCCGGGGGGCGAAAGCCTGCATGTCACGGTGAGCGGTTGTCTGCTGCCCGAAAAGGATCAGGCGATCTATCTGACGATCATGGGCGCGCGCCCGCAGGTCGCGGCCGCGGCGCTGAAAGGCACGCGTGATCCCGAAACCGGTCTGCTCGACGGTCCCTCTTTCGCCGCGGCGGCGCGCGAGACGCTCGCCAACGCGCAATCGATCGGCGAGTCACTCGAATTGGCGCTGCTGCGCGTCCAGGGCTTCGACGAGCTTCGCGGACGAACCCAGGGCGAGAGCTGGAGCCGGCTCCTTTCGGATGTCGGCGCATTTCTGCGCACGCATTCGATCGGGGCGAGCACGGCGGGCCGGATCGCCGACGACAAGTTCGGGCTCATCCGTTCGCGCGCCGCGGCGAAAATCGTCTTGCGCAACGAGATCGAACGGCTGTCGCGCTCCTACGATCCGGCCGGCAAGGGCGTGCTCGCCGGCGAGGTCGGGGTCGATATCGACGCGGCGGGCCTCACCTCCGACGACGCGACACGCGCGCTTGCCTTCACCTTGAGCCGCTTCACCACGGGGCGGAACGAGGATTTCTCGATCACCTCGCTGGCCGAGGGCTTCCGCGCGCAAATCTCGGACACGGTCAGCCGAATCTCGCGCCTCAAGGCGGCGACCAATACGAGCAAGATGACCGTGGCGTTCCAGCCGATCGTCGCGCTCGAGTCGAGGCTGCTTCACCATCACGAAATGCTCGCCCGGTTCGATCGCAACAAATCGCCCTTCGAGATGATTCAGTTCGCCGAAAAGGTCGGGATGATCGAAGAGATCGACCTGACGATGTGCCAGCGCGCGATCGCGACCTTGCTCGAAATCAATGGCACGCGCGTCGATCTCGCCGTCAACATCTCGGGCAAGTCGCTCGACAGCGACATCTTCATCGAAGCGCTGACCAAGCTGCTCGAACCTCACGCCAATCTTAGCCGCCAAATTCTGTTCGAGATCACCGAATCGACGGCGATGAGCAATCTGCAACGGGTCGAGCGAATCCTCGCCGGGCTGCGCAAGGCGGGCCATCGCATCTGCCTCGACGATTTCGGCGCCGGTGCCTCGTCCTTTCCCTACCTGCAGGCGCTCTCGGTCGATTTCGTCAAGATCGACGGCGGCTATGTCGCGCGCATGCGCGAGAGCGCCAAGGATCGCGCGATCCTCAAAGCGATGGTCACGATGTGCCGCGATCTCGGCATCGGCATGATCGCCGAGATGATCGAGCGCGTCGAGCAAGCCGAAGATTTGCTCGAAATGGGCATCACCCACGGCCAAGGCTTTCTCTTCGGCCGGCCGGTCGCAAGCCTCAGCGCCTATGTTCCGGCGCTCGGCAAGGAATCGCGCGACGGTGCCGGCCCAAAGCGGCGCGTTCGGCCTTAGCCGACCCCGCGCTCACGCGGGCGGCGCCAGCGCCATCATCAGATCGCGATAGAGCGCGGCGGTGGCTGCGCGCACGATTCGATCGGAGAACTCGTTTTCAACCAGCCGCCGGCCGGCCTCGGCGAAGCGCCGCCGCCGCGCGGCGTCGAAGGCGAGCTCTTTCAGCGCGGCCGCGAGCATCGGGGCATCGCCGGGCGGCACCAGCAAGGCGTTGACGCCGTGGCGCGCGATGCTGCGCGTTCCGGGCACGTTCGTCGCGACGATCGCCCGGCCGACCGCCGCCGCTTCGAGCAGCGTTTTGGGCAGACCCTCGCCACCGAGCGAGGGCAGAACCGCGATCTGTGCCGCCGCCCAGATCGGGCGCACATCCGCGAGCCGGCCGCGCCAATCGATGCCCGGCAAGGCCGCCCAGGAACGCAGCGTCGCCTCGTCGAGCGAGGTGGGGTTGCCGGGGTCGGGCGCGCCCGCGAGAATGAGCCGGAGATCGACGCCATCGCGCTGGAGCGCTTGCTGCGCCGCCACCAGCACCGCGACGCCTTTCAACGCGATCATCCGGCCGACATAGGCGATCGTGATGGGCGGCGCGGGCGGCTCTGGCAAAGGCTGGAAAAATTCGAGATCGACTCCCGAGCCGCGGATCGCGACGATGCGGTCGGCGGCGCGCGGCCGCAGCCGGATCAGATCGCTGCGATCCTCTTCGTTCTGGACGATGACACGGCAATTGCGCCGCAGCAGCAACGGCGGCCATGCCAGCCGCATCAGCGCGGCGATGATGCGCGCATGCCAGCGCCGCTCGATGCCGGCATAGCCCGCGCCGGCGATCATGCTGACGATGCCCGGCACACGCGCGGCGAGCGCGGCGAGGCCGCCCAAGAGCGCCGGCTTCAAGGCGACGTGATGCACCAGGAACGGCCGCTCGCGGCGATAGAGACGATAGATTTCCAGCACCGCGGCGAGATTGCCGACCAGGCCCAGATCCTCGCGCCGCCAGTTGAGCGGATGCAGCGCGAAGCCCGCGGCGCGGATGCGCTCGCCATGCGCCGCGACACGCGTGGCCACTGCGACCTCGAAGCCCGCGTCGCGCGCCGCCTCGGCCATCGGCAGCCGATGAGACCAGAAATACCAGTCCTCGGTGACGAGAAAGATCAGCTTGCGCCGCGCCGCGGCGCTCATCGCGCCGGCGCCGGCCGCAGGCGCGCG
>DATEKH010000012.1:0-22783 GCA_035277525.1 Allostellaceae bacterium
GTGAAGGCGCAAGCCTATGTCGTCGAGGCCGGCAATGTGCGCCACGAGCATGAATGGAAGGTGTGGCGCGACGTTGCGAAATTGCCGGAGGGAAAGATCCTGATCCCCGGCGTCGTCAGCCACGCGACGAACGTGCTCGAGCATCCGGAGCTCGTCGCCGATCGCATTCTCAAATATGCCCAAGCGGTCGGGCGCGAGAACGTCATCGCTGGCACGGATTGCGGGCTTGGCGGGCGCATTCATCCGCAGCTCGCCTGGGCGAAGCTTCAGGCCTTGTCCGAAGGCGCCGATCTCGCCTCGCGGGAGCTGTGGAAATAAGACAAGACCTCTTGGAAGCGACGACGAACAACACGCAGTTATATCCGGTCCGCCACGGGCCGCCCGGCAATCTGCGGATTTGCAGAGGCCGCGATTTCGCAGCTAACCATGGCCTCAAAAGCACGAAAGCGGAAATAGCCAGCTCTATTAACGTTCCGGCATCGGTATGACATAGCGTCGATCTACCACCGAATTGGCGTCGAATTTGCTTTTAATCATCCCTTGCGATCCATACCAGGAGATTTGGTGGAGTACGTCTTGAATATCGAGCCGTGCTTCGGGATCGACATAGACGATATCTTGCTTGGCTCGCTCCAGTGGCTCCCCGATGTATTTGGCAATAATCGCTTCGATCTCGGCCGCCTTCGGTCCATCGGCGCGCTTGCCGTCCGGTCCTGAGAATGCCTCGTAATACTCGCGCGTTCCTCGTTTATACGCGCGAAGAAACCGTGCGACCGTATCGCGTTTGTCATTGGCGGTTTTCGTCGCGGTCCATACCGCGCCGAATTGCCAGGGAGTTTCATCGCCGACCCAGCCGAGGATCTTCGCGTCGCCGCGCTGAACCAGGGCTAAAGCCATTGTGGCGTTGAGCGGCGCCGCGTCGGCTTGTCCGCCGGCGATGGCGGTGGCTACGTTCGGCAGCGATTGCAGTGCAAGAAGCCGAAGGTTCTTCATATCGAACCCGTACTTCTCGGCGAGGAGGCTCACATTGTAGTGATTCGCCGATCCGAATTGCGGAACCGCGATCGAATGGCCGCCGAAGTCCTTCGGCGATCTCAAACCCGCTTCATAGGCGTGGTTGGACGCGAGGTATCCAACAAAATGAAATCCTGGCGCTTCGCTGATTGCGCCCGCGATGATCCGCAGGGCGCCCTGGCCGGCCAGGCTATAGAATCCGGCAGTCAATCCCCCAGTGCCGAAATCGACGGAGCCCGAGACTACCGCCACCGCGATGGGCGGAGCCGAATCGAAGTAGACGAAGTCCGCGGCGAGCCCTTCAGCGGCGAAATATCCTCTCTCCTGTGCGACGAATAGGGGGCCGCCTGTCCCGATCTTGATGAGCCCGATCTTGATGGTCTCAGCGGCAGCGGCGCTTGGCCCTACTACCATCGCGACCCAAAGGCCGACGCCCGACACGACATGGATGAGATCTTTCACCCGCGCGAACATGCTCCCTCCTTCGCCGGCGCTCGGGGCGCCGCGATATGGTCCGTCGGACCTGATTCTAGATATGCCGCGGCACATGATCTGCCGCCCGGGATTGACGCTGTCGATAATGAACGCGTCGCGCTTGATGTGTCCAATTCATTTATGGTCTGAGTTATAATGAGTTTTTGGAATGCAACATCGGAGTAGCCGATGAAGCTCAGCCAGCTCAGGACGTTTGTTTCAATCGCGGATAGCGGCGGATTCGCGCGCGGCGCAGCCAGAGTACGACTGACCCAATCCGCCGCTTCCCGCCAAATTGCCTCGCTAGAGCAGGAACTCGATGTGGCGCTTTTCGAACGTATCGGGCGCCGTGTCCAACTCACATCGGAGGGCGACGATCTACTCAAACGCGCGCGTCGATTACTGGCCGATGCCGACGCGTTTGGCGACCGCGCGAGAGCGCTGCGGGGCGCCGAATCGGGTACGCTGCGCGTCAGCGCAAGGCCCCAAGTCATTGAAACATTTATCGCGCCCTTTTTGCCCCGGTACCTGAATGGCAGTCCAGGTGTCGAGGTCCAGCTCATAGACAGCGGGCGCGCTCGACAGATTGGTCAGCTGGATCGAGGAGAGATCCACTTAGCGGTAATGGCCTGGGGAATCGAGCGTTTTGAAAACCGGCTCCTCTACCCAATCCATGCGCTCGCCGCGATGTCACGAAATCATCGCCTGAGAAAAGACTCCGCGCTCGAGATCGCGAAGCTAGCCGATGAGCCGGTACTCATCCTCAATCGCGATTTCGGCGTGCGGGCTTGGTTCGATGCCGCGTGCGACAATGCGCGTGTGACCCCGCGCGTTATCCTGGAAAGCGAGTCGCCTCACATGATCCTTGCTCTTGCGCGCTTCGGACACGGCATAGCGGTTGTTCCCTCGAACGTCGATACCGTGCCCTCGGGCGTGTGCGTGAGGCCGCTCATCCATCGCGGGCAATCCGTGGGGCGGTGGTCCATGATCGCGTGGAATCGGGAGCGATTTCTCGCTCCGTACGCGAAGCGATTTGTCAACGAACTCGTGGACGAAGCTGAGCGGGCCTTTCCCGGTCGCAATTTGATTCGTCGTTCGCCGCCGCTCTCTAGACCCGGATGACTTGCCGGCGTGTGTGCGCTGGTTTTGATTCAGCGGCGCGTTCTATCAGACCGGAACCGACCGCCGATCGGGAGGCAGAATAAAATCCGTGCGATGATCGAAGATGACCTCGAAGGAATACGAGCGCTTGCAAAAGGAGGCCATCGGTTTCCCACGGATCATCGGGCGGCCAGCGGCGCGCTTCTCAGCGCTTATAACGATCAATCTGCGGATTTGCAGAGGCTGCGATTTCGTAGCTAACCTTTGCCTCAAAAGCAAGAACGCGACATCACGTTCGACGATTGAACGTCACCTTTGTGCCGTAAGCCGACATCAAATCACCTGCGCTTCCCCAGATGCCGGGCCGCGTCGCGAGCCTCGTCGATGAATAGGCGCGCAACAGGGTTGAGAGCGCGTTCCTTCAGAGTCACGATGCCGTTCGGCACTCTGGACTTCGGCAGTTCGACGGGCAGCACCTTGATTCCCGGAAACGCGGAAAATCTCAGAGCGGATGCGGGAAAGATCGTCAAATAGCGGCCGGTCTCGAGAAGACTCATCCTCACGTAAGGCGAGTCGGTGACGACCGTCGTCCGGGGATAGTCGAGCTTGCCGCTGCGAAATGCGTCCATAGCGACCCATTCGATATTGCTGCCGCGCGGCGGAAGCACCCATCGCTCGTTAGCGAGTTCGGCCAAGGTGATGTTGCGCCGTCGGACCCATGGGCTTTGCGCGCCGGTCGCCACGACGGACGAATCGTCGAAAAGAAATTCGAAAGCCAAACGTTCATCGGCAATGCTTCCGAATTTCCGTGTCACCAAAAGGTCGACATTGCGTTCGCATAGCTCGCGATACAGCGTTTCGACATAGCCCGTCGTGAGCGTAAAGGTGACGGCCGGATGACGCTGGGAAAGCCGGTCAGCGACGGTCGACACAAAGCTTGATGCCAGAAGCGGCGTCGATCCGATCCGTACCTCTCCCGCCGTCGGATCGGCGAGGAACTCTATCGTCTTCACAGCCTGACGAAGACCGTCAAAGACGATCGTCCCGCCTTCGAGCAGCGCACGACCGTACGCGGTCGGCTCCACACCCCGCCGATACCGCTCGAGCAGACGCACGCCCAATGCGTGTTCCAGCTCGGAGATCGATCGCGAGATGTTCGGCTGACCAGTGTTCAGATGCTCGGCTGCCTTGATCATGCTGCCGGCCTGAACCACCGTCATGAAGATGTGCAAGTTCTGCAACTTCAGGCGCCGGCCAACGCGGTTGCTTGGTTCCATGGCAATACATATCATTATTGATATGGGAAAATCCTCTAATAGCATTATACAGAAAGTCTTGGCAAGGCTAATGTCTGCTCGAAGCCCCAGCGAGAGCCGTTGCGAATCGCGGCTTCGGGAGCGGAGCAAAGTAGGAATCGAGCAATGGCCAAGAGTTTGACGAACGCTGCACGTTGTCTGCTTGGGGCTGCGGTTGCTCTGGCCGTTGTGCCCCTCAGCGCCGAGGCTGGGCAGATCAAGGTGGGTCTCAGCAAGACCTTCACCGGCGCCGCGGTGTTCATTGCGCAGGAGCGCGGATACTTCGCTGCCGAGGGTGTGCCTGTGGAGCTGGTGTATTTCGACTCTGCAGAGCCGGTTGCGGTTGCCGTGGCTTCGAGAGCAATCGATTTCGGCGTAGCCCCATTCACCGGCGGCTTCTACAACCTTGCCGCTCACGACGCGCTCAGGGTCATTGCCGGCGGTGCCCACGAAGCGCCCGGCTTCCACTACTTCGCCTACATCGCGTCGAACGAGGCCTACGCCGAGGGTTTGACCTCATTGAAGGACATTCCCGGACACTCCCTCGCCACCACGCAGATCGGCTCGTCGGGACATTACGCCTTGGCTCTGCTCATCGAGAAATACGGCTTCGACGCGAACAGCGTTCGCCTCTCGCCGTTACAAACGCTTACGAACATCCGGTCGGCTGTCAGCGGCGGTCGGGTCGATGGCGCAGTCACGAACGGGTCCTCGGCGTTGCGGATCGTGGAACACGGCGAGGCCAAGCTGCTCGGCTGGGTAGGGGACGAGACGCCTTGGCAGGTTGCGGCGGCGTTCACCGCGACCGCCACGGCCAATGAACGCCGAGAGACGGTCGAACGAGTCCTTCGGGCATACCGCAAAGCCGTTCGTGACTATTGCGATGCGTTCATTGGCCCCGACGACACGCGGCGAAATGGGTCGAGCGCCCCCCAAATCCTGGCTATTATCGCTAAATATGCGGCGCAGCCGGTCGAAGAAGTCGACATCGGCATCCCGTATGTCGACCGCGAGGCGCGGCTCGATGTGGCTGACGTACTGCACCAGATCGCGTGGTACAAAGCAAATGGGATGGTCAAAGGCCCGGTGAATGGCGAGGCACTCATAGACAAGCGCTATGTCGTCGCACTGCCGACGCCGGAGACCACGCTGACCATCCGCCGTTGACGGCTTTCAATCGTCTTAACCGGCACCCGCGAGCACGAACGACGAACTTGGAAAACCGGGCGCCGCGCCGCCCGGCTCGCTCAGCCCAGCCCCGGTTCAGCGCTTGCGCAGGAACGGCACGCCGAGCCGCATCACCTCGTCGGCCGCGTCCCACGGCACCATGTGCTTGCAATTCTCGACGATGTGCAGATCGAGCTCGGGGTGCATCTTCTTGAACAGCTCGGCGCGGTCGCCGGCATGGGCGCGGTCGTTGCGGCCATAGATCAGCATCAGCGGAATTTTGAGATCGAGCATGCGCTGCCAGATCGGCGGGCCGCCGGCGCCGCCGCCCTCGGGCGCGTTGGCGCGCGCGGTGAAAGTCTCAAACGCCTTGCCGATGCTGCGGCTGTGGCGCAGCGCGAGCTCGCCCTCCGTCACCAGCTCGGTGTGGTAGAGATCCGCCTGCATCAGTTTTTTCGTGTCGTCCGGCGTCGGCTCGGTCACCGCCATCTGACGATCGACGCGCTGCGCCACTTGCGCATAGCGGCCTTCGACATCCTCGGGCAAAGGCGGCAGCAAGGTGCCGGTGCCGAGCACGAGCAAATGGGTGTAACGGATCGGCTCCTTGAGCGCGAGCTGGACGCCGATCGAGCCCGAGCGCGAATGCGCGATGAGCGCGACGCGGTCGAGGCCGAGCGCGTCCATGAATTTCGGCACGGAGTCGCGCTGATAGGCGAGGGAGAGGTCGCCGCCGACCTCGCTCAGCCCATAGCCCGGGAAGTCAAAGGCGATGGCGCGAAAGCCGGCCGCGGCGAGCGGCTCGAGATTGCGGATGAACACATCGGCCGAGGAACCCAGGGACGCGCCATGCATCAAGAGCACGGCGGGACCCGTCCCCGCCTCGATGTAGCGCATCTTGAGCCCATCGACGGTGGTGTATTTATCGACCGGGCGCGTCTTCGCTGGCGTATCCATGGCTCCCTCCCGAGCTTGCTCCGCCCATGTTCCGCCCGCGGCGGCCGAATCGCAACGGATTTTGCGGAAAGCGGCGCCGGGTGAGGCGGCGCTTGTCTCCCGAGTCGGTTGGCGCCGGGAGGAGGTCCCGGCGCCCGCCATAAATCCTTCACATTCCGATCGGGATTGAGCATGCTGAGGCCGGCCGACATTCGCCGGCCTTTTTCTTCCAACATGTCGGAGTTGCGGTTTGTTCGGCTGGTTCCAGGCGCTGATGCCAAGAGAAGAACGCTTCTTCGTTCTCTTCAACCGTCATGCCGAGCTCTTGGTCCAAGGCGCCGAGGCGCTGAAAGCCGTTCTGGCTGGCGGCGAGGCGATGGCGCAGAACTGCGCCCGGATCGTGCAATGCGAGATCCAGGCGGACGAGGTGACGCTTGAAGTGATTCAAGCCGTCCGGCGCACCTTCATCACCCCGTTCGAGCGCGGCGACATCACCGATCTGATCTCGCTGATGGACGACGCCGTCGACCAGATGCGGCAGACCGTCAAGGCGATCGGTCTTTTCGAGTTGCGCGCGTTCGATCCGCTCATGCAGCAGCTGGGCGACGTCATCCTGCAATCGGCGGTGAAGACAGCGGAGGTCATCGGGCTCTTGAGCACCATGAAGAAAGAAGCCGAGCGGCTGCACGTCCTGACCCAGGAAATCCGGCAATTGGAGGAGCATTCGGACGAGCTCCACGACCAGGGCTTGAAAGGCATCCTCCAAGCCAACGGCCGCTCCGATCCGATGGCGTTCATTATCGGCTCGGCAATGTACGAGCATCTGGAAAAGGTCGTCGACCGATTCGAGAACGTCGCCAATCGGGTCAGCGATATCTTGACCGAGCACCTCTGAGCGCGTCGAAAAGACCGGGTCATGAACATTTCGGTTGCGCTGCCTTTCCTGACCGGGCTCATCCTGGTCGCGCTGGTATTCGATTTCATGAACGGGCTCAACGACGCGGCGAATTCGATCGCGACGATCGTTTCGACGCGCGTCCTGGCGCCGAAATACGCAGTCTGCTGGGCGGCATTCTTCAACTTCATCGCCTTTCTGTTCTTCGGCTTGAGCGTCGCGAAGACGGTCGGGGTCGGCATCATCGCGCCGGGCGTCGTCGATCCGCATGTGATCCTGGCCGCCCTGGCCGGGGCGATCATCTGGCAAGGCTTCACCTCCTTCGCCGGCATCCCGTCCAGCAGCTCGCATGCCCTGATCGGCGGGCTTGTCGGCGCCGGGATCGCGAAAGGCGGCATCGGCGCGGTGGTCTGGAGCGGGCTTTTCAAGACCGCCGGGGCCATCGTCCTGTCGCCGGCGCTGGGGCTGATGCTGGCGCTCGGGCTTGCACTCACCGTGTCCTGGCTGTTCATCCGCTCGACGCCGCTGGCGGTCGACGGCTATTTCCGCATCTGCCAATTCTTCTCGGCGTCCGCCTTGTCGCTGGGCCATGGCGGCAATGACGCGCAGAAGACGATGGGGATCATCGCCGCGCTGCTCTTTTCCCAGGGTCTTCTTGGCAGCGAGTTCTACGTCCCGCTGCCGGTTGTTCTCGGTTGTCAGGCGGCGATGGGTCTCGGCACGCTCTTCGGCGGCTGGCGGATCGTGCGCACGATGGGATCGAAGATCACGCGCCTGACGCCGGTGCAGGGCTTCTGCGCCGAAGCAGCCGGCGCAATCACGCTCTTTGCGGCGACGCATCTTGGCATTCCGGTTTCGACGACGCACACCATTACGGGCTCGATCATCGGCGTCGGCGCGGCGCGGCGGGTCTCGGCCGTGCGGTGGGGCGTCGCCAAGGACATCGTCATCGCCTGGATCCTGACCATGCCGGCGACCGGGGCGATCGCGGCCATTGCCTATACGCTTCTGAAGGGGGTGGGCTGATGGCGCGCGCGCAAGCGATGGCGAAGCCGGACCCGCCGGCTCAGCGGCCGAAGCTGCAATACGGCGTCCTTCCCTATCGCCAGCCGCTCGGCAAGGATCGGATCGAAATCATGCTGATCACATCGCGCAAGACGCAGCGATGGATCGTTCCCAAAGGTTGGCCGATCGCTCGAATGCCGGCGCGGGACGTCGCGCGGCTCGAGGCGCTGGAAGAAGCGGGGCTCGAGGGAACGATTGCACAGCGCCCCTTCGGCTCGTTTCATTATCAGAAGCGGTTGAAGGACGGTTCGGTCGTGCTTTGCCGCGTGGATGTCTTTGCCTTTGAAGTCGGGCGCCAACTCACAAGTTGGATGGAGCGTAGCGAACGAAAAAGGCGCTGGTTCGATTCCGAACGCGCGATCAAATTGGTGCGCGAGCAGGAATTGAAGGAGTTGATCACCGCCCTCGTGCGCGGCCTCGAGAACGGCAGCCGCGCCAGTCTCGACTGCAACGCGCAGAACAGGGAGTAAGACCGAGCTGCGCCGGCTTGCGCGGATTCCGAAAAAAATGGAATCACCCCTCTCCGCCGCGAAGCGGGCGCGAAGCGGGGGAGAGGGAGGGACCCATTGCGTAGCAATGGGAGGGTGAGGTGGTGGTTGCAACAGATGCCCACCTCACCCGCTCCCCGCGGACTTCGATCCGCGGGTCGCACCCTCTCCCCCCAATGGGCGGAGAGGGTTGATGATGTGGGTGCCTCGCTCGAATATCTGTGCTCGATTTCGTGATCGGCCGGTCGCAATCAATCGAGCTTTGCGAGATCCTCGGGCGGCAGCAGGATCGGCTTGCCATGCGGCGTCGCCTTGGCGGCGCGATCCCAGGCATCGTGCAGGCTCTCGAGCGTTGCCGGCTTGGCAATGCGCTTGTCGGAGACCATGCGTTCGAGCGCGCGCAGCCAGTGATGATAATAGGTGTCGCCGCGATCAGGATCGCCGGCGGCCTGCGCGCGCTTGATCTCCGCGCCGAGCATCTGCGCCCATTCGCTCCAGGTGAAGACGCCACGATCATGCAGCGCGACCGCCATGGCGAAAGCCTGGGCCTCCCAGGGCTCGCGGAAGACCGGCCCCTCGGCGTCGCGCGGCAGATCGGGCAGCGCGGCCGACGCCGCCGACACGGCGGGATCGAGCCGCGCGCTCATGCCGGCTCGAGATAGGGCTCGAAGGCCTCGATCGAGACTTTGAGCGCGGGATCGGCGGCCTCGCCCCACAATTCGCTTCCGCTGAAGACGACGGTGTAGAGCCACTGCGGATTTTCGCCTTCACCCGCGACCACGGCGTCGGGAAAGACGTGACAGCCGCGCACCGCCTCGACCGTGCCGACATGGCCGCGCGCATAGCGGGGCAGGCGGGTATGCGAGACCGGATTGATGTTTTTGGCGCGCACCTTGGCGCCAGGCTGAAAGCGCGCCGCCGCCTTGGCGGGCCGCGCATAGGAGCCGCGCGTCATCGCCTTCGCGACATCGCTCGCTTTGAGCATACGCGGCACCGGCTTCGCGGGGCGCAGCGCATGGCCGGCGGCAAGCTCGTCCGCGCCGGCAAGCCCGTGCTCGATGACGCGGCTCTCGAGGCCGCGCTCCCATTTCTCGTAATAGGTGACGCCGAGATAAATATGCGGCGGCATCTTCTCGAGCGAGTAGCGCGACATGTCGATGTTCCAGAGACCGACATAGCCCATGGCGCGCTGCATGGCGAGGACGCGACCCTCCCAGCTTGCATGAAAGACCGGCTCGTTCGCCTCCGGCCGCACCGGGCCGAAGACCTGCATGCCGCCCATGTCGTGAACGCCGTTCATCGCTTGGCCTCCGCCGGCACCTTGGCCAAGCCGGTGCCGACCATGCTGTCGCGGCTAACGAGCGCGGCGAGTTGCGCTTCGCTCCATCCTTCCGTGCCCGGCGGCCGGCGCGGCACGACGAGGTAGCGGGTTTCGGCGGTCGAATCCCACACGCGGATTTCGGTCTCTTGCGGCAAGGTCACGCCGAAATCCTGGAGGACGCCGCGCGGATCGATCACGGCGCGCGAGCGATAGGCGGCCGATTTGTACCAGACCGGCGGCAGGCCCAGCACTTCCCACGGATAGCAGGAGCACAGCGTGCACACGACCATGTTGTGCCGCCGCTCGGTGTTCTCGACCGCGATCAGATGCTCGCCAACGCGGTCGAGCGTGCCCGCGGCATTGATCGCCGCCGTCGCATCCGCGATGAGGCGCGCCTTGAAGGCGGGATCGCTCCAGGCTTTGGCGACAATGCGCGCGCCGATATGCGGCCCGATCTTGGTCTCGAAGGTTTCGACGATGCGATCGAGCGCGGCCGGATCGATATAGCCTTTCTCGGTCAGCACGGTCTCGAGCGCGCGGACGCGCAGTTGCATCTCGGACAGCGTCGAGCCTTCATGATCGTGGTCATGCGCATGGGCGTGGGGGTCGTGTTCGTCCGGGCTCATCTTTGCCTCCCGCTGAGCGGCGTGTTCGACCTAGGGTGCCGATTCTTCGGCCGATTGCAAGCCCTGCGCTTCAGGCAAGGCGCGGCGGCGCAAAAGCGCGCGCCGGCGGCATGGCGCCATCGACGCGCTCGACCTCGACCAGCGTCGTCGCCGAGCTTGGGCCCTGGCTCAATTGCGACGTGCCGCGATCCTCGGTCAGGACATTGGCGTTGCCGTGGAGGCAGATTGCATTGGCGGCCGCATCGGCCGGGTCATACCACGCACCGCAAGACAAGCGGACGACCCCCGGCTGGATCGCCTCGTTCAGGACCGCGCCGCCAAGGCACGCGCCGCGGGCGTTGAAGACGCGCACGATATCGCCGTCCTCGATGCCGCGCGAAGCGGCGTCGCCCGGGTTGATCGCGACGGCTTCGCGCCCGCCGACTTTGCCCAAGGCGCTGACCGGCCCCGGATCCATCTGGCTGTGAAGCCGGTAGCGCGGCTGGCTCGAGACGAGATGCAGCGGATAGGTTCTCGCGGCAGCGCCGCCGAGCCATTCCCGGGGCTCGAGCCAGGCCGGATGCGGCGGGCAGTTGCCATGGCCGAAGCCGGCAATGCGCGCGGAATAAAGCTCGATCTTGCCGGACGGCGTGCCAAGCGGATGCGCGGCGGGATCGGCGCGGAATTCCTCGAACAGCACGAATTCGTCGCTGCGCCGCGGCACTTCGAGCCAGCCCTTTGACCAGAATTCGTCGAACTCGGGCAGGCTCGCATTGGTGCGCGCGGCATCGCGAAAGCGCTCATAGAGATGACGCAGCCAGCCCATTTCGTCGCGCCCCTCGGTGTAGGCGGCTTCGCAGCCGAGACGGCGGGCGAGCGCGCTGAAGATCGCGAAATCGTCGCGCGCCTCGCCGACGGGATCGATCGCTTGCTGCATCGCGACGACGTAATTGTCGCGCCCGCCCGCGCCGATATCGTTGCGCTCGAGGCTGGTCGTCGCCGGCAGCACGATATCGGCAAAGCGCGCCGTTGCCGTCCACCACGGCTCGTGGACAATCACCGTCTCGGGACGCTGCCATGCGCGGCGCAGCTTGTTCAGATCCTGGTGATGATGGAACGGGTTGCCGCCGACCCAATAGACCAGGCGGATGTCGGGATAAGTTTCGGCCTTGCCGTTGAAGCGATAGGCGCCGCCAGGCTCGAGCAGGCAATCGGCGATGCGCGCCGCGGGGATCGCGCGCTTCGCTGGATTGGGCAAGCCCTCCATCATCGGCAGCGCGAAGGCGGGCGGCGGCTCGGCGATACCGGCCGAAGAGCCATAGCCGAACCCAAAGCCGCCGCCAGGCAGGCCGACCTGGCCAAGCGCCGCCGCCAAGAGGATCGTCGCCCAATAGGGCTGCTCGCCGTGATCGGCGCGCTGCAGCGACCAGGAGCAGGAGACCATCGTGCACGTCGCCGCCATGCGGCGCGCCAAGGCGCGGATGGTTTCGGCGGGAATCCCGGTGATCGCCGCCGCCCAATCGGCATTCTTCTCCGTGCCGTCGCTCTCGCCCATGAGATAGGCGCGCACGCGCGGAAAGCCGGTGCAATAGGTCGCAAGAAACGCCGCGTCGTGCCGGCCCTCGGCGACGAGCGTCTGCGTCAAGGCGAGCAGCAAGGCCGTGTCGGTGTTGGGTCGGATCGGGATCCATTCCGGCGCCGCTTCGGGCGGCCCATCCTCGCGGATCGGGCTGATCGCGACGACCGTCACGCCTTGGCGCGCCAGTTCCGCCATCCAGGCCTTGGTGGTGTGCGCGGCGGCGCCGCCGAACGCGACTTGGGTGTTCTTCGGATTGGCGCCGCCGAGCAGCACGACGAGCCGCGCATGGCGCGCGATCGACGACCAGGAGGTCAAAGGGCCGGTGACCGACTGCGCCGAGCCCAGGACATAGGGCAGGAAGGTCAGCGCCGTGCCGAAGCTGTAATTGCTGGTCTGATCGACGAAGCCGCCGCTTGCGGCGAGGAACCGCCGCAGCTGGCCGCGCGCGCCGTGAAAGATTCCGGCCGACGACCAGCCTTGCGAGCCGCCCATGATCGCGGAGGGGCCATGGGCGGCTTTGACGCGGGCAAGCTCGCCGGCGACGAGGTCGAGCGCCTCGGGCCAGGAGAGCGGCACGAAGCGGTCGAAGCCGCGCGCAGGGGCGCTCTTGGCACGGTCGCGCAGCCAGGTTTCGCGGACGAAAGGCCGTGCGATGCGCGCGCTCGAATGCACGCTCGCCGGGATGTTGTCGAGCAGCGGCGAGGGATCGGCGTCGCGCGCGAAGGGATGCGCCGCAATGACACGCCCATCCTCGACCTCGGCGAGAAACGCGCCCCAATGCGAGTGATGCTGAACAAGCCTGCGCGCCAACGGTCTCCTCCGCGGGAGAGGTTATCGCATATCGCTGGAAAACGATTGTGCGTCCCTCGACTTCGCTCGGGATGAGGCGCCTTTCTTATTGCCATCAACCATTTTTCCTCACCCTGAGCGGAGCGAAGCGCAGTCGAAGGGCGCAGGGCGCCCTTGCAGCGACCATATGGAATTGCCTCGGCCCAAGAGGTTATCAAAATCGCGCCCTTGCGTCGAATGCGCGACGCGCCCGACCCCGAGCGGCGAAGTTCAGGGGTTCGCCAGAAGCTCGTTCTGCATGTCGAGAACCTTCTGGCGCTGCTCCGAGGTCAGCGCGTATTCGAAGATCACCGTCTGGTTGGCGCTCGCTTTCGGGATTCCGGCCAAGGCGGCGACGCCGTAGAGCACATAGGCCGCGACCGGATCGCGCGCAACGCCGAGCCCCTTGAAATCGCACCAGGCAAGCAATTCGGTCGCGCGCGCATTGCCCGCTTGCGACAGACGCTGCAGCGTCGCCACATCTTCGGCGGAGACGCGATTGCGCTTGATCGCGGCCGCGATCGCGTCGACCGGGTTGTAGGGACCGCTCGCCGCCGCTTTGGTCTGCGGCGCTGTCGGGCGCGACGGCGGCGGCGGATCGGCGGGCGCCGGCGCAATGGCGACGGTTGCGTCCTGTGCTGCTGCTGCGGGCTTCTCCGCCGGAAGGCGCAATTCCGCGCGGCCGGGCCCGCCGCAGCCGGCGTCCGGCTTGTCGAGACAGGCGAAGCGCCCGTCGAGCGTGTAGAAATCGGCATGCGCCGGCGCGACGCACGCCGCGGCGGCGGCCCCGAGCAGCGCGAGCCGGGCAAGAGAGAGACGCATCCGTCTCGATCCCGCTGCCATGCCGCCGCTAGCCCACGCCAAAGCTCTGAACGAGGCTGCCGGCGACGAGATACCAGCCATCGACCAGGACGAAGAAGACGAGCTTGAAGGGGAGGGAGATCGTCACCGGCGGCAGCATCATCATGCCCATCGACATGAGGATCGAAGCGACCACGAGATCGATGATGAGAAACGGCAGAAACAGCAGGAAGCCGATCTCGAAGGCGCGGCGCAGCTCGCTGATCATGAAGGCCGGGACGAGGATGCGCAGCGGCACAGCTTTGGGATCTTCGGCGTTGGTGTCGACCTTGGCCATGCCCGCGAAGAGCTGGAGATCCTGGCCGCGCACATTGTGCATCATGAAATCGTGCAGCGGCGCGGCGGTCGCATCGAACGCCTGCTGCTCGGTGATCTTGTCGGCGATCAGCGGCGCGATGCCGTTGTTGTAGGCGGTCTCGAGCGTCGGCGACATGACGAAGCCGGTGAGGAAGAGCGCGAGGCTCACCAGCACGAAATTGGGCGGGGTCGTCTGGGTTCCGAGCGCGTTGCGCAGGAAGGACAGCACCACGATGATGCGCGTGAACGAGGTCACGGTGATGAGGATCGCGGGCGCGAGGCTTAGGACCGTGAGCAGCAGCAACAGTTGAATGATGCGGCCGGTCGCGCTGCCGCTCGCCGGGCTGCCATCGCCGCCGCCGAGATCGATGGTGAGCGATTGCGCCAAGGCGATGTGCGGCAGAAGCAGGAGCAGCGCCGCCGCCGCGACCGAGACCAGGAAAAGACGCTTCACGGCGACGCTCCCGGCAGCATCGCGCCGAACTCCGCTTGCGGCGCGCCGGGCGATGCGGCGATGCCGGATTCGATGACCACGTCGTTGCCGACGCCGAGCAGCACGAGATGCTCGATGCCGTCGCGCTTCAGCAAGACGACGCGGCGCTTGGCGTCGAGCGAGAGGACTTCCTGGATCACCAGGCGGCGCCGTCCGCGCGAAATCGCCATGCGCCCGCCGAAACCAAGGCGCTTGGCGATCCAGGCGACCGCGAAAATGAGCGCCAGCACCAGGACGAGCGCCAGGACGAAACGCCAGTACATGTCTCCCATTCGATGCTTTGTCCTTTATGCCGAGGCCGGATCGCGCGCATAGGCGCTCGCCGCCTGCTGCGCCAACGCCGCGTCGTGCTGGCGCTGCAGGTCGACCGCCAAACGGTCGAGCTCCTCGATCAGTCCGCTCAAGGCCGCGATCAGCGCTGCGCGGGTTTGTGCGGGCGCGGCGCGGGCCGCCGCGGTGAGGCGGGCGACCTCGGCGTCGAGCCCGTCGAGATTGACGAAGGCGCCTTGGGCGATCGCGGCGCGCGAGCGCGCCACCGCCCGGCTCAGCTCTTGGAATTGCGCCTCGAGCGGCATGGTCATGACGTCTCCCCAGCGGCTGAAGGGTGCTGATTGGCTTGCAGAATGACGAAGAGAATCTCGGCGACGACGGCGAAAGCCGGGATTGGAATCGGCTCGCCGATCTTGAGCGCCGTGAGGAGGGCGTGGAGATCGGTGCTCGCGCGGATGCCCATGCCATGAGCCTGCGCGAGCTCCAAAAGGCGCGCAGCGACGGCCTGGCGGCCGGCATCGGCAAAGGAGCTCTCGGACGGCAGCGGCAAGTGGTTAATCCCGGACGGCGTCGGCTGCCGCGATGGTCGCTCCGGCGTGGTTAATATTTGATTGCCGCGCCGCGGTTTTCGCGATTTGCCGCGGCTTGGCAGCGGGCTTTTACGCAAAATTAAGGTAAACGGCGCCATCATCGCGGCATGGATCTTCGCAGCATTCCGCTCTTCGAGGCGATGGCGCGTCGCATGTCGTGGCTCAGCGATCGCCAGACCGTGCTTGCCGAGAACGTCGCCAACGCCAACACGCCCGGCTACGACGAAAAGGATTTGAAAGAGCCCGATTTCAAGGCGCTGCTGGGCAGCGCGTCCTCCTCGGTCGCCTCGGTCCGTCTCATCGCAACCGAGCCCGGCCATTTCACGACCTCGCCCGGCGGCGGGCTGCCGGGGACGACGGTCACCACCGAGGACCGCACCCTCAACGGCAACGGCGTCTCGATCGAGGCGCAGATGATGAAGGTCTCGGAGAACGCAGCCGACTATGCGCTGACGACGACGCTCTATCAGCAGAACATCGCGCTCCTCAAGACCGCGATCGGCAGCGGCTGATCCAAGGAATGTGACGGATGGAACTCGATAAGTCCTTCGCGGTCGCGTATTCGGGCTTGAGCGCCGAGACCCAGCGCTTGAAAGTGATCGCCGAGAATCTCGCCAATGCCGATTCGACCGCGCAAACCCCCGATCAGGATCCCTATAAGCGCCAGATCGTCAATTTCGAGGACGTGTTCGACCGGCAACTCGGCGTCGACAAGGTCAAGGTCTCGGGCGTCACCACGATCCAGACCGGCTTCGGCCGCCGCTACGAGCCCGGCCATCCGGCGGCCGATGCGAGCGGCTATGTGAAGACGCCCAATGTCAACTCGATCACCGAGCTCATGGACATGCGCGAGGCGCAGCGGAGCTACGAGGCCAATCTCAACGTGATCAGCGCGGCGAAGTCGATGCTGAGCCGCACCCTCGACCTGCTGCGCGGCTAGACCGGAGAAGGAGCGCTTCGATGGCGATCGATTTCACCAGCGCCGCCAAGGCCTATGCCAGCGCCACGCGCATGATCGGCAACGCCGGAGCGGATGCGAAGACCGGCGAGAGCTTCGGCAAGCTGTTGCAGAACGCGGCCACCGGCCTCGTCGACTCCCTCGGCAAGAGCGAGCAGCAAAGCCTGCAAGCCGTCACCGGCAAGGCCGATCTCGCCGCCGTGACCGAGGCCGTGACCAACGCGCAGATGGCGCTGCAGACCGTGGTCGCGGTGCGCGACAAGGTCATCTCGGCCTATCAAGACATCATCAAGATGCCGATTTGACGGGCGGGCGGGGGACGGACGCAAAGCATGAACGCCGCTGACGCCATGTCGATCGCGCGCGAGGCGATCTTCGTCACCTTGAAGCTTGGCGCGCCGGCGATGATCCTCGGCTTGATCGTCGGCCTGCTCATCTCCTTTCTCCAGGCGCTGACGCAGATCCAGGAAATGACGCTGACCTTCGTTCCGAAGATGCTGGTGATTCTCCTCTCGCTCCTGTTGTTCCTGCCGTTCATGCTGCAGACGCTGATCTCCTTCACGCAGGGGCTGATGGAACGCGTCGTCTCCGGCTGAGGCTCTAGTGGCATCGCACATGAGCGCTGCAATAGCACCCTGCGCCCTTCGACTGCTCCCCTTCGCTGCGCTTCGGGTCGCGCTCAGGGTAAGGAAAAATGGTTGATCGCACTAAGAAAAACGCCTCATCCCGACCGAAGTCGCCCTTCGTCAAGCTCAGGGGACGCTCGATCGCATTCCAGCGGTCAAATGCGATTGCCCTAGCTGACGCCTAGGAGCCAGCTTTGCCGCTTGCGCAATTCCTGCCCGCCAATGCCTTCGCCGCCTTGCTGATCTTCGCCCGCATCGGCTCGGCGATGATGCTTCTCCCGGGCTTTGGCGAGGTCTATGTGCTGCAACGCTATCGGCTCCTCCTCGCCGTGGTGCTCTCGCTGCTGCTGCTGCCGATTCTCGCGCCGCTGTTGCCGGCGATGCCGTCGAGCCCCTCGGCGCTCGTCGTCATGCTGAGCGCCGAGATCGCGGTCGGCGTGTTCATCGGCACCCTGGCGCGCACGCTGCTCGCCGGCCTCGACATGGCCGGACAGTTCGTCTCGCTGCAGACCGGGCTCTCGAACGCGGTCATCTTCAATCCGCTCCAGTCGCAGCAGAGCCCGATCCCGAGCTCGCTCTACTCGGTGCTCGGCGTGCTGCTGATCTTCCTGACCAATCTCCACTATCTGATGCTGCGCGGCCTGGTCGACAGCTACATGATCTTCACGCCCGGCAAGCTGCCGCCGGTCGAGGATTTGTCGCAGACCGTCGCCCATGCGGTCGCCGGCTCGTTTCAGCTCGCGGTCGAGATGGCGGCGCCGTTCATCGTCCTCGGCACGGTGTTCTTCATTGCCATCGGCCTCATCGGCCGGCTCGTGCCGCAGCTCCAGGTGATGTTCGTCAGCCAGCCGCTGCAGATCATGGGAGGCTTGCTGCTGTTCGCGCTCGTCCTTGCGGCGGGAATGGGCTGGTTTCTCACCGCGGCGGGCCAGCAATTCGCGCTCTTCGTTCCGGGCTGAGCCATGGCCGACGACGCCGACAAGGAGCAAAGGACAGAAGAGCCGTCTGGCAGGAAGCTCGCGCGCGCGCGGCTGCAAGGCCAGGTCGTCCAATCGCGCGAAGTCAACACCTGGTTCATGCTGATGGCGGCGACCGGGCTCCTTCTGGTCGCGGGGCCGACGATCGCGCATACCATCGTCAAGGCGCTCGCGCCTTTCGTCATGCCGGGAAATTTCATCGGCTCGGATGGCGATGTGCATTGGGAGCTGCTGGAGAATTCGCTCGGCCAGATCGCAGTCGCGCTGGCGGTGCCGATGCTGGTGGCGGTTGCGGCCGCGATCGCGGGCACGGTCGTGCAGATCGGCCTCTTGTTCGCGACCGAGAAATTCAAGCTCGATATCACCCGGCTGTCGCCGATCGCGGGGCTGCAGCGCCTTTTCAGCTTGCGGTCGAGCATCGAGCTCTTGAAGAACATCGCCAAGATCGGAATCGTCTCCCTGGTCGCCTGGTGGGTGGCGATGCCCAGCCTCGACCAGCTGAAGCGCATGGCGGCCGAATCGGCCGAGCATCTTCCCTTCGAGCTGCAGCATCTCGTTTTGCGGCTGATGCTCGGCGTTCTCGCGGTGGTGACGGTGCTGGCCTTCGGCGATTACGCGTATCAGCGCCTGGCCTTCATGCGCTCGATGCGGATGACGAAGCAGGAGGTCAAGGAGGAGTTCAAGCAGGCCGAAGGCGATCCGAAGATCAAGGCGCGGCTGCGCCAGATCCGCAACGAGCGCGCAAGGAAGCGCATGATGGCGGCGGTGCCCAAGGCCTCGGTCGTCATCACCAACCCGACGCATTACGCTGTCGCGCTGCAATACGAGCTGGGGTCCGCGGGCGCGCCCAAGGTGGTGGCAAAGGGCGTCGACCTCCTGGCACAGCGGATTCGCGAGATCGCCCGCGAGCACGACGTGCCGATCGTCGAGAACCCGCCCTTGGCGCGGGCGCTCTATGCCCATGTCGAGCTCGACCGCGAGATCCCGCCCGAGCACTACAAGGCCGTGGCCGAGATCATCAGCTATGTCTTCCGCTTGAAAGGAAAGATAAGGCCGCAGGCGCGCGCCCTGTGATAAGCTGCGCCCCCGATTGCCATGACCGACTCCGTGCGACTCGAAAACCGCGGCGACACGCGCCGGCTTGAAAAGGCGCCGAATTCCGGCGCGCCCGGCTGGGTGCTCGGCGCGGCGATGGTGACGGTGTTCTGCAGCGTCGCCGCGGTGATTTGCGCGCGCCTTCTCGCTGTCGGCGTCGGGCCTCCGCTCGTGGTCGATCTCGCCGCGGTCGCCTTCGCTTGCCTTGCCATCGGCTTCGGCGTCGCCGCGCTGCTCGGGCGCCGCATCCAGAGCACCGCGGTGCAAAAGCTCGATCTCCTGAGCCAGGCGCTCGAGACCTCGGCCAACGCCCATCTCATCCTCGGCGAGGACGGCGCGATCGTCTATGCCAATTCGGCGTTCTATCGCTTCTTCCCGGGCCTCGACGACGCGCCGCTCGACGCGCTCGCGCGCCGCCTCGCGGCCGAGGACGGCGCCAACAGCGAATTGACGAGCCTGCGCCGCGACGTTCAGCAAAAGGGCCGCGCCGGCGGCCGCGTCGCGATCAGCCATCCTGCCGGTCCGATCGCGTGGTTCAGCGTCACCGCGCACCGCCTCGCCGGCCGCGCCGGATTGAGCCTGTGGAATTTCGAAGATGTGACGCAGCGCAGCCTGATCGACCGCGAGATCCGCGACGAGCGCTCGAAGCTCGCGGATTTTCTCGATCACGCGCCGATCGGCTTCTATTCGGTCGACGGCGCGGGCCGCTTCCTCTTCGTCAACGAGACCCTGGCCGATTGGCTCGGCGCGTCGCCCGCCGATCTCGTCGCCAACGGCGCCAAGATCGGCGACTTCCTGGCCGAGCCGCCGCCCGCGGGCGCGCTGCCGCACGCGCCCTTCGAAAGCGGCGGCGAGCGCGGCGAGGTGGTGTTGAAGGGCCGGCATGGCCTGGTGCTGCAAGCCCTCATCACGCAGAGCGTCATTCGCTATGGCGCCACCTTGCGCACCCGCTCGGTGGTGCGCGATCTGACGCCAGAGCGCGACTGGCAGGCCGCGCTGCGGCAGTCGCGCGAGCGCTTCGAGCGCTTCTTCGCCAATGCGCCGGTCGGGATCGCGCTGCTCGATGAGGGCGGACGCTTTGCCGAGGCGAATGCGAGCTTGGGCGCGTTCTTCGGCGCGCCGCCCGCCGATCTCATCGGCAAGGCGCTGGTGAGCTTCCTGCCCGAGGCCGACCGCCCGGCGCTCGCCTCAAAGCTCGCCGCCGCGATGGGCGGAAAGCCGCCGACCGAACCGGTCGAGCTCGGGCTCAAAACCGGCAAATCGGCCTCGCTCGTCATGAGCCGCGACAGCGAGGGCGGATTGATCCTCCACTTCATCGACACCACCGATCAGAAGAAGATGGAGGCGCAATTCATCCAGTCGCAGAAGATGCAGGCGGTCGGCCAATTGGCCGGCGGCGTCGCGCATGATTTCAACAATCTGCTGACCGCGATGATCGGCTTCTGCGATCTTTTGCTGCTGCGCTTCCGGCCCGGCGATCCGTCCTTCGCCGACATCATGCAGATCAAGCAGAACGCCAACCGTGCCGCCAATCTCGTGCGCCAGCTGCTCGCCTTCTCGCGCCAGCAGACCTTGCAGCCGCGCGTGCTCGACATCACCGACACGCTCGCCGATCTCTCGCATCTGCTGCGCCGCCTCATCGGCGAGAATATCGAGTTGAAAGTCGTGCATGGCCGCGATCTCGGCCTCGTCAAGGTCGATCAGGGCCAGCTCGATCAGGTGATCATCAATCTCGCGGTCAATGCGCGCGACGCCATGCCGAGCGGCGGCACCCTGACCATCCACACCTCGAACATGGTGAACGAGGTGCCGGTGCGGCTCGGCGACGAGGTGATGCCGCCGGGCGAGTATGTGAAGATCGAGGTGGCGGATACCGGCATCGGGATAGCGCCCGAATATCTGCAGCGCATTTTCGAGCCGTTCTTCTCGACCAAGGAGGTCGGCTCCGGCACCGGGCTCGGGCTTTCGACCGTCTACGGCATCGTCAAGCAGACCGGCGGCTTCGTGCGCGTCGACAGCGAGCCGGGCAAAGGGGCGAGCTTCTCGATCTTCCTGCCGCGCCATCGCGGCGATGAGGCCCATGGCGCCGCGCGCGCCGCCGCCGACGAGATCGCGCTGCCGCGCGACCTGACCGGCACGGGCACGGTGCTGCTGGTCGAGGACGAGGACCCGGTGCGGCTGTTCAGCTCCCGCGCCCTCAAGAACAAGGGCTATCGCGTCATCGAGGCCGACAGCGCCGAGACCGCGCTGACGATCCTCCAGGACGGCGCGCACAAGGTCGATCTCATCATCACCGATGTGGTGATGCCGAAGATGGACGGGCCGACCTTGATCAAGGAGGTGCGCGAGCTGCACCCCGACCGCAAGTTCAAGGTGATCTTCATCTCGGGCTATGCCGAGGATCATTTCCGCAAGCGGCTGGGCGACGAGGACGGCATCCACTTCCTGCCAAAACCTTTTAGTCTCAGGCAGCTAGCCGGAAAAGTTAAAGAAGTGATGCAGGACTCGGGCGAACGCCCGGCGGCGTGAGGCGCTTTTCTTAATGCCATCTTCCCTGTCTCCTCATCCTGAGCGCGCGCGAAGCGCGCAGTCGTCCTTCGTCACGCTCAGGGGCGCAAGACGCTTGTGCAGCGATGGGGGCCGTGTGCGACAGCGAGCGGGTGGGAGGTGCAATACAGAGGCAGCGCGCTGAGCATGGCGCGGCACGCCGCCACGCCCTTGTCCCGGCCCCGCGCTCGGACTTTTTCTCTAAGCATCTGATTTGACAAGAAATCCAAGGAGAACAAAACAGCACTTGCTTTCAAGAGAACAAATCGGGTACGGTGTTGCGGCATCGGCTTTGCGTGGGACGGCCCTAGGAAACGGGGCGGCGCTATGGAATAAGGAGTTGGGGGATGTCGAACACTGCTTTGCGCCTGGTAGACAAGGACACGATGGACAAGCAAAAGGCGCTCGACGCCGCGCTCGGACAGATCGAGCGGGCCTTCGGCAAGGGATCGATCATGAAGCTCGGCTCGCGCGAGGTCGCGAGCGAGACCGAGGTGATCTCGACCGGCTCTCTGGGCCTCGATATCGCGCTCGGCATTGGCGGCTTGCCGCGCGGCCGGGTGGTCGAGATTTACGGGCCGGAAAGCTCGGGCAAGACCACGCTCGCGCTCCATGTCATCGCCGAGGCGCAGCGCGCCGGCGGCACCTGCGCCTTCATCGATGCCGAGCATGCGCTCGACCCCGGCTATGCGCGAAAGCTCGGCGTCAATATCGACGATCTCCTGATCTCGCAGCCCGATGCCGGCGAGCAGGCGCTCGAGATCGCCGACACGCTGGTGCGCTCGGGCGCGGTCGATGTGCTGGTGGTCGATTCGGTGGCGGCGCTGGTGCCGCGCGCCGAGCTCGAAGGCGAGATGGGCGACAGCCATGTCGGGCTCCATGCGCGGCTGATGAGCCAGGCTTTGCGCAAGCTCACCGGCTCGATTTCCAAATCGCGCTGCATGGTGATCTTCATCAATCAGATTCGCATGAAGATCGGCATCATGTTCGGCAATCCCGAGACCACGACCGGCGGCAACGCGCTCAAATTCTACGCCTCGGTCCGGCTCGACATCCGCCGCATCGGCGCGATCAAGGAAAAAGAACAGACCGTCGGCAACCAGACCCGCGTCAAGGTGGTGAAGAACAAGATGGCGCCGCCTTTCAAGGTGGTCGAGTTCGACATCATGTATGGCGAAGGCATCTCCAAGCGCGGCGAGCTGATCGATCTCGGCATCCAGGCCGGGGTCGTGGAGAAATCGGGCTCGTGGTTCGCTTATGACGGGCAGCGCATCGGCCAGGGCCGCGAGAACGCCAAGCAATAT
>DATEKH010000013.1:0-39059 GCA_035277525.1 Allostellaceae bacterium
TGGGAGGAGCTTGCGGCGCACAGCACCGAGGTGCAGCGCGATCGCGGCTTCATCTGGAAATGGCGCACCATGCGCCCGCTGATCGAAGACGCGCTGCAGCTCAAGGACATGCGCGCGATCGAGCGCCGCGTGCTCACTTTGAAGAACCCCAATCTGCGCAGCGGCTCGCTGATGGGCGCAACGCCGACGCTCACCGCGGCGCTGCAGATTCTAAAGCCCGGCGAGAGCGCGCGCCCGCACCGCCATTCGCCCAACGCGCTGCGCTTCGTCCTCGAAGGCGAAGGCGCCTACACCATCGTCGACGGCAAGGAATGCCTGATGGAAGAGGGCGACCTCGTCACCACGCCCGGCTGGACCTGGCACGAGCACGTGCATCGCGGCACGCGGCCGATCATCTGGCTCGATTCCCTCGATGTGCCGCTGCATCGCTATCTCGGCACGGACGATTTCGAGCCGGGCCCGCCCAACCGCATGCCGCCGACCGCGCCCGACGCGCTGTTCGCGGTCGCCAATGTGATTCCCGACGGCATCGAGGCCAACCCCGCCTATTCGCCGGTGTTCCGCTATCCCTGGGCGCAGGCCGCTGCGGCGCTCGCAGCGGCGCCCTTGGCAAAGGATGGGACGCGGCGCGTGCGCTACGTCAATCCGATGAATGGCGGGCCAGTCATGTCGCTGATCGATTGCTATCTCGTCGAGCTCGCCGACGGCGAGACCCTGCCGCTCCGCACCAGCGCCAGCATGGTTTGCGCCGTGGTCGAGGGCAGCGGGGTGACGCGCATCGGCGACGACACGATCAGCTGGGAGCCCAAGGACGTGTTCAGCCTGCCGACCGGCACCTGGATCTGTCACCGCGCGCAAGGCCAAGCGCGCATCTTCGTTGTCAGCGATCGCGAGGTGCTGCGCCGCCTCGATCTGCTCGAAGAAGATTATGGCGGGGCGGCCTGAAGCCGCTGGTCCCAACATCATGGCCGTGATCGAAACGCCGATACTGATTGTCGGAGCCGGGCCGATCGGCCTTTCGCTGGCGAGCGAGCTCGGCCGGCGCGGCATAGGCTGCCTCATCATCGAGCAGAGCGACGGCGTGATCTATCACCCGCGCGCGACCGCGCTCAACGCGCGCACCATGGAGCTGCTGCGGCGCTGGGGCGTTGCCGAGCAGGTGAAGCGCGACGGCACGCCGCCGGATTTCCCGCACACCGCGCTCTACATCACCGGCTTCCACGGCTACGAGATCGCGCGCATCGAGCGGCCGAGCCATGGCGGCACGGCGCCCTCGCCGATCAGCCCGGAGCGGCCGCAACGCTGCAACCAGCTGTTTCTCGATCCGATCATTCGCGATCTCGTGCTGTCGCTGCCGTCGGTCACGCTGCGCTATCGCTGCCGCTTCGAATCATTGGCCGAAGAGGGCGACCGCGTCATCGCCACGGTGCGCAACCTCGATAGCGGCGAGGAGGAGCAGATCGCCGCCCAATACGTCGTCGATTGCAGCGGCAGCCACAGCCCGATCCGCCGCGGCTTCAAGATCGGCATGACCGGTCAATCCGAGACCGAATACCATTTCAGTGTCTTCATCCGCCTGCCCGAGCTGTGGAAGCATCACGACAAGGGCAAGGCCGCGCTCACCTTCTTCGTCGACGAGAAGGGGTCGTGGCGCAATCTCGTGATGATCGACGGCAAGGAGCTGTATCGCTTCGCGCTGGCCGGAAAGGAATTCTACGATAATCCCGACGCGGTCGACGTCGAGTGGCATTTCAACCAGGTCGCCGGGCCGGAGATCCCGCGCGAAATTCTCTCGGTCGTGCGCTGGAGCGCTTGCGACGTCGTGGCCGATCGCTATCGCGAGGGGCGGGTGTTCCTGGCGGGCGATGCCGCGCACCAGAACCACCCTTCGGGCGGGTTTGGCCTCAACACCGGCATGGGCGATATCGACAATCTCGGCTGGAAGCTCGCGGCCATGGTGCAAGGCTGGGGCCGGCCGGGCTTGCTCGATTCCTACGAGATCGAGCGGCGGCCTGTAGGCTTGCGCAACATCAACCAGGCCTATACCGGCCATGCCGACAATCGCGACCGGCCCTCATCCCCCGACATCATGAAAGACACGCCCGCAGGCGAGCGCGCCCGCGCGCTGATGCGGGAGCAGATTCTCGCAAGCCAGCCGGCCATGGTGCTGACCGACGGCATTGCCTTGGGCTATCGCTACGATCCCTCTCCGATCATCTGGCCGGACGGCTCGCCGCCGACTCCCGATACGATCAGCCTTTATGTTCCGACCGCACGGCCGGGATCGCGCGCGCCGCATGCCTGGATCGCGCAAGGCCGCTCGACCGTCGATCTCTTCGGCGGCGGCTTCGTCCTCTTGCGGCTCGGCGACGCTCCGGCAAGCGATGCGATCGAGGCCGTCTTCCGGCGGCGCGAAATGCCGCTCGAAGTGGTGTCGATCGCGGATCCGGCGATCGCGCAGCTTTACGAGAAGAAGCTCGTGCTCGTCCGGCCGGATGGGCATGTGGCGTGGCGCGCCGATAAGCCGCCCGAGGACCCGCTTGCGCTGGCCGATCGCGTGCGCGGCGCTGCCGCCTAGTATCGAGGGAGGCCCAGCATGAAATGCGTCGAGATTGTCGCGACCACGGGCATCGACGGTCTGCGTGTCATCGAGCGCCCAAGCCCGAAGGTTGGCGCGCGCCAGGTGCTGGTGCGCATGCACGCCGCCTCGCTCAACTATCGCGATGCGATGATCCTCTCCGGCAACTATGCGCGCAGCGTCAGCCTGCCGCGGATTCCCTTATCGGATGGCGCCGGCGACATCGTCGAGGTCGGCGCTGAGGTGACGCGCGTCAAGCCGGGCGATCGCGTCTGCGGCACGTTTTTCCAGCGTTGGATCACCGGGCCGGTGTTTCCCGAAATCCAGGACGCGGCGCTCGGCGGTACCGCCGAAGGCGTGCTGACGGAACTCGCGTTGTTGGAAGCCGAAGGCGTGGTGCGCTTTCCCGATCATCTGAGCTTTGCCGAGGCCGCGACCTTGCCCTGCGCCGGCTTGACCGCATGGCACGGACTTTTCGAAGCCGGCAATCTGCGCGCCGGCGATACGGCGCTGTTCCTCGGCACCGGCGGCGTCTCGGTGCTCGGCCTGCAACTCGCCCGCGCCGCCGGCGCGCGCGCGATCATCACCTCATCGAGCGATGAAAAGCTGGAGCGCGCGAAGAAGCTTGGCGCCAGCGACACGCTCAACTACGCGAAGAACGCGAATTGGGCGGCCGCCGTGCGCGAGATGACCGGTGGGCGCGGCGCCGATTGCGTGCTCGACGTGGCCGGCGGCGCAAGCACCAGGGGCGCGCTCGAAGCGCTGCGCCATGGCGGACATATGGCGATCATCGGCGGCCGGTCCGGTCCGGGCGGCGAGCTCGATCGCCGCTTCATCCTGCAAAAGGGCTTGCGCGTCTCGGGCATCAATGTCGGCAGCCGCGCCATGTTCGAGGCGATGAACCGTGCCATCACGGTCTCGGGCCTCAAGCCGGTGGTCGATCGCACCTACGACATCGGCGAGACCGTCGCCGCCTATCGCGACTTCCTGACCGGCAAGCATTTTGGCAAGATCGTCATCACGATCTGAGCCGCCGTCTTTCAACCGAGCGCTTCGCTCGTCGCGATCGCTTGGCCAAGCGTCGCGAGCGCCGCGTCGCTGGTGACCGCCGCCAGCGCCGCGGCGGCCAGAGTCTCGGCGGGGCCCACCCCAATCACGGGATCGGCGAGGCGGTGAAATTTCGCGCGCAGCGCGGCTTCATCGAGGCTCAACGCCGGGTCGCCCAAGGCATCGACGACGAGGACATCGCGCTTGGCCCCGCCGGCGAGGCTTAATTCGATGCGCGCCGGATAGGATTTCGGGAAATACGCGGCAAGACCGGGATCGGCCGCGACCTCGACGCGCGCCATGAAAGCGGCGATCGGGCCATCGCCGCTCAGATCGGGGCGGATCACGTCGTCGAGGAGGTCAGGCCGATAGGCCGCGAGCGCGAGTTGATAGGCGGCGCAGGTGATGCGCTCGACCCGTCCCCGGCCGGCATGGCGATGGCCGATCATGCCGGCATAGGACGGCGGCACCGTGACGCGCACGGCCGCGATCTCGCCGGGCGCGGCGTCGGCCAGCAAGCGGCGGAACCCGTCGAGCGCAGCGGTCACTTGCTTGGCCGCGCAAAACGGCTTGTAGCTAACGGCCGCGATCGCGCCTTCGGCATCGCGCGGCGCGACGAGCGGAGCGCGGTTGCACGCAATCCCATGCGTGCGCTCGAGCCAATCCCCGTCGAGCACGCTGGGATCGCCGCGGTAGCCGCGGGCGGCGGCGAGCGCGGCGAACACGCCCGCGCGCGCGGCTTGGCCGAGAAGAAGCCAGCGCGGGGACGGCGCGCTCGGGCCGCCGGGCGCGCCGCTCGATAGGCTCAAGGCGATGGCGAGCGCGTCGGCGGTCCGAGCCGCGTCGAGGCCGATGAGAGCCGCCGCCGTCGCCGCCGCGCTTACGGGAGCGGAGAAAAATGTCGGCCAGACGCCGCGATAGAGGATGGTTGCGCCCGAGACCGCGAGGCTCAAGCGGATCATCGCCTCGTAGCCGGCCGCGAGGCCCCGCGCGAAAGCTGCGGCGCTCGGCGTGCCGCGTATCGCCGCAAGCGTCAGCGCAACCGGCACGACCACGGAGCCGGGCGTGGTGCAGGACTCCATGTGAATGTCGTCGATCTCGGTGTTGCGAATGGTCGCGACGCGCAGCGAAATCTGATCGAGCGGATCGTCGCCGAAAACGGGTGGCAAGCCGGGCGAGGTCTTGGCAAGCCGCTGGAGCGCGGCCGAATCCTCAGTACGCGCGCCAGCATGCCAGGCGCCGAGCGAGTCGAGCAGATGCAGGCTGAGATTCGCGGAAGCCGAGCCATTCGAGGCGTGGAGGATCTCGGCAAATTCTTCGAGAACTGTCGCCATGGAAGTTTGCTCGGACCTATGTCATTTCGTAGGCAGGAAAGCGTCGGTGTAAAGCTTCGACATGTCGGGCGCCTGGTCGAGCAGCTTCATTTCGACGAAGGCCTCGCCAAGCGCCTTCAACCCCGCAGGATGGAATCGGCCGTCCGGCGAGAAAATCTTGATGACATCGTCATATTCCCGATTTTCCACCTCGGGCGCGTAATGCGTATAGCTGCGGGTGATCGCGACCGTCTCGTCCTTGTGGCCGCGCATCCAGGCAATCGTCTCGAACCACGCTTTGACGAAGCGGCGCACCGCATCGGGATCGTCGTGAATGATGCGGTTCGACGCGTAGAGCGCCTGGCCGATGAATTCCGGCCCGAGATCGAAATGCTGGAGCACGAGGCGTCCGCGCTTCGAGAGCTCGAGCTGAAAGCCGAGCGCGGCAGGCGCCTCCACCGCGTCGATGCGGTGGGTCGTGAGCAGCGCCACATCGTTGGCCACATCGCTGCCGATCGGAACGAGCGTGGCAGCATCCGCCGCCCAGTGGTGCTGTTGCATGTAGCGGCGCATCAGCCATTCGGTGAAGGAGCCGGCCGTGGTCACGCCGATCTGCTTGTGCTTCAGATCGTCGACCGTCTTGGCGGGCGAATCGAACGGCACGACAATGCCGAGCGTTGTGCCGCGCCCGGCGACCGCGACGGCGCGCTCGGATGCGCCCTTGGCGATGAAGGCCATGTCGGTGCCGGCCGAGACCGCGAGATCGATCCCGCCCGCGACGAAGGCCTGCTGCAGCTTCGCGCCGCCGCCGAAATCCGTGACCTCGAGATCGAGCCCGTTCTTGGCGAAGATTCCCTTCTCGATGCCGATGCGCAGCGGCAGGAAGGTGAAATTGCGCCCCGACGGCGTTCCCGCGCGGAACGTCTCCGCGGCGAGCGACGGCGCCGCCTGCGCCAGAGCGGCAACGAGACCGATTGTAATGGCGCGCGCCAGGAACGCTCGCGGCATGGCTTGCCCTCCCTCGCCGGCGGAACCCGAGCGGCTTCGTGCGCCGGCACGAGATCCGTTCACGCTCGGCTGCGATAGTCTTCCTTCAGCCGCCGCAGGGTCGAGGCCCGGCAGCGCGCCGCGCCTCAGGCATCATGCCAGCGGCTGAAGTGCCGCTCGCCCATGCGGCACATCTCATTGAGCGTCACTGCGATCGCAGCCAGAACGGCGATGAGCGCGAAGAGATCGGGCGGGGCAAAGCTCTCGGCGAAGAGCCTTGTATAGAACCCGATGCCGGCGGTCGAGACGTAGAGCTCGGCCAGCAACACGCCCAGCAGCACCAGCGTCATCCCCAAGCGCATCCCGGTGAAAAAGCTCGGAATCATGTGCGGAAACACGATCGAGGTGAAGACTTGCCACCGGCTCGCGCCCATCGAGCGCGCCGCGATGAGCAAGCTCGGCCGCAAATTCTGCACGCCCGCCACGGTCGTCACGAGCACCGGGAAGATCCCGTGGCTCACGCCAAAGGCGATCTTCGCGGCCGGCCCGATGCCGAAGGAGAGAATGAAGAGCGGCAGGATCGTCGCCTGCGGGATGGCGTAGAGCAGCAAGATGACCGGCAGGATCGCGCGCTTGGTGAAGCCCTGCAGCCCGACGATCAGCCCGATCGTCATGCCGAAGCTCACCGACATGACGAAGGCAACCACGACTTCGTAGATCGTGACCTCGATCGCATTGACGATCTTGGGATCGGAGAAGATGTGCCCGAGCGCGACCACCGCCTGCGAGGGCGGACAAAGAAACAGGGGATCGGCGTAAAGCCGCGCTCCGACCTCCCAAATCAACAACAGAAGGATGATCACCCCGAGCCGGGCGAGGCCCGGCGACATGATCGGTCCGCGGCGCTGGGTCATTGCATCCCCCTGCGGCCACGAGCCTCGGCGAAGGTGACGATGCCGTTGATGATGATCGCCATCAGCACGGCGAACAGGATGTTGCTGAACATGCGCGAGGTTTCCATGTTCTCGGCCAGCGAGACGATGCGATGGCCTAGCCCCGCCAGCGACGAGATCGTCTCGCCGCCCAGGATCGACAGGAACGCGACGATGCAGCCGATCCGGAGCCCCGTGAGAACGACCGGAAAGGCCGCCGGCAGCATCACCGACCAGAAGAGCTGCAGGTCCGATGCGCCCATCGACTTCGCCGCCGTGATATAGGCCTTGTCGACATAGGCAAGCCCCGCGATGGTGTTGAGCACGATCGGGAAGAACGCGATCGTCGTGCCGATCGCGATCTTCGAGCCGGGCCCCAAACCGAAGAACAGCAGATAGAGCGGAAACAGCAGGATGGCCGGGATCGAGTAAAGCCCCGCCAGCAACGGGTCGAACACGCGGACCGCGTAATTCGATCGGCTGATCAGGTAGCCGAGCGTGCAGCCGCTCACCGCCGCGATGATGACCGCGGAGATCCATTCGCGCACCGTGACCAGGAGATCCGGCCAGATGCTGTCGGCCGTGAAGAGGACCCAGAATCCCTCGAAGACGGGGATCGGCGGAGGAAGCAGGAGATGGTTGATGCCGCCCGGAAGCGTCGCCCAATACCAAGTCACCAGCACGGCGACAAGGATGCCGAACTGCACCAGATGCGCGGCGATGCGCGACGGTTTCTTCATGCGCCCTCCCTCGCCTCGCCGCGCTCGATCATCGTCTTGCGAATTTCCTCGTGCAGCAACTCATAGAGCTCGTTGCGCAGGCCGTTAAGCTTGCTCGAGGTCATGAAATTGCTTTTGCGCGGATGGCCTTCCTCGACATTGATCAACTTCTTCAGCCGTCCGGGCCGCGCGGTCAAAACCGCCACCCGATCGGCAAGGAACACCGCCTCGGCGAGGCTGTGCGTGACGAAAACAATGGTCTTGCCGGTCTGCGCCAGCAGCACCGAGAGATCCTCGCCCAGCACCATGCGCGTCTGCTCGTCGAGGGCGGCGAAAGGCTCGTCCATGAGCAGGATCTCGGTCTTGAGGCCGAGCGCCCGCGCGAGCTGGACGCGCTGCTTCATGCCGCCCGAGAGCTGGCCCGGATAGTGGTCGCAGAAATCCGCCAGCCCGACCGTGCGCAGCGACTGAAGCGCGCGCTCCTGCCGCTCGGATTTCGGCACGCCCTGGAATGCCATGCCGAGCTTGACGTTGTCGATGACCGTGCGCCAGGGAAAGAGCGTGTTCTCCTGGAAGACGAAGGCGACTTTTTGCGGCGACGGCCCGCGCACCACCTGGCCATCGATCCTCACCTCGCCCGTGGTCGGCGAGGCGAGCCCGCCGATGATGTTGAGGAGCGAGCTCTTGCCGCAGCCCGAGGGACCGATGAGGCACAGCAGCTCGCCGCGCGCGATATCGAGCGAAGCGCTCTCCAGCGCCACCACCCGGCGCGGATCGCCTTCCGCCCCGAAGGCCTGGCTGACGCCGTCGACTCGAATAGCCGTTTGCCCGCCGCTCACGTCTTACTCCTCTTCGATCCCGGTCTCACATTGCACCCGGCAGAAACTTCTCGGTGTAGAGCTTCGACATGTCGGGCTCTGTCGGAAGCTGCCTTGTCTCGACGAAGGACCGCGCGAGCACGGCCAAGCCCTTCGGCTCGAACTTGCCCGTATCGGATAGGCTCGGCATCACCTCGTCATAGGCGCTCGCGGCGATCGCGAGCGGCTGGTGCATCACCGGCGCCGCGAGCTTCACCGACTCCTCCTTGTTCTTGCGCATCCAGGCGACGGTTTCAAACCATCCCGCGAGAAACGCCCGAATCTGCTCCGGGTGTTGGGCAATCATCTTGTTGGTGGCAAAGGTCACGTGGTTGATGAACTCCGGCACGAAGGTACCGCAGCGAAGGATGATGCGCGATTTGTGCTGCTCCGCGAGCGTGGCGGCGCCCGCGACGTCGATCATCATCCCATCGATCTGGCCGGTTTCCATCGCGGCGATCTGCGCCGCGTTGGTACCAAGCGGCACGGCCTGAATCCCCTCGGGTCCCCAGCCGAGATAGCGCGAGGCTTCATGCACCATCCAGTCGGTGAGGCCACCGACGGTCGAGACGCTGATCTTCCTGCCTTTGAGGTCGGCCGGCTTGTTGATGGGCAGCCCCTCACGCACGACCATGACGAGGCCGGAGGGTGGCCCGGCGAAGGCCGCGACGCCGAGATCGGAGTTCCCCTTGGCGACGAAGACGAGCTCGGGGCCGGAGCCGAGGCCGATATCGACTGCGTCGGCGCCGAGGCCCTGCTGCAGCTTGGCGCTGCCGGCGAAATTGACCTCTTCGATGTCGAGCCCGTGCTTTTGATAAAAGCCCTTCGCAATGCCGATATCGAGCGGCGTGAAATCGATCGGCCCGGCGATCGCCTTGCCGACGCGCAGCTTGTCGGTGGCGAGGCTCGGGCCGGCGCCCAGCGCGACGAGGAAGCCGGTCGCCAGTCCCAGCGCCGCGAGCCTCCTTAGGCCATAGGATTTGCGCATCTCCATCATCCTCCCTAAAGCGTGCGCCGCTAGGAGCGCGCCGCCGGCAAAAACCGCTCGGTATAAAGCTTCGACATGTCGGGCGCCGCCGGCAGCATCTTCATCTCGACGAAGGACCGGCTCAACACCGCGAGGCCCTTCAGGTCGAACTTGCCGTCATCCGACAGCATGGGCAAGGTTTCATCGTAGACACGGCCGACGATCGGCTCCGGGATTTTCAGGATGGTCGAGGCGATCCTGACGGTTTCGGCTTTGTTGTGCTTGACGAAGGCGATGGTCTCGAACCAGCCGGCCAGGAACTTGCGCACGTCCTCCGGGCGCTTGGCGATGACGTCGTTGGTCGCATAGATGACGTGGTTCACGTATTCCCTGACGATGTCGCCGAATTTCAGCAGCAGACGCACCTCGCCCGAGTTTTGCAGCTTGTAGGCCGTGGTGATGTCGAATGGCACGGCGTCGACCTGCCGCGTTCTGAGCGCCGCAATCTGCGCCGGAATGCCGCCCAGTGCGACCCGCTGGATGCCGTCGGGACCCCAACCTTGCTGCCGCGAGAGTTCGCGGATCATCCAATCGGTCTGCGAGCCGACGGTCGAGATGCTGGCGATCTTCCCCTTGAGATCGGCGGGCGTTTTGATCGGGCTATCGGCGGCGACGCAAAGCGTTATGCCGAGCGGCGGACCCGCCTCCTCGGCGATCCCGAGCACCGGCGCGCCCTTGGCGATGAAGGCGAGGCCGGGTCCGGAGCCGATGCCGAGATCGACGCTCCCAGCCGCAAGAGCCTGCTGCAGCTTGGCGTCGCCGGCGAAGGAAATCGCCTCGACATCGAGACCGTGGTTTTTGAAGAAGCCCTTCTCGATGCCGACATCGAGCGGCGTGAACTGGAAGAGCGAGGGGAAACCCTTGGCCACCCGCAACGTGTCGGCGGCGGAGGCGGCCGTCGCCGCGAGCGCGAGCCACAGGACGGCAGCCGCGGCGGCGGCAAGCGGGCGCACGGCAAATCGATCTCTGCAGGTCCTCACTGCACCAGCCCTCCCGTTCCTCGCGAGCCGGCCCGAAGCGGCCGGCCCCGTTTCCGTCACACATTCGGCTCGGCGACGCCCGTTATCTTATCGTTCGGCTTCGCCGCCTCGATGCGCTGTTTCTTGGCTTCGTGCGACGATCCGTCATTTCGGCGCCCCGGTCTGACGTTCCGCACGAAGCTTTTTCGTCGCGACCGCGTCGATCGCAAAATCTTTCGCGCTGAGCACGACGCCGTAGTCCGCCATGGCATGCTCGCGACTGACATAGCCCTCGATCACGTCCATGCGCACGCGCTCGGGATCGCGCTCCAAGGGATCGCCCCAGCCGCCGCCGCCATTACTGCGCACGATCACTTCGGTTTCGGGCGGCGTCGGCAGGCGGTTGGCTTCCTTCTCGCGGAAGGTGTTCTCGCCCGGAAGCTTCAAGAGATAGCGGCTGGAATTGCCGGGCTTGCCGCCCCAGAGACCCCAAGGCGGATTGTCGATGCGCGCCGGCGCATGCATGTTCCAACGGCCTTCGACGAAGTTGCGCACCTGGACATCGAGGCCAAGTCCGCCGCGGAATTTGCCCGGCCCGCCCGAATCGGCCCGGAAGCCACGGCTTTCGACCAGCACGGGCGTCTTCATCTCGATCGCCTCGATCGAGCCGTTTCGCACATCGCCCTGGCAAACCGAGACCGAAGCCGATTCGCCGTCCTCCGTCGGCCGGCCGCCCCAGCCGCCGCCTTCGATGCTCTGGACGACGAAGGCCTTGCCGGTCTTGGGGTTGCGGCCGAAGAACACCACCGACGCGCCGAGCGTGCCGAGATGGGCGGCGGGAATGCGGTCTTTCGCCGCTTGGGCCAGCGCCTTGATGATGGTGTCGACCACCGTCGGGATGATGGTGCTCCATCCCGCCATCGGTGCGGGGTAGTGCGCCATCATGATGTTGCCTTCGGGAATGATGTGCTTCAGCGCGTTGAACGAGCCCTCATTCACCGGATCGAGCGGCGCGGTCAGCGATTTATAGGCAACCCGCGCGCCCGCGAGCGTGCGCGAGTTGATTCCGGCCTTGCGTGCCGCCGAACAGCCCGAAAGGTCGATCACCATGTCGCCCTTCTCCTGATCGACCGTCACCTTGGCGTGGATGCGCACCGGCTCCTTGGTGACGCCGTCATTGTCGAGGAAGGATTCGGCCTCATAGACGCCCGAAGGAAAGGCCTGGACGGTGCGGCGGCACTTCATCTCGGTCTCGGTGAAGATGTGCTCGATCGCAGCGAGCAAGGTCTCCGCGCCGAATTTCTCGAAGAGCTCGTCCAAGCGGCGATGGGCGAGCCGGCAGGCCGCCATCTGCGCGCGCATGTCGCCCAGCGAGGAATCCGGGAAGCGGATGTTGTCGCGGATGACTTTGAGTAGCACCTCGTTGACCTTGCCCGCCTCGTAGATTTTGAGCTGGTCGAGTTGCAGCCCCTCCTGCCATGGATCGACCACCTCGGCGCCGGCGCCGAAACCGGTCGAGATGCCGCCGACATCGATCCAATGCGCGCGCACGATCGAGAACATGGTCAGCTTGCCCTTAAAGAAATAGGGCATGTAGATGACCATATTGTTGAGATGCTGGCCCGCCACCGCCTGGTGGTTGGTGACGATCACATCCTCGGGCTTGAAGCCGGTCTCGCCATAGCGCTTCATGCCGTCTTCGATGATGATGCCGAGATCGGCGACGAAATGCGACACGCCGCCGACATTCTGCGACACGAGCCGCGAATCGGGCAGCAGCAGCGCGGTGCAGAAGTCGCGCACCTCGTAGATCATCATGTTGTAGGAGGTGCGATGGAGATCCGCTGCCATCTCGGTGGCGATCGCGGGCAAAGCGCTGCGGATGACCTCGAGGGTGACGGGATCGAGCTTGGTCGTCATTGGGCGTGTCCCACGGTGATGATGAGTTCTCCGGTGTCGGCAACGCTGAGCTTGTCGCCGGGGAAGAACACGGTGGTCGAGGCGTATTCGCTGATGAGGCCCGGGCCTGTGACCTTGTCGCCGGGCTTCAGTTTCTCGCGATCATAGACCGGACAATCGGCCGCACCGCCTTGGTCGAACACGACCGGGCGCGTCTCGCGCGGCGCGAGCTTGCCCGTGCCCGCAAGCGGCGGCAGCGCCAGCTTCGAGCGGTGGCCGAGCGCGACGAGGCGGATATTGATGATCTCGACCGGCTCGTCGCTCGCATGATGGGCATAGCGCTGCTCGTGCAACGCGTCGAAGGCCGCGCGGATCGCCTTGCGGTCGGCTTTGGCGAGGTTTTCCGAGCTGACGGGCACGGGCAGGGTGAATTCCTGACCCACATAGCGCAGATCGAACAGCACCTGGCAGGAGAGGTTCTCTCTGCGGCCGAGGAGCTTATAGGCCTCGCCCGTGAGCTCTTCGGTGATGTGCCGCACGGCGTCGAAATCGGCGGCGCCAAGCTCGGCGAGATAGGTGCGCACGAGATCGTGGCGCTCATCCGCCATGAGCATGCCGAGAGCCGAGAAATGCGCCGGGAAACGCGGAATGATCACGGTCGGAATGTGCAGCTCGCGCGCGATCGCGACCGCATGAGGCGGCCCGGCGCCGCCCGAGGCGACGAGCACGAAATCGCGCGGGTCGTAGCCCTTCTCGACCGAAACCTCGCGCACGGCGAGCGACATTTTGGCGATCGCGATCTGGATGACGGCGCGCGCCGCTTCGTCGACGCTCATCTTCAAAGGCTTGGCGACGCGCTCCTCCATGCCCTTTTTCGCGGCTTCGAGGTCGAGCGCCATCTCGCCGCCGAGAAAGTCGTGCCAGCCGATGCGGCCCAGAATGACATCCGCGTCGGTGATGGTGGGCTCGGTTCCGCCGCGGCCGTAGCAGATGGGCCCGGGCTCGGCACCCGCACTTTGCGGCCCGACCTTCAGCGCGCCGACATCGTCGATGAAGGCGATGCTGCCGCCGCCGGCCCCGACCTCGACGACATCAACCACCGGCGTCATCACCGGATGGCCGCTCGCATAGCCGCCGACATAATAGCCTTCCGACATGGTCGGCTCGCCGCCGCGCACGAGGCTCGACTTCGCGGTGGTGCCGCCCATGTCGAACGACACGACATTGCTGTAGCCGAGCGCGCGGCCGATCTCGGCCGAGGCGATGATGCCGCCGACCGGCCCCGATTCCATCATCGTCACCGGCCGGCGGATCGCGGTCGCCGGCGCCATCACGCCGCCATTCGACTGCATGATGGCGAGTTCGCCCTTGAAGCCGATGCCTTCGAGCCGCGACTGAAGATTGCGCACATAGCCGCCGACAGTCGGACCGATATAGGCGTTCACCACCGTCGTCGAGATGCGCTCATATTCGCGATATTCGCGCAGGATCTCGTGCGACAGCGAGACATAGGCCTTGGGGAGCGCGGCTTCGACGATCCGCCCCGCTTCCTGCTCATGCGCCGGGTTGGCATAGGAATGGAGGAAGCAGATCGCAACCGCGTCGACCCCTTCCTTGGCCAGCGTTTCGCACGCAGCCTTGACGCTCGCGGCGTCGAGCTTCTCGCGCACCTCGCCCGAGGCATAGACCCGCTCATTCACCTCGAGCGTGCGATGGCGTGGCACGAGGGGCTTCGGCCGGTGAAAGAAAAGGTTGTAGGCTTCGGGACGATTGCCCCGCCCGATGGCATAGACGTCGCGCGTGCCCTTGGTGACGATGAGGCCGACCGCCGCGCCCTTGCGCTCGATCAGCGTGTTGATGGCCGTGGTCGAGCCATGGATCAAGTGGTCGAGGCTGCGTGGATCGAGGTCGCTCTTGTTGATGCAATCGATGATGCCATCGACGTGATTGCGCGGCGTCGTCAAGCTCTTGGCCTGGTAAAACCGACCCGAACGATCATCGAACGCGATCAGGTCCGTGAAAGTCCCCCCGATATCGACCGCCAAAAATACCACGACCTTTGTGCCTCCTTGCAGAACCGGGCCGCCCCGGGGGCGGCAAAGTGGGCATCCCGTCTCTGTTGGCCGGACTATCGCGGAGGAGGCGCCGGGAAAGCAATCCCTTTTCGCCGAGGCATTTTGGCCCACGCGGCGCGGCTCTTGGGTGTTAACCTCGGCCGTCTTGTCGAGGAGGAAAGCCATGACAGCGACCGCGCAAAATGCCGCCCGAAAATTGCGCGCCCTTCTCGCGGAGCCAGAGCTTCGCATCTGTCCGCTGGCGTCGGATCCGCTGACGGCGCGGCTCATAGAGCGCGCGGGTTTCCCGATGGCGCTGCTCGGCGGCTTCGGCATCGCCGCCACCGGCTTCGCCATGCCGGATGCCGGCCTCATTGATTTCAGCGAGGTGGTCGGCGCCGTGCACAACACCTGCGAGGCCGTGCCCGGGTTTCCGATCGTCGCCGACGGCGACACGGGCTACGGCAACGCCATGAATGTGCGCCGCACGGTCAAGGAATTCGCCCGCGCCGGCGCCGCGGCGATCCTCATCGAAGACCAGACCTGGCCGAAGAAATGCGGCCATTATGGCGGCCGGCGCGAGGTCATTCCGCGCGCCGAGGCGCGGCTCAAGATCAGAGCCGCGGTCGAGGCGCGCAACGAGAGCGGCGCCGACATGCTCATCATGGCGCGTACCGATGCGCGCTCGGCCATCGGCTTCGAGGAGGCGATGGCGCGCTGCGAGGATTTCGCCGCCGAGGGCGCCGACATCCTCTTCGCCGAGGCGCTCGAAACCGAGGCCGAGCTCAAGGCCTTCGCGCGCGGCTTCGCCCAGCCGACCTGGGCCAACATGATGCCCAAGACGCCGGTCAAATCGCGCGCCGAGCTGAAGGCGATGGGTTTCCGAATCGTCACCTACAATGTCCTGCTGCATGCCGCGATCCGCGCCATGGAACAGACTCTCGCCGCCTTGAAGGCCGACGACATGGCGAAGGCGCCGCCGCTCGCGAGCTTCGATGAGGTCACGAGCCTCGTCGGCTTGCCGCAATATCTCGCGCTCGAGCAGCGCTATAGGCTCGACTCATAAACACGCGCGGACGCGAAAGGGTGGGTCTGGAATCGATCTCAATGCCGACCAACCCGATCTAACCGGCCAGGGCGCATTCTGGCCTTAGCGGACGTTCGCCTCCCCGGGTGCCGTGCCGACCTATGCATAGAAACATAGGGCCGAACATGATTGGTCTGATACCGCGGTTGAAAGTTCGGAAGCTGCCTTAGGTCGCGCCGGCGTCGTACTCATAAAGCCAGTCGCGATTGAAGCCCGGCAAATATTGGGCGGCGAATCCCGCACCGGGCGCTGCCTCGTCGCCGGGTGGCAGGTATCCGTCGTGAAGAATTTCGCCTTCTTTGCGGGATGCGATTTGAACCCGCGCGGTCCGAGGAATTCTCTTCGCTTCGTATGAGGACAGCGCCGCCGAAATGTTCCCTTCGGAAGCCGCAAGCTCGCGCGCGAGCACATAGGCATCTTCGATCGCCATCGCGGCGCCCTGGCCGAGAAAGGGAAGCATCGGATGGGCAGCATCCCCGAGAAGCGTGATGCATTGGGAATTCCAGCGCGTCAGCGGATCGCGATCGAACAACCCCCATTTGAAGCAGTGCTCGGCTTGGGCGAAAAGCGCGCGCAAATCCGGGTGGACCTCCGGAAACATCGTGAGAAGCTCATCGCGGTCGGCGGCGGCGGACCAGGATTCGCTCGTCCAATCCGCTGTCGCTCGGATGGCCACCAGATTCACCACCTGCCTCTTCGGGAGATACCAAGTCAAGATATGGCCGCCTTTGCCGCGCCAGAGGTTCATCTCGGCCGAGACGAAGCGGGCCGGCAGGTTTTCCACAGGCACCAGCGCACGCCAGGCGGTATTTCCGGTGAAGCGCGGCGCCTCTGGCCCATGCAGCGAGGCACGGATGCGTGAGTTCAGCCCGTCGCATCCGATCACCAGATCGACACTCTCTCGATGCCCATCACGGAACACCAACTCGGCCTCTCCACCCTTCGGATCGACGGCAACACAGAGGCGGTTCAAGTGAATTCGTTCGGGCGGAATGCGCGCCACCAGGGCCGCGTGCAGATCGGCGCGATGAAGATTGACGTTCGCTGCACCGTAGCGAGAACTCGCCGCTGTTCCGACCGGCACGGTGAAAAGGACGCCGGCGGTTATCCAATCGCGGCCGACGATCTTTTCGGGAATCAAGCCAAACGGCGTTATGGAGGCTTCGATACCGAGCGCGCGGAGGATTTTCATCGCGTTGGGCCCAAGCCCGATGCCTGCGCCAACCTCTCTGAGCGCCTGCGCCTGTTCATAGAGCTGGGCGTCGATCCCTCTCTGGGCGAGAGCGATTGCAGCCGTGAGCCCGCCGATGCCCGCGCCGACAATGGCGATGCGAATATCACGCTGCGTTCGCACGGTTGGATGCTCCCTGTCGAGGCAGTTTGCTATTTCAGAGGAACGACGAAATCGCGATCGATGACCTTGTCGACCGTCGGCGCATTCTTCACCATGCCCCGCGATTCGAACCAAGCGAGCTGATGGGCGATGTCCTTGAGATCGAGCCGGGCATCGGCGTCGACATAGGGGATTGCGGTCGCAATCAATGCCGGCGGCTGGTCGATATATCTGCCGATGATCGCCAGCATCTCCTGCGCTTTCGGCCCGTCATGCCGCTTGTCGTCGGCGCCCGCGAACGCATCGTGATAGTCGCTGGAGCCGCGGCGAAAGGCGCGAAGGAAGGCTTCGACGGTTCGCCGCCGCTCCACGGCGCTCTTCCGTGCCACCCATACGGCGCCAAGCTGCCAAGGCACTTCATCTCCGATCCAGCCGATGAGCTTGGCCTCGCCGCTCTGGATGAGCGGCAGCGCCATGGTCGCAGGGGGCAGGGCCGCATCGATCTGACCGCCGGTGAGCGCCGCGACATGCGTCGCGATCGCCTGCAAGGGACGCAGTTGGATGGCGGCCAGTTCGAATCCAAACTTCTCGCCGAGGAGCGCAAGCGAATAATGCGGCGGCCCACCGAGAGGCCCGATTCCGAACGAATGGCCAGGGAGGTCTTTGTAGGACTTCAAGCCGGCGGCATAAGCACGATTGGACGCGAGCAACGCCTGATTCCGGAAGCTCGGCATTTCGCGGTAGCTCCCGGCGATAATGCGCAGCGCGCCTTCGCCCGCCATTGTGTAGAGAGCCGCCGACAACCCGGCGATTCCGAAATCAACGTTTCCCGAGACCGTCGCGACGGCGATCGGCGGCCCCGCATTGAAGAAGACGAGTTGCGGCTCGAGGCCCTCTTGGGCGAAATAGCCCTTGTCCTTGGCGATGAAGACGGGTCCCGATATCGACGCTTTCAACAACCCCAGCTTGATCGGCTCGGCTGCGGCGCCTGGCGTTGACCAAAGAGCGGCAGCCACGGCGCAACCGGCAATGTGCCGTAAATGTCGAATGTGCTTCATCACCCACCTCCAGACCGGCTCGCCGGGCGCGCAAGCGCCACGAGCGATGTGAACGCCGGAAACGACGATAGGCAGCCGCATCATAATCGGATAATGCTATTCTCTGAAGATATCATCACGATTTGGAATGAGGGGAGAATCTTGCTGAAAGCCGAGCGCCTCAAGAGCCGCCTGAAATTGCGCGACCTCGATATTCTGCTGGCGGTCGTCGATACCGGCAGCATGGGGAAGGCCGCCGGCCGTCTCGGCCTCTCGCAGCCGGCGATTTCCAAATCCATCGCCGATCTCGAACATGCGCTCGGGGTGCGTCTTCTCGACCGGAGCCGACAGGGCGCCGAGCCCACCCTCTATGGCCGGGCGCTCGTCAAACGCGGCGTCGCCATGTTCGACGAGCTGCGCCAGGGCATCGAAGATATCGACTTTCTCTCCGACCCCGCCGCCGGGCAGCTGCGGATCGGCGCGTCGGAGGTCGTTGCGCGCTCGATCGTTGCGCAGGCCATCATTCAACTCTCGCGCAGACATCCCAAAATGGACTTTCGCGTCACGATCGGCGATACCGCGCCCCTCAATCGGCTTCTCGCCGAACGTAAAATCGAACTGGCCATCTCGCGATTGGCCGATCCGATCGAGCCTGAATTCGGCACGACGGCCCTGTTCGAGGATTCGCTGTTCGTGGCAACCGGCCCGGGTAGCCGATGGCTCACGCGGAACAGGATCGATCTCGCAGAGATCATGGACGAGCCGTGGGTGCAAATCCAGCCGGACAGCTTCTTTGGCTCTCAGGTCGTCGAGGCATTTCGTGCGAGCGGCTTTGCAACCCCTCGGCAAGCCGTGACCACGCCGTCGCTCATGCTGCGCGACGAACTGATACGGACGGGACGCTTCTTGACGATGGTCGGACGTTTATCTTTGGGATTCCCCCCGATCCGCCCCCTGCCCGTGAAAGTCGTGAGCCCGTCAGCGGTTATTGGAATCACCTTGTTGAAGAACCGTTCGTTGAGCCCCTTAGGCGAGATTTTCGTTAAGACGATCCGCGATATCAGCAAACCTTTGGCGGGGCGTTTACAGCGAGCCGCAGCAAAGCGCCCCTAACACAGACAAATTCAAACGTGCGAGCCCATCCCGAAAGTCAGCGTTTGGCACGTCGGCGAAATAGGATAGCGGTGGGCTCACGTCGGAGCTCGCCGCAAGAGCGGACATCTCGTTATCCCAGTGTCGTTTATGAGTATAGACCCTAGCCCGAAGCGCGATCGCGCGCCGCGAGGATGCGGTCGAAGGCATCGAGCCGCGCGGCCACGCGGCCGAAGATCGTGTGCGGCGGATAGCCGCCGCTTTCATCGCAGGTGCCGGCCGGAAAGCCGAGCATCAATTCCGCGACATCTTCGACCGTCGCAACCGACCAGAGGTGAAACCGCCCCGCCGCGACATCGGCGGCGACGTCGTCTTGCACAACGAGGTTGACGCAGTTCGCCTGCGGCACGATCACGCCTTGGGTTCCGGTTAATCCGCCGGGCTTGGCGGTGCAGAGGCGGTGAAACCCCTCGACTTTCCAATGCGCGCCGCCGATCGCCTGGGCATGGCCCTCCTGGTTGACGGAGCCGGTGATGGCGATGTCCTGCCGAACCGGCAGCTGCGCCAGCTCGGAAAGCACGGCAAGGAGTTCCGCCATCGAGGCGCTGTCGCCCTCGACGCCGCCATAGACCTGCTCGAAGGTGATCGAGCAGGCGAAGGAAAGCGGCCGCGTCTGCGCGAAGCGGCCGGCGAGATAACCCTCCAAGACCATCGCGCCCTTCTGCTGAATGGGGCCGCTCATTCCTGTGGCGCGCTCGATGTTCACGACGCCGGCGCGGCCGGCAAAGCTGCGCGCCGTGACGCGGACCGGCGTACCGAAGCGATGATCGGTGGCGGTGTTGACGGTGAGCGCGTTGACGCGACCGATCGCCTTGCCGGCGGTGTCGATCATCATCATGCCTTCAACCATCGTCTGCAGCATGCGCTCCTCGAAACGCGCATTGCGATGGCGGCGCTCCTCGTACGCTGCCGCCACGAGCTCGTCGCTGATGAGTTTTTGCCGCGCGCGCCGGCCGAGCGTTGTCGCTTCGGCAACGAGATCCTCGATCAGCTCGACGCGTGCCGTGAGCCGGTCGCGCCGCTCGGCCCAGCGCGCGGCGATGCCGAGGAGCCGCGCCGTCGCCTCGGGCGCGATGCCGCTCGCGCCTTGCCGCTGCGCCATTCCAGCGATGAGGCCGGCATAAACATCGAGATTGCGCTGATCCACCACACCGTCGGTGTCGATTTCCGCCGTGACCTTGAAATAGGTGCGGAAGTCGCTGTCGCCCTCGAAAAAGCTTCGATACCAATGCGGGCTCCCGACGACGACCACTTTGAGCGCGAGCGGAATCGGATCGGGACGCGGCGTGCCGGCCACGGGCGGCTTGTCCTTGCGCTGCAGCTCCTCGATGACGATCTGTCGGTCGCGCAACGCGGCCTTGAGATAGGTCCAGCTCGCGGGATTGGCGGCCAGCGCCTCGGCGCGCAGGACGAGCACGCCGCCGTTGGCGTGGTGAATGGCGCCCGCACGAAGCTGCGTGAAATCGGTCTGCACGCTGCCCTGGGCCTGACGATATTCGATCCAGCCGAACAGGTTCTCGTAATTCGGATTGTTTTCGAGCACCACGAGCGGGTGCGACTCCTCGCCGCGATCGACGAAGAGGTTGACCGAGTAGCGCAGCTCGGGAAGCTCGGCGTCGTTGCCCGCGCCGGGCGCGAGCTGGAAGCGTTCGGGCGTTTCGATCATGTCGACGCGCAGCTCGGTGAGCCAGCGCGCCAGTCCCCCAAAGCCCGAGAATTCGCGCAGCAAGGCCTCCACCGCCGGACTGATGATCTCGCCGGCGACGCCGCGATTGAGCTCTTGCACCTGGCTTGCAAGCTGCGCTCTCGCCGCCACGGCGCGCAGCTGGACTCGCGACAGGGCGACGGCGAGCGCGCGCTCGGTCTGCGGATCGACCGAGGCCGACGCCTCGTCCGGCGCATGCTCGGAGCGCAGCAGGCGGAGCGCGCCGTCCTGGCCTTGCACCAGCTGCAGACCATGGGCGCGTGCAGCCTGGACAAGCTCGTCCGCGTCGCGCGCTACCTCCTTCTCGGCCTCGTCGCGTAGCGCCAGAACGCGCGCCCGGTAGGCATCGGCCGCAAAGGAAGCGGCCAGCGCCTCGCGCAAGCGCGGAATGAGCGCCGCCGTCGCATCGCGGAATTTTCGCCCCATGCCGGCTGGCAGCGCGTGCGGGGTCGGACGATCGGGATGGCGGAAATTGTTGAGATAGATCCAGTCGCTCGTCGCCGGCAGCTTCGCGACCGCGGCGTTCAAATAGGCGAGCGTTGCGGTCATCCGCGCCGCGCGGTCCTCGCCGACGAGAAAGATGTTGAAGCCCAGCCCGTCGACGGAAAGGCCGAAATCGAGCGCCGCGCGGGCGCGCGCGTGACTGTCGAGATCGAACACCTGCGCGTCCGGCGCCGGGTTGACGGCAAAGCGCGGCAAGCCGATCTCGGCGGCGGGTCGTTCCGTTGCAGTCATTGCTGCGTCCCCCATGGAAACGGCGAAGCCTACGCCGGTGCGCCGTCAAAGGCGAGGCTTGCGCGGTTTCTTGCCGACGGGTCAGCAGCGCCCTACGATGCGCCGCGGCAACTCGGGAGCAGCAAATGTTGGCGCAGGACCGGCGCAAGCGATTGACCGACGCGATGGCGCAGGCGGGGATCGAGGCGCTCGTCGTCTATGGCAATGCGTGGCAAGGCGACTATCTGCGCTATGTGACGGATTTCTCGATTCTCGAGGGGCACGGGCTCGGTTTGATCCTGCCCGATGGCTCGGTCGAGCTTCTGCTCGACAGCGCCACCGAGGCCGAGCGCGCCGAGGTCGAAACCGCGGGCGTCGCAATCCGCCTCGCGCCCGATATCGCGCGCGCCGTGTCGGCGCGGCTCGACCGGATCGCCAATCACCGCATCACCGCAGCGCCATTAGGCTTCATGCCGAAATTTCTCGCCGATGCTGCGCGCAGCTACACGCTCGAGGACGGCACGCGATTCGTCGATAAATTCCTCATGGTCAAATTGCCGGGCGAGATCGAGGCCCTCCGGCGCGCGGCAAAGCTCGCCGACGAGGGCTATCATATCTTTCGCAAAGCCGCCGTTCCGGGACGGCCGCAATTCGAGCTGATCGCCGAGATCGAGGCGTTTTTTCGCGGCCGCGGCTGCCCCGACAATTTCATGATCATGGGCTCGGGCGGGCAGGACGTCACGGCCATGGCGCCGCCCTCGGATCGTCGCATCGCCAAGGGCGATCTGGTGACGACCGAGCTGACGCCGGCGATCGAGGGCTATTTCGCCCAGATCTGCCGCACCTTGGTGGTCGGCAGGGCGACAGCAGCGCAGAAGCGCGCCTTCGCCGTCTATCGCGAAGCGATGGAGGCGGGCATCGCGGCGGTGCGTCCCGGCGCCACCGCCGCCATGGTGGCAAAAGCGGAAAACGACGTCTTCCGCAAGCACGGGCTCGGCGACTACGTCACCAGCAAATACACTCGCGTGCGCGGCCACGGGCTCGGCCTCTTTTGCGACACCAAGCCGCATATTCTCGAAGATGTGGAGACGGTGCTCGAGCCGGGCATGGCGCTGGTCGTCCATCCCAACACCTATCATCCCGATGTGGGCTATATGGTGCTGGGCGACAGCGTGATCGTCACCGCGACGGGTGCCGAGGTTCTCTGCGGCACGCCGCGCGAATTGTTCGAGAACTGAGATGCGCCGCGGTTTGATCGCCTGGTCCAAAGCCGAATTACCCGAGAGCGTCTTTGCCGCGCGGTTGCAACGCCTGCGCGTCGCCATGGGAAAAGAGAGACTCGACGCCATCGTCTGCTACACCAACAACACGCGGCCGGCCGCCGTGTCGTGGCTGACGGCGTTCGTGCCCTATTGGGCCGAAGGGCTCCTTGCCGTGCCGTTGAGCGGCGATCCGCTCTTGACCATGGCCTTCTCCAACCGCGTCGTCGGCTGGGGCAGGAGCGTCAGCTGCGTCGCGCGCTTCCAGGGCACGCCGCGCATCGGCTTGGGGACGGGCAAATATCTCGCCGAGCTCGGCATCAAGCGCGTCGGCGTTGTCGAGCTCGATGGGTTGCGCAAAGCGGTTGCCGACGATCTTGGCGAAGCGGCGCCCGAGGCCGCGCTCACCGATGCAACCGCGCTGTTCGAGCACGTCCGCATGCGCCCCGATACGGCCGAGATCGCGCTGGCGGCAAAAGCCGGAAGCATCGCGCGTCACGCGCTTGCGCAGATTCGCGGCGACGAAACCCGGATCGGGGAGGCCCTCGAAGCGGTCGAAGGCACGGCGCGACTTGCCGGCGCCGAGGAAACGTATCTCGCCGTGGCCCCGGATCTCGCGCGGGATCAGCGCTTCCGGCGCGTCGAAGGGAGCGCTGCCGCGGGCGAGAGCTTCGCCGTGCGCGCGACGCTTGCTTATAAGGGAAGCTGGGTGCGCGTGACGCGCACGATTTTCCGCAACGGGCTTGCGCCGCTCGGCGAGCGCGGGGCCGAAATCTTCGCCGCCGCAGCGGCGGGCTTGCCGAGCCTCGATGGCGTCAAGAGCTTTCGCACCTGGGCGATCGAGGGCTGCCGTACGACGCAGCCCTTGGATGTGCTGAGCGGCTCGGCGCTCGAGGCGCAGACTCCGCTCGCACCGGAATCGCTCGTCAACCTGCAGGCCGTCTTCGAGGTCGACGGCCACATGATCGCGCTCGCGGCGCCGGTGCTGATCGGCGCCGCGGGATTTCCGGCCGGCGCGCTGATCCCGCCGCTTTTCGAGCGAAGTTGAGGGCGCACAGCCTCGCGCACGCGCCCGCCGCTTCCTTGACAGTGGGTACCAAGCCCCCGTAAATGCCCGCCCAACCGGGAGGTTTCATGGCATCATCGCGCAAAGCCGGTCTCGTAACCGGCGCGGCAAATGGAATCGGTCGAAGCGCCGCTATCGCCTTGGCGCGCGCGGGCTATGACGTCGCGATTAACTACAGCCGCAGCGACGACCAGGCGCGCGAGACCGAGGCCGAATGCAAGAAGGCCGGCAACACGACGCTGCTCGTTAAATGCGACGTCGCCGACGATGCCGGCGTCAGGGCGATGCTGAAGCAGGTCGGTGAGACGTTCGGCCGTCTCGATGCGCTCGTCAACAACGCGGGCATCACCCATCCGGCGCATCCGAAGGATTTTGACAACACCTCGCTCGAGGATTGGGACCGCGTTTTCGCGGTCAATGTGCGCGGTATCTTTTCGGTGACGCGCGCGGCGCTGCCGCTTTTGAAGGAGGCGCCGGACCCGGCGATCGTCAACACGGCGAGCATCGTCGGCCTCAGGCCAGGACCGCAGCCCCATGCCTATGCGGCCTCGAAAGCGGCGGTGGTGAGTCTCACCAAGACGCTCGCGCTCAATCTCGGCCCCAAGATCCGCGTCAACGCCGTCGCGCCCGGCTGGATGGAGGGCGACTGGATGAAGCGGATGCTGAAGGATCACTACGACGAGCTGATGGCACGGCGCGCCAAGGCGACGCCGTTGAAGCGCTGCGTCACCGCCGATGATGTCGCCGAGACCATGCTGTCGCTGATCGAGCACAACCACTTCGTGACCGGCGAGATCGTCATCGTCGATGGCGGCTTCGCCAATTCCACCTGAAGGACACCGACATGCTTGAGGGCGTCGTTCCCTTCCCGCCCGAATTCGCGGCGCGCTATCGCGCCAAAGGATATTGGCAGGACAAATCCCTGCGCGACGAGTTCGCTCCGGTTTTCCACAAGTTCGGGCCGCGCGTCTGCGTGATCGATCGCGACCGCCAGATCACCTATGCCGAGCTCGACGCGCTCAGCACGAATCTGGCACTCAATCTCCTGGAGCTCGGCTTCAAACCTCTGGACCGCGTCGTGCTCACCCTGCCGAATGTCGCCGAGTTCGTCATTCTCTATTTCGCCTTGCAGAAGATCGGCTGCATTCCGATCGCGGCGCTGGCGACCCATCGCTACAACGAGGTGAGCCAATTCGTTCGCCTCGCTCAGGCCGTCGCCTGCGCCTATCCCGAGCGGCAAAGCGATTTCGAGTTCGCGCCGATGGTGCGCCGCGTGCGCGAGGAAAGCCCGTGCTGCAAGTTCGCGCTCACCCTCGGCAAGCCTGCGCCGGACGAGATTTCCCTCCCCGATCTCATCGCGCGCAAGGCGAAGCTACCGGCGAGCGAGCTCGAGAAAATCCAGATCGATCCGACCGATCCCTGCATCTTTCAGCTTTCGGGCGGCACCACCGGCGTACCGAAGCTGATCCCGCGCACGCATAACGATTACGCGTATAATTCCAAGACCGCATCCAAGGTCTGCGGCGTGACCGGCGATTCGGTTCTCCTGCTGATGCTGCCGATCGCGCACAATTTGCCGCTCGCCTGCCCGGGCATTCAAGGCTTCATGTTCAATGGCGGCAAGATCGTCCTCAGTCAGTCGACACGGCCCGAAGACGTGTTCCCCCTCGTCGCAAAGCACCACGTGACGCACATCAAGGTCGTGCCCGCGCTGCTGATCCGGCTCATCAACAGCGCGGAAGTGACGAAACACGACACCTCGTCCGTGCGCTATATCCAGAGCGGCGGCCAGCGCCTGCAGCCCGAAGTGCGCGTCAAGACCAAGGAGCTCATCCCCTCGACCTTCGTCCAGGAGAATTTCGGCATGTCCGAAGGCATGCTGATGTTCGCCAAGATCGACGATCCGGAGCCGGTTCGCATGGAGACCGTGGGGTTCCCGATCTCGCCGGACGACGAGGTGCGGCTGCTGGACGACGACGACAACATCGTCGCCTTCGGCGAGGTCGGCGAGTTCTGCGCGCGCGGACCTTATACGCTGCGCGGCTATTACGGCGCGCCCGAGCATAATCTCCGGGCTTTCACGTCGGACGGGTTTTATCGCTCCGGCGATCTGATGCGGCAGCATCCTTCAGGCGCCTACATGGTCGAGGGGCGCAAGAAGGATCTGATCAATCGCGGCGGCGAGAAGATCAGCGCCGAGGAGATCGAGAATCTGATCCTCTCGCACCCGGCGGTGCAGAATGTTGCCTGCGTCGCCATGCCTGACTCCGATCTGGGCGAGCGGATGTGCGCCTGCATCATTCTCGCGCCCGGCAAGAGCCTGACGCTGCAAGCGCTGGTCGCCTATTTGCAGACGAAGGAAATCGCGAAATTCAAGCTGCCCGAGCGGCTCGAAATCATGAGCGATTTCCCGCTGTCGAAATTCGGCAAGGTCGCGAAGAACGTCATGGTCGAGATGGTCGCCGAGAAACTCGTCCGTCAAAAGACATAGCCCATGCGCAAGATCGATCTCCACTGCTATCCGAACACCGAGCCCTGGATAAAATGTCAGGGCCCCTATGTCGAGGCGCTGGCGAAATACTGGAACCGCGCCTGGACCTGGAAAGAGGAAGCCGAGGTCGTCAAGGAATTCGAGACCGCCGGCGTCGAAGCCGTGCTGGTCGCGCTCGATCTCGAGACCACGACGGGCACGCCGCCCTGCACCAATGAATATGTGAAGGGCATGCAGCAGCGCCACCCCGGGCGCATCATCCAGTGCTGGGCCGCGGTCGATCCGTTCAAGGGCGAGATCGCGATCCAGCAAGCAAAGAAGGCGATCACCGAGCTGAAGATGCTCGGCTTCCATTTCCATCCCATCATGGGTCACTTCGCCGTCAATGACCGCCGCCTCTACCCGCTGTTCGAGACCATCAACGCCTTGAAAGCGCCGGTGATGATCGATGTCGGGACGACCGGCATGGGCGCCGGCATGCCAGGCGGGCTCGGCGCCCGCATCCGCCATGCGCATCCCTCGGCGATCGACGATCTCGCCGCGGATTTCCCCGACCTCAAGATCATCGCCGCGCATCCGGGCTGGCCTTGGGTCGAGGAAATGACCGCCATCGCCTTGCACAAGGGTAATGTGTTCTGGGAGATGTCGGGCTGGGCGCCGAAATATTTCCCGGCCCAGCTTAAGGTCGATATCCGCGCCCGGCTGCAGGACAAGGTGATGTTCGGCAGCGACTATCCGAGCATTCCCTATGACCGGCTGATGAAGGAGTGGGGCGAGCTCGGCTATAGCGAGGCGGTGATGGAAAAAATCTTCCATCAGAACGCCGAGCGCATCCTCGGGCTATAGTTCAGGCGCCCGGCTTCCGCCGCAAGCGGGGCGTCAGGCCGCGCGCGATTTCTCGCGCAAGCGCCCGAGGCTTCCGCCCTTCATCACCGAGCCGGGCAGCGGATGGCCGACGACCTCCTCGGCGAGATTGGCGCAGGCGATCAGCGCCTCGAGGTCGATCCCGGTCTCGATGCCCATCTCGTGGCACATGAAGACGAGGTCTTCGGTGCAGACATTGCCGGCGGCGCCCTTGTGCCCGGCGAAAGGACAGCCGCCCAAGCCGGCGCAAGCCGCGTCGTAAAGCCGCACGCCCATCTCGAACCCGGCATAGGCGTTGGCGATCCCCATGCCGCGCGTGTCGTGGAGATGGAGGCACAGCGTCAGTTCGGGAAAGCGCTCGCGCACCGCGCCGACGACGCGCTTGATCGCCGCGGGCGTCGCCCAGCCCATCGTGTCGGCAAGGGTGAGGCGCTTGAGCGGCACGTCGTTCGCGCCGGCGATCTCGATCATGGTCGCGGTGAGATCGACCACGCGCTGCGGCGGCACGTCGCCTTCGAAATTGCAGCCGAACGCGGCGCTGATGAGCCCGCCCTCGACCGGGACGTTGTGCTCCTTGTATTTGGCGATAGAGACCGGCAGCGAAGCGATCTGCTCGGCGATGGTGCGGTTCTGGTTGCGCTTGATGAACGAGTCCGAGGCGGAGAGGTTGAGCCCGCCCGTCACGTGAAGCCGCTTCGTCGCCAACGCCCGCTCGAAGCCTCTGTCGTTGAGCCACAGGCCGGTGTAGCGGACGCCCGGCTGCGCCGTGATGCCCGCCACCACCGCCTCGGCGTCGGCCGCGTTGGGCACGCGGCGCGGATCGACGAAAGAGACGATCTGGATGTGCTTCAAGCCGGTCTTGGCCAGGGCGTCGATGAATTCGATCTTGCGCGCGGTCGGGATGAAGTCCTTCTCGATCTGGAAGCCCTCGCGCGGGCCCTCTTCGCGAATCTCGACCGATTTCGGCATGTCGCTCATGGCTGCCTCCTCTCCAGGGCAGATAGCATAGCGCGCTTCAGGCCTGTTCCAAGCCTTCCGCGCCGCGCCGGTAAAGCCCGCTCTCGGTCACGACATAGTCCATCGGAATGTCGTGCGGCAGCGGATAGATGGTCGCGAGCCGCCCGAGCTCGAAGCCGTTTCCGACGCAGAGCGGCTTTTCCGCGTAGGTGGCAATGGTGCGATCGTAGAAGCCGCCGCCATAACCGAGGCGGTAGCCGGCTTCGTCGAACCCGACCATGGGAATGAGGAGGATCGTCGGCTTCACCGGCTCGCCGCTCGCCGGATAGGGAATGTCGTAAACGCCCGAAATCAACTCCATGTCGCGCGTCCAGCGCCGGAACTCGAGCGGCATGCCTTTGCCGACGACAACGGGAAGCGCCACCTCGTGGCGGCGTCCGGTTAGCCATTCGAGAAACGCGAGGATATTGTATTCGCGCCGGAATGGCCAATAAGCGCCGATCAAGGCGCGCGAGAACGGCGCGAACAGTCGCGTCAGATGCTTGTAAATCTCGGCGCTCGCGGTGCGATGTGCGCTCGAGGAAAGCGCGATGCGCGCCTCGATCAGCGCGGTACGACGGGCGCGCCGCCAAGCGATGATCTCGCTCCTTTCCATGGCAAGCGCTTGCGGCGGCGTGTCAGGAGAGGCCGATGATTTGGCCGCTTTCGTTGACATACATGCCTTCGGCCGAGGGTACGCGCGGCAAGCCGGGCATGGTCATGATGTCGCCGCAAATCACGACCACGAATTCGGCGCCGGCGGAGAGCCGTACCTCGCGCACGGGCAGGGTGAAGCCCTCGGGCGCGCCGTAGAGATCGCCATTGGCCGTGAAGCTGTACTGGGTCTTCGCCATGCAGACCGGCAGATGGCCGAAGCCCTGCTTCTCGAATTCGGCAAGGCGGTCGGCCACCGGCTTGGGCACCGAAATCTCCTTGGCGCGATAGATTTCGGTGGCGATGGTCTTGATCTTGTCGACAAGCGGCATGGCGTCGGGATAAAGCGGCCGGTATTCCGCCTTGCCTTCGGCGATGCCGTCCACGACCGCGCGCGCCAGCGCCTCGGCGCCCTTGCCGCCATCGGCCCAATGCGTGCAGACGAAGGCCTTGACGCCGTCTCCCTTGCAGCCTTCGACCACCGCGGCGAGCTCGGCCTCGGTGTCGGTGGGGAAGCGATTGACGCAGACCACGGCCGGCATGCCGAACTTCTTGAGATTGGCGATGTGCCGCTTCAGATTGACGAGGCCCTTGGTCACGGCGCCGGGATTTTCCGCGCCGAGATTGGCGCGCGCGATGCCGCCGTGGAATTTCAACGCCCGCGCCGTCGCCACCACCACCGCCATCTCGGGCTTGAGCCCCGCCTTGCGGCACTTGATGTCGAGGAATTTCTCGGCGCCGAGATCGGCGCCGAAACCGGCCTCGGTGACGACGTAATCGACGAGCTTCAGCGCCAATTTCGTCGCCGTGACCGAATTGCAGCCATGGGCGATGTTGGCAAAGGGGCCGCCATGGATGAAGGCGGGGTTGTTCTCGAGCGTCTGGACGAGGTTTGGCTTGATCGCGTCCTTCAACACCGCCGTCATCGCGCCGTCGATTTTCAATTGGCTGGCGCGGATCGGCTGCCGGTCGCGGGTCTGCGCGACGATGATGTTGCCGATGCGCCGGCGCAGATCCTCGATCGAGGTGGAGAGGCAGAGGATCGCCATGATCTCCGAGGCGACGGTGATGTCGAATCCATCCTCGCGCGGAAAGCCATTCGCGACGCCCCCCAGCGAGTTGACGACCTGGCGCAGCGCGCGATCGTTCATGTCCATGCAGCGGCGCCACGTAATCCGTCGCGGATCGATGCCGAGCTCGTTGCCCCAATAGACGTGGTTGTCGATCACCGCGGCCAAGAGATTGTTGGCGATGCCGATGGCGTGGAAATCGCCGGTGAAGTGCAGATTGATGTCGTCCATCGGCACGACCTGGCTGTAGCCGCCGCCCGCGGCGCCGCCCTTCATGCCGAAGCAGGGGCCGAGGCTCGGCTCGCGCAGGCAGATCATCGCCTTCTTGCCGATGCGGTTGAGCGCATCGCCCAAGCCCACGGTCGTCGTCGTCTTGCCTTCGCCGGCCGGGGTCGGATTGATCGCCGTGACGAGGATGAGCTTGCCGTCCTTGCGCTCGGCCAAGGCCTTTTGCACGAAGCCCATGGCGATCTTGGCCTTGTCATGGCCGTAGGGCTCGACCGATTCGGCCGGAATGCCGAGGCGGTCGCGCGCCAGCTCGATAATCGGGCGAAGCTTGGCGGCCTGCGCGATCTCCCAATCGGTCTTCGGCTTTCCTGACGTCTCGGCCATCATCCCTGCTCCATCCTTCGACTCTGCCGTCGCTCGCGGCGCTGCGTCTCAATCGAAACTTTGCGCCATATAACGTCAACCACAAACCTGCCCATTATTATAGTGGGCACAAAAAGTGGGAAATCTGGCCGACCCCCGGGGCCGCGATAACCCCGAGGTCCGGCGCGTCCAAGGCGCGAACGCGTCGCGCGCGCCGCCCGTTCCGCAGCAGCCCAGGCGGGTTGCCTCGCCCGTTTGCGCCCGCGCCTTCACTTGATGCGCGCGGCCGCTTCCTTGATGAGATCGAGCCGATCGTATTTCGTCGCGTCGAGGTCGGCCTTGATGAGGCCCAACTCCTTTTGCGCGTGGATATTGCTCGTCACCGCGGCGATATCGGTCAGCCCGTTCGGATCGCGGTAATTGTCGTCCTTGGTGAAGAGCCAATCCTGCATGACGGGCACGGGTATTTTGGTGAAGTCGGAGACGAATTTCACGGCTTCGTCGTGGTTCTTCGGGTCGAGATACCAATGGATCGAGCGGACATAGTCCTCGAGTAGATCGACCATGGCCGCGCGGTTCTTCTCGAGGAAACCCTGGCGCGCGGTCCAGAAGGACAGCGCGACATGGCCCATCGCGTCGGAGGTGGTGAAGAGCGTGCGCGTGATCGCGGCCTGCGCCGGATTGCGCGAGAACGGCAACACCGACGGAATAAGGTCGACCTTATGCTCTTCCAGCACCGACTTCATGTTGGGGAAATTGACTTCGATCACGCTGAAATCGCGCTTGTCGATCATGCCGTGCTTCAGCAGCATCGCTTTCATGATCATGTCGAGGCCGCCGCCGATGCCGTTTGTGACGAGCACCTTGCCCTTCAGATCCTCGATCTTCTTGATCGGACTGTCCTTCAGTACGGCAAAGTCCGCCGTCCCGTGACCGGGCACGCCCCATTGGATCTCGTCGGCGATGATCCGCAGATCGCTCATGCCGGCATTTTCAACGGCGAGGCTGAAGGATGAAAAACCCAGCGCCGCCGTGTCGATGTTGCCGTTCTGAAGCGCGGTGATCTGCAGTGGCGAGCCCTGAAAGTGAATCGCCTCGACCGTGTAGGAGACGCCATCATGCTTGGCGATGCCCGGCTTCGGGAAGAGAATCGGGATGAGCGAGGCCGGCGCCGCGATCCAGCCCATGCGAATCTTGACCGGATCGGCCTGTGCCCGGCCACTTCCGACGACGAGGACCAAAGCCAGGCACAAGAGCATTACCTTCTCGACCATACGCATACGCTTCCCCCTTCTCTCTTCGCTCCGCGCGTTAAAATACTCGGCTGTCGATTGAGCGGCCAGATATCTTTGCGCGGCAGCGCGGCGGCCCGCCCACTGGGCGATGCGGGCGCGCGCGGCCGGGGAGATATGAGGCGCCCAAGCCTGACATCGGCTTTACGCGAAAGCACGAAAGCCCCGGCGGGCGGTGATCTTCGTCTTGGGCTTGGCGCTTCTTTGTGGCACCCTCTGGCGTTGCGAATCGCCACGTAAATACAGAAATTTCTGGGGAGGTCACAGATGATGAAGCCCAATCTCGCCATGGCCGTCGCCGCCGCGGTCGGCGCTCTCGCACTCTATCCGACGGGCGCTTGTGCCGCCGTGAAAGTCCAGACGGTCGATTACGCCCAGGGCGGCACGACGCTCGAAGGCTGGCTCGTCTACGACGATGCCAAGCACGCCAAGCGCCCGGGCGTGGTGATTTTTCCCGCCTGGAACGGTCCGACGGACGAAGAAAAAGCTCGCGCGGAGATGCTCGCCAAAATGGGCTATGTCGCCTTCGTCGCCGATGTCTATGGCAAAGGTGTGAGGCCCAAGGGCTTCAAGGACGCCGCGGCGGAATCGGGCAAATACATGAAGGATCGCCCCTTGCTGCGTTCGCGCGCCGAGGCCGCGCTCGATCAGCTGCGCAAGAGTCCCATGGTCGATACATCGAAACTCGCGGCGATCGGCTATTGCTTCGGCGGCGCGGGCGCGCTCGATCTCGCGCGCAGCGGCGCGCCCCTGGCGATCACCGTAACCTTCCATGGCGACCTCACCTCGCCGACGCCCCAGGACGATAACAACATCAAAGGCCGGGTGGTGGCACTCCACGGTGCCGCCGATCCGATCGTCGGGCCGAAGGACCAGGAGGAATTCGCCAAGGCAATGACCGCCGCCCATGTCGATTGGGAACTGGTTCTCTATGGCGGCGCCTATCATTCCTTCACGCAGAAATCGGCCGGCAACGACCCGTCGCACGGTGCCGCCTACAATGCCCGGGCGGATAAGCGATCTTGGGAGGAGCTGACGCGCCTTTTCAAAGCGACGCTCTGAGCGCCACGCGCCGCCGCCTCAATCCCCCGCCTGGGGCGGCGCGCTGGGGCGCCAGCGCAGCACCGGCTTGCGCGCCGCCGCGACCTCGTCGAGGCGGCGGCGCGGCGCCAATTGCGGCGCGGCTTGGAAGAAGGCCACGTCGCGCTTGGCCGCACGCTGCGCGAGATCGCGCATCGCGGCGATGAAGCGGTCGAGCGATTCCCTGCTTTCGTTCTCCGTCGGCTCGACCAGCAAGGCGCCATGGACGATGAGCGGGAAATACATCGTCATCGGGTGATAGCCCTCGTCGATCAGCGCCTTGGCGAAATCGAGCGTCGTCACCCCACTCTCGCCAAGGAAGCGGTCGTCGAACAGAACCTCGTGCATCGAAAGCCCGCCAAAGGATGGCGTCATCACATCCTTGAGGCTCGCCAGCAGATAATTCGCGTTGAGGACCGCATCGCCCGAAACCTGGCGCAGCCCGTCGCCGCCATGGCTCATGAGGAAGGCGAGCGCGCGCACGAACATGCCCATCTGGCCGTGAAATGCCTTGATTCGCCCAAGCGCATCCACTGCCGCGCCCTCCTTGCGCTCGATGAGATCGAACGCCCCGCCGCGCTCGACCAGCCACGGCAAAGGCGCGAAGCGCGCGAGGCTTGGCGCCAGCGCCACCGGCCCGCTGCCTGGCCCGCCGCCGCCATGCGGCGTCGAGAAGGTCTTGTGCAGATTGAGATGCATGCAGTCGACGCCGAGATCGCCCGGCCGCACGCGGCCCAAGAGCGCGTTGAGATTGGCGCCGTCAAGGTAGAAAAAAGCCCCCGCCGCGTGCACCGCCGCGGCGATCTCGGCCGATTGATCCTCGAAGAGCCCGCATGTGTTGGGATTGGTCAGCATGATCGCCGCGACGTCAGGGCCGAGCTTGGCTTTGAGCGCAGCGAGATCGACGCGGCCGCGTGCATCGGCCGGGATCGGATCGACCGCATAGCCGCAAGTGGCTGCAGTGGCGGGATTGGTGCCATGCGCCGATTCGGGAACCAGCACGCGCGATCGGCGCTCGCCGCGCGCTTCGAGGGCCGCCTTGATGCACATCATGCCGCAAATCTCGCCATGCGCCCCAGCGGCGGGCGGCAGCGCGATCGCGGTCATGCCGGTGATCGCTTTGAGCCAATGCACGAGGCTTTCCATCAGCTCGAGCGCGCCCTGGACGCTCGCCAAGGGCTGCAGCGGATGAAGCTCGGCAAAGCCGGGCAGCCGCGCGAGCTTTTCATTGAGGCGCGGATTGTGCTTCATGGTGCAAGAGCCGAGCGGATAGATGCCGGTATCGATCGAGTAGTTCTTTTGCGAGAGTCGCGTGTAGTGGCGCACCACTTGCGGCTCGCTCAGCCCCGGCAGGCCGATCCTGCCCTGGCGCCTGAGGCCACCGAGCCGATCCTTGAAGGGCGGCACGGGCGGCAGATCGACGCCGCTGCGCCCCGGACCGTCCTCTTCGAAGATGAGAGGTTCTTCGGCCTCGAGACCGCGGCCGCCGCTTTGCGCTTGCGGCTGAGCTTCAAAGCCCGACACGGCCTTGCTCCAACCGCTCACCGCAGAACCTCGCGCAAAGCCGCGTCCAACGCATCAATATCCGCGTCGGTGGTGAGCTCGGTGGCGGCAACGAGCAGAAGATCGGCGAATTCCACGCCGGGCAAAAGGCGGCTTGCAGGCACGCCGGCGAGGAGCCGCTCGGCCGCCAACTTCTCGACGATCGGCCCGGCCCGGCCCGGCAGACGCAGCGTAAATTCGTTGAAGAAATTGCGGGTCAGCAATCGCACGCCCGGAATGGTCGACAGCCGCTCCGCCGTCGCGACGGCGCGCGCGTGGTTGAGCTCGGCGAGGTGGGTGAAGCCGGTCTCGCCCAAAAGCGCGAGGTGGATCGAGAAGGCGAGCGCGCAAAGGCCGGAATTCGTGCAGATGTTGCTCGTCGCTTTCTCGCGCCTGATGTGCTGCTCGCGCGCCGAGAGCGTCAGCACGAAGCCGCGCTGGCCTTCGGCATCGACGGTTTGCCCGGCGAGCCGGCCCGGCATCTGGCGCAAGAATTTCTCGCGCGTCGCAAAGAGCCCGAGATAAGGCCCGCCGAATTCGAGCGCGTTGCCGAGCGATTGGCCCTCGGCCGCGACGATATCCGCGCCCATGGCGCCGGGCGGCTTGACGAGACCGAGCGAGACGATTTCGCTCACCACGACGACCAGCAACGCGCCGGCGCGGTGGCAGGCTTCGGCGAGCGCCGACCAGTCGCGCAAGCTGCCGAAGACGCCCGGATTCTGCACGACGACGCAGGAGGTCGCGCCATCGACAAGCGCGGCGAGATCGTCATCGTCATCGAGGCGGGGCGGGCGTGCCAAAATCTCGAAACCGTTGAAGCGGCCATAGGTTTCGATCGTCTCGCGGTAATGCGGGTGGAGATCGCCGGCGAGGATCGCCTTGCGGCGGCGGGTCACGCGATTCGCCATCATCACCGCTTCGGCGGCGGCGGTGGCGCCGTCATAGAGCGATGCGTTGGCGACATCCATCTCGGTGATGAGCGCAACCTGGGTCTGGAATTCGAACAAAGATTGCAGCGTGCCTTGCGCGATCTCGGGCTGATAGGGCGTGTAGGAGGTGAGGAACTCGCCGCGCTGCACGAGGTAGTCGGCCGCCGCGGGGATATGATGGCGATAGGCGCCGGCGCCGAGGAAGGACGGCGCCGCGGCGACCGAGAGATTCTTCTCGGCGAGCCGGCGCAAGGCGCGATCGATCTCGATCTCGCCCATCGCTGGCGGCAGATCGAGCGGGGCCTTGAGCCGCGCCGACTCCGGCACATCGCGAAACAGCTCGTCGACCGAGGCGGCGCCGATGACCGCGAGCATGGCGCGGCGATCGGCTTCGGTGAGCGGCAGATAGCGCATCAATGCTTTTCCGCAGCGAAGGCGCGATAGGCCGCCTCGTCCATGAGATCGTCGAGCTCCGCCGGATTGGCGAGCTTCAGCTTGAAGAACCAGCCATTGCCGGTGGCGGATTTGTTGACGAGCGCAGGATCGCCGGTGAGCGCCGCGTTCGCGGCGGTGACCTCGCCCGAGGCAGGCGTGTAAACCTCGCTCGCCGCTTTCACCGATTCGACCACCCCCGCCTCCTCGCCCTTCTCGAGCTTGCGGCCGATTTCGGGAAGCTCGACATAGACGATGTCGCCGAGCTGATCCTGCGCGAAATCGGTGATGCCGACGGTCGCGATGTCGCCGTCGATGCGAATCCATTCATGATCCTTGGTGTATCGCATGGCGCTCATGGCCACCCCCGAGCATTTAGGTTTGACGATAATGATGCGGACTGAAAGGCAGCTTGACGATCCGCGCCGCTCGCCTTGCGCCGCGCACGATCACATCGACCGTCTTGCCTTCCCCGGCATGGGCGCTCGCGACATAACCCATGGCGATGGCGCCATCGACCGAGGGTCCGAAGCTGCCGCTGGTGACATGGCCGATCGCGACACGCGCTGCGTCGACGATTTCGCTGCCGGCGCGCGCGATCTGGCGGCCTTCGAGCCTCAACCCGACGCGGCGGCGCGGCGGTCCATCCTTGAGCTGTTTCGCGAGCACGGCGTTGCCCGGGAACCCGCCTTCGCGACGGCGGCGTGGCGCGATCGTCCAGGCGAGGGCGGCCTCGACGACGCTCGTCGTCTCGTCGATATCGGCGCCGTAAAGGCAAAGCCCGGCCTCGAGCCGCAGCGTATCGCGCGCGCCGAGCCCGGCCGGCATGACGCCGGGCATAGCGAGGATGCGCCGCGCGAGAGCATCGGCATCGCCGGCGGCAACCGAAATTTCGAACCCGTCTTCCCCGGTATAGCCCGAGCGCGTGACGATCGCGGGCACGCCCGCAATCGCGACATGCCGCAACGTCATGAAAGCGAGCGCGTCGATGCCCGGCGCGAGCGTCTCGAGCGCCTGCGCCGCCAAGGGTCCCTGCAGCGCGAGCAAGGCGCGATCGTCGAGCCGGCGGACGGCTCCATCGCCCAAATGCCGCCGCAAATGTTCGACATCCCGGTCCTTGGGGGCGGCATTGACGACAAGCCGTAGCGCGGCGCCATCCTTTGCCACCATCAGATCGTCCAAAATCCCGCCTTGGTCGTTGGTGAAAACCGTGTAGCGCTGCTGCCCATCGTCCAGAGCCGCGAGATCGGCCGGCACGAGCCGCTCGAGCGCGGCCGCGATAGCCGAGCCGGACAGCGCGACCTGACCCATATGCGAGACATCGAACAGCGCTGCCTTGGCGCGGGTGTGCAGATGCTCAGCGAGGATGCCGGCCGGATAATGCAGCGGCATGGCATAGCCGGCGAAAGGCACGAGCTTGGCACCGAGACTCTCGTGCAGCTCATAGAGCGGCGTGCGGGCAAGAGAGTCGTCGGTCATCGGAAGGGCGATACTGCCTCTCGAGCAAAAGACCGTGGAAAGCCTAACACCCGTCTCGCCCGAAGGCCAGCCGCCGCCCGCGCCTCAGCGAACCGTGACCACGGCGATTTTGTTAACGCCGCTACAGGCGAGCGCCAGGCCGTGCCCATCGGCCGTCGGCATCATGTTGCGCACGACCCCGCCGCCCGAAGGGATGGCCCAGGTCTGGAACGCTCGGGTCTTCGGATCGAAGCGCACCAGCGTGTTGGGCTTCACCCCCGATTCGCTGTACCAGATCGCGCCGTGGAGCATGGTGATGCCGTAAGGCTGGGAGTGAGGGCCACCGGGCGAGGGAAATTCGGCGACGGCTCCGCTCTTCGGATCGAGCCGGCCGAGATAGCCGCGGCGATAATCGCTGTACCAGATGAGATCGTCCGCGGTGATCGCGACGCGCCGCGGCCGCGCATCGGCATGCGGCAGTTCATATTCATGAATCGCCATCGTCGCGGGATCGATGCGTGCGATCTTGTTGCTGCCGAATTCGGCAAAAAAGGGAATGCCATGCGAATCGATCACCATGCCATAAGGGTTCGATTTGGGCGTCGGCGATTGGATGAGCTTGATCGCGCCCGTCTCGGGATCGAGTCGGCCGACCATGTTGCCACCCTGCACCGTGAACCAAAGGATCCCATGTTGATCGAATTTCAGCGTGTGCGGATCGCGCGCCTTGGGGTCGGGCATCTTGAATTGCGTGACCGCGCCCGTCTTGGGATCGAGCTTGCCGATATAGCCACCGAAATTCGCAGTGTACCAGATGTTGCCGTCACGATCCGCGACAAGCCCGTGCGGACCCGAATCCGGCGGCAGCTTGAATTCCCTGATCTCGCCCGTCTTTGGATCGAGCCGGCCCAACACATTCGCCATCTGGCCCGAGTACCAGATCGCGCCATCGGGCGTCGCCAGCGGATCGTGCGGGCGCGATCCGGGCGTAGGCACGGTCCACTCCTTGATTGCGACTTGAACCTTACCCGGGATGATCTCCGCCGCGGGAGCGGGCCGTTCCGGGAAGTTCTTGGCAAGATAGGTCGAGACCTGCATCACCTGGTCGGCGCTCAAGGGCGCGCCGATATTGACCATCATGCTGACGACGTTGCGCCAGCCCTCAGGGCTGTAGCCGGAATTGACAATGCGACCCAGCTGATGGCACGTCGTGCAGACATTTTCGACGACGTCTTTTCCCGGACCCGGCGGAAGCGTTGCTTCTGCGAGCGCCGCGCCCGGCACGGCGAGCCCCGTCACGACCACCAAAGGATACGCGATCGTCTGCCTCATGCGCTCCTCCCCGGGCGCTTCGCGCGGCCGCATCGATCAGCTGGCACGATCCGAGCGCGTTCAGCGCGACTTGTCTTTGAGCGCCCTTGCCTGCGCGGCAAGAAAATCCGATAGGCGCTTCCTCGTTTGCGCCGCCCGCTCGGGCGTCCAGTCGCGAAAGCCGCGCCCCTTCGACATGCCGAGCCGGCCCTCCTCCACCAACTTGACCAAATAGGGATGCGGGCCGGGCGTGCGGTCGAGATCGGGGATCAAGGTTTTATGGATGTCGAGAGTCAGATTAACGCCGACGAGATCGGATTGCTCGAGCGGTCCCAGCACCGCGAGCCGCGCGCCAAAGCCCTCTTTCACCACCGTATCGAGCGTCTCGGCATCGCACACGCCGTCCGCCACCAGCGCGATCGCTTCGCGCTTCATCGCATGCTGCAGCCGGTTGCCGATAAAGCCCGGAATGTCGCGCCGCACATGGACGGGCGATTTCCCGACCGCGCGCAACAGCGCCATGGTCTTCTCGACGGTCGCAAGCGCGGTTTCCTTGGCCTGCACCACCTCGACCAGAGCGACGAGATGCGGCGGGTTCCAGTAATGCGTGCCGACGACGCGGGA
>DATEKH010000014.1:0-5470 GCA_035277525.1 Allostellaceae bacterium
CGGCGCTGCGGCGGCGGGCAGCGGCGGCGCTGCTTGTCCTCCGCCCGTCGCGCCGGGCGGCGCCGCGATATAGACATCGACCTGCTGGCCGACATAGACGGGTAGATCGCTCTGCGCGAAGGCGTAGACGACCTGAAGCACGCGCGTATCGACCTGCTCGGTGCTCTGGCCGGTCAGCTCCTGCTTCGGAACGACATAGGGCTCGACATAGGCGAAATGCAGATCGAAGGAGATCGCGCTGTTGCCGCGCAGGAAGGCCTTGGCCGGCGTGCCGGGCCGGAGGCGCCACGCGTCGTTCTGGTCGATATCGGTGCGCACATGGAGCACACGCGTGTCGCCCATGAGAATGAGCGGACTCGAAAGCACGCCGGTCTGCGCATATTCGCCGGGCCGGAGATTGACCTGCAGGATCTCGCCGTCCATGGGCGCGCGGACGATCAGCCGCTCGAGATCGGCTTCGGTCTCGGCGACCTGCGCATCGGCCGACGCCGCGTTGGCGCGCGCCGTCGCCAATTTCGCCGCATCGAGTTGCACCGCATAGCGGCGATTCGCGAGATCTTCGGCGCTTAAGGCGCGCCGATCGGGCAGGCTCTCGGCGCGCTCGAGCTCGTTGCGCGCCTGGTCGAGAACGGCTTGCGCTTCGGGGATTTGCGCATGCGCCGCCGCCGCGCCGGCCGCTCTCGCCGCGCGCTGGGCGTCGAGGTCGCGCGCATCGATGCGGAACAGGTCTTGGCCTTTTGCGACACGGTCCCCGACCTTGACCGCGACCTCGATCGCCACGCCGCCGACCGGCGTGCTGATGGCGATGTTGCGGGTGCTGGCCTCGATCATGCCGGAGCCGGCGATATAGCTCCCATAGGGCGCGATGGCCGGCGGCGAGACCGGTTGAGCGACCGGCGGCGTCGTACGGCCCTTCATCACAAAGGCGATCGCGCCGAGAAAGCCGAGCGCCGCCAGCCCGACCAGAATCGGGGGACGACGCAACCGGGGTTTACGCAGAGCCGCGAACATGGGTCACGCTCTCCCCGGCGCATCGATTCGCGTGATCCGGCCATCGTCCATATAGGCGATGCGATCGGCGAAGCCGAGAATGCGCTGGTCATGCGTTACGACGATGAGCGTTCGTCCCTCGGCCGTGGCGATGGCGCGCAGCAATTCGAGCACGTTTTGGCCGGTCGCGTGGTCGAGCGCGCTGGTCGGCTCGTCGCAAACGATGAGCTTCGGATCGTGCACCAAGGCGCGCGCGATCGCGACGCGCTGTTGCTGCCCGCCCGAGAGTTGCGCCGGCAGCGCATCGGCGCGGTCGGCAAGGCCGACTTGCCCGATAACCTCGCGCGCGCGGGCGAGTGCATGGGCGCGCGGCACTTGGTTCAGAAGCAGCGGAATCATGGCGTTCTCGGCGACCGCCAATTGCGGAATGAGATTGAAGGCCTGGAAGACGAAGCCGATGGCGCGGCGCCGGAACGCCGCCTTGGCGTCGGGCGCGAGCGCGCCGAGTTCCTCGCCGAGCACGGCGCAGCTGCCATCGTCCTGATCGAGAATTCCGGCGATGATCGAGATCAGCGTGGTCTTGCCGCAACCCGACGGCCCCATCAGCATGAGCAGCTCGCCCGGCCTTACCTCGAGCTCGACCCCGCGCAGCGCCGTCACCTGGGCCGCGCCGCTGCCATAGCGCTTGACAAGCCCGCGGCAAAAGACGCTGGGCCGCGCTGGGTCTTCGGCGTGCGTGCTCATGCCTTGAACGCCGCGGCGGGCTCGAGCCGGCTGATGCGGCGCAAGCCGACGAGAGACGCGAGGACGCACAGCACCATCACCGCGGCGGCGCTGGCGACGAGGAGCGCAGCCGGAATCTGCGGCACGAAGCGCCCGCTGCGGCCGATCATCATGCTGAAGAGACAGGCCGCGCCGATGCCCATGCCATAGCCGATGGCGCCGACGGCGAAGGCTTGCACCATGACCATCCGCCGCAGGACGGCGTTGGTCGCGCCCATCGCCTTCATCACGCCGAAATAGCGCAGATTGTCGAGCGTGAAATTGTAGAAGATCAGCCCCGCGATCATCCCGCCGACGATGAAGGCGACCACGGTCGAGAGTCCAAACACCATGAAAGGCGGCTGGTTGCGGATGAAATAGCGGGTCGTCAGCGCCTCGAACTCCGCCTCTGTATAGGCGGCAAGCCCGGTCCAGCGGCGGATGTTGCGAGCGACCGCTTGCGGGTCGAAGCCGCGCTCGGCTTTGACGAGGATGAAGGACAGCATCTTGCGCTGCGCCGGGACGTAGGTCTTGGCGCGCGTATAGGTCGTATAGATCGTCGGCTGGCCATTCTCGTTCTGGCCGCCGGCGCTGATGCCGACCACGACGGCGCGATGGTCGTTCATCTCGAAGACATCGCCGACCGTGAGCGGGATCGGCCGCTGACCGGCGATCGGGCTGGGGCGCGCGAGCAGGCCGGTCGCGCCGTCGGAATTGACGATGACGCCGTCCGGCCGCTCGAGATCGGCGAGGCGGCCCTTGACCATCACCGGCGGTCCGCCGATCAGCGTGGCGTCGTCGAGACCGATCAGGAAACTGTTCTGAAAGGTGCCGTTGCGCAAACGCACGCCCGCGGCGCCGACATAGATCGGGACCGCCCAGCCGACGCCCTCGACGCCGCGCACGCGGCCGACCGCCGTGTCGGAAAGCGGACGGATGTCGCGGCTGAATCGAACCCCGGGATCCATGACCCACAGATCGGCGAGGCCGGCATCGGCGATGAAGCTGTTGACCTGGTTAAGAATAGCGAAGAAGAACGCCGGCTGCTGGGTCATGAAGAACGCGGTGAAGGTGAGACCCAGCACCAGGCCGAGATATTTGCCGCGATCGCCCAACAGCATTTTCAGCGCGATCGCGATCATCGCGCCCGGCCGAGAACGAACTGCAGGCCGTGCAGGCCGACCGCGCCGCGCTCGATGATGTCGAGGCCGGCCGCGCTCAGCAGCCCCGCCAAATCGGCGGCGTCGACATGCCCGTGGCGATGAAGGCGCCGAAGAAAGCGGTGCCTGCCAGGCGCGGCGCCTGCGAAATCGACGGCAAGCACGCGCCCGCCCGGCCGCACGACCCTCGCCATTTCCCGCGCGCAGGCGCGGCGCGCTTCGCGCGACAAATGGTGAAGCATGACGGTGCTCAGCGCCGCGTCGAACTGCTGAGCGGCAAAGGGCAAGGCCTGGGCAAGGGCGGTCTCGAATGCGACCTCGACGCCGGCCTTGCGCGCTTTCTTCTCCGCCCGGCCGATCATCGCGGGAGACGCATCGATGCCGACGACGCGACCGCCCGGCCCGACACGGCGCCTGGCGGCGATCGCGAGCGTTCCCGTTCCGCAACCGACCTCGAGCACAGAGTCTCCGGGCGCGATCTGCGCCAAGTCGAGAATCCTCTCGCGCAGCACGCGCTCGCGTCCGCGCGTCAGCAGCCAGACCAGGAGGTCGTACTGCGCGGCTCGATGCAGCACCAAACCGGGGGAGCGGTTGGGTGCGGCCGCTTGGGCAACCGTCTTGTCGCACGCGTCTTGCATAACGGGACAGATCGTACGATAGTGGACGTCATGTTCATAAGGCTTTTGCCGGACAATCGGGCGGCCGATGTGCGGTATCGGACGAAGCTCCTCGCTTCGGCCGTGAATAGTGAGCGCGATGGCGAAGAGATCGATTGACCGCCGCGTCGCCCGCACCCGGGCGACGCTGCACCAGGCCTTGATCTCCTTGATCCTTAAAAAAGGCTACGAGGCGATCACCGTCGAGGATATTTGCGAAGCCGCCAATATTGGCCGCTCGACCTTCTACGCCCACTACGCGAGCAAAGAGGAGCTGCACAAAGCCGGGCTGGAGCATTTGCGGCGGCAACTCCTCGAACGGCGGAGGGAATCCTCGGCAATGCCCGGCGAGGCCAGCCGCCGCGCTTTGGGATTCAGCCTGCCGATGTTCGAGCATGCGCGCGATCACATCGACCATTATCGGGCGATGGTCGGCCGCGGCGGCGGCGGCGCGGCCCTGGGCAACATTCGCAAGCTGATCGCCGATATGGTGCGCGACGAAATCGCGGCCCTGCCGGCCAAGAACCCCGCCGCCGGCATGCCGCGCGAGCTTGTCGTCCAGTACCTCGTCGGCGCCTATATGGCGGTGCTGACCTGGTGGCTCGACAACGGCGCGAAGTTGCCGCCGCAAAGGATCGACGCGATGTTCCGGCATTTGTCGCGCGCGGGCATCGCGATCTCGCCCGCCTGAAGCCCGGCCTAAGCGGTCGCACCGAAAGACTGTTCTCGGCTCCGCAAGTCCGGCCAAATCCGGGGGCTATTGCATATCTCGCTGCCGGAGCAGCTCCCGCGCATCGGGCTCACCCCCGGTTAATCTCTCGGCGCAATACTTGGGCCGCCATGGTTAAGATTTTCGACCGCGACGGACGAGGTGCCGGGCCGCTCGGCGCGATGGAATGCGCGGCGCTCGCGGCGCTCTTCCTTCTTGCCATGGCGCTGCGCCTGGTGCCGACAATCCTCCATCCGAGCCTCGATCACCCGGACGAGCTGTTTCAAAGCCTCGAACAGGCGCATCGCCTCGTCTTCGGCTATGGCGAGATTCCGTGGGAGTTTCATCTCGGCGCGCGGTCCTGGCTGCTGCCGGGCGCGCTCGCCGGCTTCATGTGGCTCGGCGACCGCGTCGCCGACACGCCCGCGCTTTATCTGGGCGCCGCGCATCTGGCGCTCGCCGCGCTCGCCGCGACCAGCATGCTCTGCGCCTTCTTCTGGGGCCGGCGCTGGTTTGGCTCTTGGGGCGGGCTCGTCGCGGCGTCGCTCCCGGCGCTCTGGCCCGATGCGGTCTATTTCGGCGCGCGCTCCTTGAGCGAATGCGTCGCCGCGCCGCTGCTGGTGGCGGCGCTCTATCTCCTCGATGACGAGGTCAAGCGCCCGACCAATGGCCGGCGTTGCGCCGGCGGACTGCTCCTCGGCTTCTCCGCGGTGCTGCGCCTCCAGCTCGCACCCGTGCTCGCGCTCGCGCTCGTCTGGCGGCTCGTCGAGGATTGGCGGCGCCGGATGTCGCTGAAGGCGGAATTCCCCTTCCTCATCGGCATTGCGCTGGCGCTCGGCGCGGCCGGGCTCATCGATGCCGTGACCTGGCGCTATCCCTTCCAGTCGCTGTGGCTCAACTTCACCTACAACGCCTTCAACGGCGCCGCCGACAGCTTCGGCACCGCGCCCTGGTCCTACTACCTCACCGGCTTGATCGCGCAGTGGCGCTGGTCTTTCCCGGCGCTCGTGCTGCTCGCCCTCCTCGGCGGCTGGCGCCTGAAGCTGCCGCTCGCGGCGGCGATCGTGATCCTCATCGCCCATTCGCTGGTGCCGCATAAGGAGTATCGCTTCATCTATCCCGCGATCCTCCTGATCCTGATCCTCGCCGGGCTTGGCCTGGCCCAGCTCATGTCATGGTTTGCTGCGCGCGCG
>DATEKH010000015.1:0-15235 GCA_035277525.1 Allostellaceae bacterium
CGCGGACGTGTTGAAATGCGACGGCTTCAAGATGCAGACCAGCTATGAGACGCAATGGCCGGGCGATCCGGCATTCGCGCCGGTGTTCGACGAGCTCAACCGGCGCAAGGCGACGATCTTCTTCCACCCGACCGTGCCGGGCTGCTGCACGAATCTTCTTCCCGATCTCAACCCGCCGCTGATCGAATATCCGTTCGATACGACGCGCGCGATCATGAGCCTTGTTTTCGGCGGGACGGTGCGGCGCTGCCCCGATATCAAATTCATCTTCGCGCATGGCGGCGGAACCGTGCCCATGCTCGCGCATCGCGTCGCCAACCTCGTCAATGTGCGCAAGGATCTTGCCGCGCGGCTGCCCGATGGCGCGATCGCCGAGTTCCGCAAGCTCTATTTCGATATCGTCAGCGCGACCAACCCGCCGGCGATGGCCGCGCTCTTGAAGCTCACCACCATATCGCAGCTGCTCTTCGGCACCGATATTCCTTATATGAAGGCCGAGTTCACCGTCTCCCGTCTCGGCGAGCTCGGCTTGAGCGCGAGCGATATCCGCGTGATCGAGCGCGACAATGCGCTCAAGATCATGCCGAGCCTTGCGCGCTAAGCCCGCGCCGGCGCTAGGCGCAACCCCGCTTGCTCCAAGCGGGGCATCACATCGCGCTGCCAGCGCTCGAGCCCGTCGAGATAGTCGACCCAGCTCAACAGGACGCCGTCGATGCCAATCGCGCTGAGCTTTTCGAGCTCGCCGACGATGCGATCCGCGGTGCCGACCAGCGGCACGCCGCCCCATCCCGCCTTGATGCTGAACTTGATCGCCTCGCGCGCCTCGGGCAGCAGGCGCTGCATCTGCTGACCTTGGATGTTGAGGATGTTCTCGACCGCCGGATCATCGCCGAGCTCGATCACATAACGTTTGAGATAGTCGTCGGCCTCTTTCTGGCTCGCGCGCTGCACGACATACGCGTTGCCCCAGATCTGGATCTCGCGGCCATGCTCCTCGCGCGCGAGGCGGCGATAGGTTTCGATATGCGCCTTGGTTCGGTCGAGATCGGCCGGATCGAGATGGATGAAAGCCAGATCGGCGTATTTCGCCGCGAAGTCGCGCCCCTTGCCCGACGAGCCCGCGTTCATCAGCGGCGGGAACGGCTTCTGGATCGGCTTCGGCATCGAGAAGCCCTTGGCGACGCGGATGAATCTGCCGTCGAAATCGAACTCCTCCTCGCGCGTCCAGAGGAGCTTCATGACCTCGATCCATTCGGCGGCGTAGTCGTAGCGCGTGTCGTGCTCCATGATGTCGCGGCCGAACATCTCGAGCTCGGGCGCGAACCAGCCGCAGACGATGTTGAGCGCGAAGCGTCCGTTGCTGATGTGATCGACCGTGGCGGCTTGCTTGGCCGCCATTACCGGATGGACGGTCGGGACATGCGAGGTGGTGAGAACGCCCACCCGCCGCGTCGCCTGGCCAACGCCGGCCGCCCAGGTATAGGTATCGAAATTGGTGCCGTTGAAGTTGGTTGCGCCGCCGAAGCCCTTCCAGCGCGCGACCGGCACCAGCGCCTCGTAGCCGAATCGGTCCGCGGCCTGCGAGATCGCCAGCGTTTCCGCCCAGGTGGCGCGGAAACGCTCTTCGGCCGTGGTGATGGCGCAGCCATTGCTGACATTGACGCCGAACAGCCCGAGCTTCAGCTTGTTCGGCCCAAGGAGAGGATTGGTCTCGTTGCGCCGATCGGTCGCGTTTGTGCTCATGCTCCGTACTTGTCCTTCCCGTCACGCGCGATACCGCCGGATCACCGGGCGAAATGCTTACGGCCACGTTAATCCGGCGCGCCGGCGATGTTAACCAATTGGTGTCGAACCCGCCCCTAAACTTTGTCGCGTGCATCGGCTCGGCCGGGAACGCGCGCGTGCGAGCCCATGGCAAAGTCATCGAGCCGCGACTACACAGGTCATCCGGCATGCCGTCCGAGCTGAGGCAGATCATCTTTACGAATGACGAGGCCATGGCCGCGCTTCGTCAGTTCTACCAGCGCTCCAACCAGGCTTTTCCAAAAGGTCGGGTGGAAAATGTTGGCGTGAGCGCGGCCAATGGCTGCCAGCTCGATTGCGACGTCGTCGACACCAACGAGGTCCGCGATCACGTGACCATTGCCAGCGAAAAGCTCGCCGCGGCGCTTCTGCTTTACTGCAAGACGCGGAAGATTCCGGTTCCGGTGGCCGCGCGCAAGACCATGAACCTCGTCAACGGCCAGCTGGCGCTGTGCATCGCCTTGGGCGGATCCGCCGGAGCCTGACTCCAGTCCCGCGGCTTCTTGCCGCTCTCCGGCGTCAAGACGTTGGGCGCAGCCCGGCCACGTCGTTGGCGCGCGCGATATTGACCTCGTGCAGGCGCAGCATTTCGCGCAAATCCGCGTGCAGCCGGTCGTCCCGCACCCGCGGCAGAATCTGCCGCAGCTTGCGCACCACCCAACCCTGGCCGCGGTTGAGGAATTTCAGGCGCTCGCCAAGCTCGGCGATCGCCATGGCCTTCTCATAGAAGCCGCCCACCTTGGCGGATGGCGTTTCGCCGCGCGCCTTGAGGTGGCCGAGCAGCATCGCGCACCAGCGCCCCTCGTCGTGGCGGACCGCGTCCAGCAATTCGCGGACCGGGCCCGCTGGGGCGGCATTGGCACTTTCGAGCGCGACGCGCGCGCCAGCGCGCTCGGCTTCGAGCAGCTCGTTGAGGAGCGCGTTCAGCTCCTCCTTGCCCGCATAGCCCATATAGACATCCTCCGCCTCCTTCATCGAGCAAGCCGGCGAGCTCAATTCGGCGGGAGGGTCTTCATCGCGATGATTCGCCATCGTCGCATCTCCTATCCTGCTCGACCTATAGATTGGGGCGATTTGCGAGAAAGGACGCCTCATGATCCGCCTGAAGCGTGGAATCCCGGCCACAACAACGCCGTCGCGCCCAAGAATTTCCTCGGGCGCCGCGCCGCGGGCTTACTCGGCGGCGCGGCGGGCGGCGGGACGGTAGTCGCCCGGGACGGCGCGGAAGCCGACATTGATGCGGTTCGCGCCGTTGATCGCGACGATGGCCAAGGTGAGCTTCACCAGCTCCTCCTCGCTGAACTGGGCGCGCGCGGTCTCGAAGACTGCGTCGGGCACATCGCCGTCGGTCAATTTCGTCAGCGCCTCGGTCCAAGCCAAAGCGGCCCGCTCGCGCTCGCTATAGAACGGGCATTCGCGCCAAGCGCTGATGAGATAGAGACGCTGCTCGCTTTCGCCATCGGCACGGAGCTCCTTGGTGTGCATATCCATGCACCAGGCACAGCCATTGATTTGCGAGGCGCGCAGCTTCACCAGCTCGAGCAGCTGATGATCGAGGCCGCAATTGCGGACATAACCGTGGAGAGCGCCCATCGCCTTCATGGCTTCCGGCGCGGCTTTGCGTGGATCGAGGCGTGCTTTCATGATCTTCATCCTTTCATCGAGAAAAGCTTTTGCGCGTCGGGGTGGCGGACCGGGCTCGCCAAGACATCGAAGCCGCGTTTCGAATGCAGATCGCCCGCGAGCTTTTGAATCGCCGCCATTGTGACGAGTGTCGGGGCCGACGCAACGGTGATCCGCGCGACGCCCATCCGCTCGAAGGCCGCAGCATCCGGCATGCCAGGACGGCCGGTGATGTTGACCGGCAGATCGACCTCCCGCACCAGCGCCGCAATCGTGGCGGGGTCGCGCAAGCCGAAGGGATAGAAGCAATCCGCGCCGGCCGCGCGATAGGCTTTGCAACGCGCAACCGTCTCGGCGAAACGGGAGTCGTCCGAGCCGCCTTCCAAATGGTAGACGTCGCAACGCCCATTGATGACGATCGGAACGCCCGCGCGCTGCGCCGCCTCGCGCGCGGCGCGCAGCCGCGCGGCCGCGTCATCGGTCGAGCGAATCGCGCCGTGCAGCCCGTCCTCGAGATTGATGCCGACAACTCCGGCCTCAATGATGGCGGCGACATGGGCGCCGACATCCGCCGCGGTGGCGCCGTAGCCGGCTTCGATGTCGGCCGTCACCGGAACCTGCGCGGCGCGCACGATCCGGGCGGTGGCGGCCACGACCTCGCTCCAAGGCGCGACTTCGCCATCCGGATAGCCCAATGCCCAGGCCACCCCGCCGCTCGTCGTCGCCAGCGCGTCGAAGCCGGCCGCGACAAAGAGCCGCGCGCTCAGCGCATCCCAAGCATTGGGGAGGAGCAGCACCGAGGAAGCATGGTGCCGCGCGCGAAAAGCATCGGCCATTTGCGCCTGCTGCGCTCGATCCACGGCACCCTCGCTTGCCAACCTCGGCAAGGGTCGCGCCCGGCGGAAATACGGTCAAGCGTTTTCACGGCGGTTGCGGCGGATGCGAGGCCGTGGCGCTCGCAATTGTGCGAACAATCCTTGGAAGAGCGGCGCCAAGCGCGTCAACTCGCCGCGGTGCGCAAGGCTGAGCCGCGTCAGCAGGGCCTCGGCCCGCGGCGTCAGTGCGATCTCCACCTGCCGGCGATCCATCCGGTCCGCGCGGCGGCGCACGAGGTTTCGGGCAGCGAGCCGATCCACCAGCCCGACGGCGCTGTGATGGCGGATGCCGAGGCGCTCGGCCAATTCGCCGATGGTGATGCGCTCGCGGCCGGCAAATCCCTTGATCACCAGCAAGGCCTGGTGCTGCTGCGGGCGCAGGCCCGCGGCTTCGGCGGCGGCGTCGCTGAACGCGACGAACCGCCGCAACAGGTGGCGGAACTCGGCCAAGGTCTCGTAATCGGCTTTGGCAAGCCGCGAAGCGGGGCGCGGGCGCGTCATCGCCCGGTGCGGAGGACAGGCATGCAAAAAGAAACCAACAATTTATATCGCAGTGCGATATATATGGCCCGGCTTCCTTGATTACCCGAGTATCTTTCGGTATCGCCTTTGACTCTCATGGTTAAGCGCTTGTTACGTGCCCTCCGCTCGTCTGCGAATTCCGGACGCGCACACCGCACCGCAGCGAATTCAGCCATCGACGACCGGCTCGGCGACTTCAGCGCCGATCGCCGCTTGCTGTTGATGGCGAGTATGGCGCTGGCGGTCGGCGTCGCCGGAGCCTGCGCCGCCTGGGCGCTGCTCCATCTGATCGATCTGGTGACGAATATCGCCTATTTCGGCGTGTTCGGCTTCGTGCACCGTTCGATCGCCGCCACCCGGCTCGGATGGTACGCGGCTCTGGTGCCCGTGGCGGGGTGCCTGGTGATCGGGTTGATGGCCCGTTTCGGCTCGGAAAAGATCCGCGGTCACGGCATCCCCGAGGCGATGGAAGCGATCTTGATCGGCCGCAGCCGGATCGAGCCGAAGGTCGCGCTGCTGAAGCCGCTCTCTTCCGCCCTGTCGATCGGCACGGGCGGCCCGTTCGGCGCCGAAGGCCCGATCATCATGACCGGCGGCGCGCTCGGCTCGCTGTTCGCGCAGCTGTTCCACCTTTCAGGCGCCGAGCGCAAAACCCTTCTCGTCGCCGGCGCCGCCGCCGGCATGGCGGCGACCTTCGGCACGCCGATTGCCGGCATGCTGCTCGCGGTCGAATTGCTGCTCTTCGAGTGGAAGCCGCGCAGTTTCGTGCCGGTGGCGTTGGCGTCGGTCGTCGCCGCAGGGCTGCGGCCGTGGCTCATCGGTCCCGGCCCGCTTTTCCCGATGGCGCCGAGCCCCGCCCTGCCCGCGCTTGGCCTGCTCGTCTGCGCCGGGATCGGCGTAGCCTCCGGCCTTGCTTCGGGCCTCCTCACGGCCATGGTCTACAAAAGCGAGGATTTGTTTCAGCGTCTGCCGATCCATTGGATGTGGTGGCCGCTGATCGGCGGCGCCGTCATCGGGCTCGGCGGCTTGATCGAGCCGCATGCGCTGGGCGTCGGATACGACAACATCGCCGCGTTGCTTCGGGGCGAGGTGGGGCGCGTCGCCGCGCTGCGCCTCCTTGCCGTCAAATCGCTCATTTGGGCGGTGGCCCTGGGCTCTGGCACATCGGGCGGCGTGCTCGCCCCGTTATTGATGATGGGCGGAAGCCTTTCGGCGCTGCTCGGCAACGTGCTCCCCTTTGGCAACACCGGTACCTGGGCGCTCGTCGGCATGGCGGCGATCATGGCCGGGACCATGCGCTCGCCTTTGACTGCGATGGTGTTCGCGCTCGAGCTCACCGGCGATCTCAGCGCGCTTTTGCCGCTGGCGATCGCCTGCGCGGTCGCGCATGGCACGACGGTTCTGCTGTTGCGGCGCTCCATCCTTACCGAAAAGGTCGCGCGGCGCGGCTATCACGTGGTGCGCGAATATTCGGTCGATCCTTTCGACACGATGCGCATTTCGGAGATCATGGCGCAGCCGGTCGTCACCTTGCCCGAAGAAACCACGGTCGGGGAGGCGGTAGGCTTCTTCACGAGCCGCAGCGCCGCGATGCCGCGTCACAAGAGCTACCCCGTGGTGCGGCCCGACGGGACGCTCGCGGCCATGGTCGCACGCGCCGACGCGCTGCGCTGGACTGTCGAGTCTCCGCCGCCGGAGAAGCCCGTAACCGAACAACTCGGAATTCAGGAACTCGTCACCGCATATGAGGACGAGCTCGTCGGCCGCGTTGCCGACCGCATGGCGGAGACTGGAGTAGGACGCGTTCCGATCCTGCGCCGCGGCACCGACACCGTTGCCGGCATTGTTGCGCGCCGTGACCTCTTGCGGGTTCGCTCGTCGGTGCTGCGCGAGGAGCGCGAGCGCGAAACCCTCATCACGCTGCGCCGGCGCTCGGCCGCGCGCTGAGCCTCCGGCGCAGCTTTTCCCGAATTCCCGCCCGCCAGGTGTTATTGCCGGTGATGGCCGGCGCGGCTAAGAGAGTCGCGGGCGCGCCTCATTTCTTTGGGCGGCGGGGGTGACGAATGAGCATCGACGTGCCGGTGTTGATCGCGGGAGGCGGCCCGATCGGGCTTGCGCTGGCGGGCGATTTGGGCAGGCGCGGCGTGCGCGCGCTGCTCGTCGAGCAGAACGAGAACAAGATCGGCACGGCCAAGATGCTCGAAGTGAGCGTTCGCACCATGGAATTTTGTCGCCAGCTCGGCATCGCCGACACGGTGCGCCATTGGGGCTTTCCGCTCGAGCATCGCCTCGACAGCGCCTTCGTCACCGATATGACGGGCTACGAGATCGGGCGGGTGGAGACGCCCTCGCTCGCCGAGCAAGTCTCGTCGGCTTTCAGCCCGGAACGCTCCTTGCCCTGTCCCCAGACCTGGTTCGACCCGATCCTCCAGAATTACGCGCGGAGCTTTCCGCAAATCGCGTTCCGCCACCGCACGAAGCTCGAAAGCTTCGTGCAAGACGACGAGGGCGTGACGGCTACATTGCGCGACACGAACACCGAGAAGCGCGAGACCATTCGCTGCGCTTATCTGGTCGGCTGCGACGGCTTTGCCAGCACGGTGCGCGAGCTGCTCGGGATCGAGTTGCGCGGCGAGCGCCATATCGATTGGTCGATGACGATCTATCTGCGTATCCGCGATCTCGCGCAATATCACGACAAGCTTCAGGCCTTCCGCTACGTTTTCGTCGGACCCGAAGGAACCTGGTCCTTCCTCACCGCGGTTGACGGCAAGGATTTGTGGCGCCTGCAGCTCGTCGGGCTCGATGCCGATAAGCTTCAGGACACCGATATTTCGGCGCTCTTCCACCGCTGCATGGGCCGCGCGGTTCCGCACGAGATCGAGGATAAGAGCCTCTGGGTGCGCAAGCGCACCGTGGCCGACCGCTTCATGGACGGGCGCGTGTTCCTTGCCGGCGATTCCGCGCATGCCCATCCGCCCAATGGCGGTCTCGGCATGAACACCGGGATTCAGGACGCGTTCGACCTCGGCTGGAAATTGGCCGCCGTGCTCGAGGGCTGGGGCGGACCGACGCTGCTCGAGAGCTACGACTACGAAAGGCGTCCCGCCTCGGCGCGCGCCGCCGAGATGTCGCTCAGCAATTACCAGCGCTTGATCAGCGCCCGTCCCCATTCCGAAATCGCAGCACCAACGCCCGAAGGCGAAGCCGTGCGCCGCACGGTCGGCCGGCGGCTCGTCGAAGAGAACGAGAAATCATGGCATCCGGTCGGCGTTCACCTCGGCTACATTTATGATCCGTCGCCTATCGTTGCGCCGGACGGCTCGCCAAAGCCCGCGGACGATACGGTCGGCTATGCGCCAACGAGTTTCCCGGGGGCGCGCGCGCCGCATGTCTGGCTCACGCCCCAACGATCGATTCTCGATCTCTTCGGCTCCGGCTTTACCCTGCTGAACTTCGCCGATCGCTTGACCGAGCGGCTCGAGGACGCCGCGAGGCGGCGCGGCGTGCCGCTCGCGATCCGCCACATCGACTCGCGCGAGGCTGCCGCGATTTACGCGCTCCCGCTGGTGCTCGTTCGGCCCGATGGCCATGTGGCCTGGCGCGGACGAGACATTCCGCCCGACGCGCTGAGCTTGATCGATACGGTGCGCGGCGCCGGACCGTGCGTGGCCGCGCGCCGCGCTTGATGGCGCCCGGTTGCCTTAAGTCGCGCCTGCCGCGCCGCGCACGCGGTCGATGAGCGCGAGCGGGTCGCTTGGCGCGCTTGGTCCGCGCCAGGCCACATGGCCATCGGGCCGCACCAGCACCAAGTCCTGTTCATAGGTCGCGGCGAGCCTCGGATCGTCGATATCCCGCAGATCGAGCGGCATGCCGCGCCGGCGCGCGGCCGCGAGAAGCGCGTCGGCAGCGGCTTTCTCGTCGAAACGGAGTAAGACGAAGCTTCGCCCGAAGAGATCGAGGATGGAGCGCCCATCGGCCAGCACCCCATGCGGCGCGCGGGCGCCCGGACGCGCGGTTGGAACATAGCCATAAGTATCATCGGGCGGCAGCGCCGTGCCATCCGACACGATGATCGGCGACGGCTCGTAGATGTATCCGAGATGCATGCCCCAGCGATACCACACGCGGCTGCCGGCAAACCCGGCGTTCAGCCGCTCGGCAAGCAAGCGGCGGTCGTGCTCGCCGTCCGGCCCCGGCTGGTCGATGGCAGGGTAGCGCGTTTCTTCGCGCAAGCGGTGGAGCTCGCGCATCGCCTCGTCGATCGCGCGCTGACAAACCGGACGGCGCTCGATCTCGTAGCTGTCGAGCAGCGCGGGCGGCGCCCAGCCTTGCAGCACCGCGGCGAGCTTCCAGCCGAGATCGGCGGCGTCGGCCGCGCCCGTGTTCATGCCGAAGCCGCCATTGGGCGGGTGCGAGTGCGCCGCATCGCCGGCGATAAACACCCGCCCGCGCCGGAAATGCTCGGCGTTGAGCGCGCGGCGGCTCCACGCGACCACGCCGGCGATCGAGAATGCCGCATCGCGGCCGATCAAGCGGCGCACGATCGCGCGCGCGTCGATGCGGCTGACATCCTCGGTCTTGGTATAGAGCAGGATACGCCAAAGCTCTTTGCCGTCGACCGCCATGGTCGTCGACCAGGTTCCCTCGGGCCCGACGCAGATATACCGCCCAGCGTCGCCCTTGTCGTGAAGGCGATGAAGGCCGGGCAGGCGGAACTCGATGTTGAGCGAGCGGTCGATGAGCTGCTCGCCTGCCATCCGCAGACCGACGCGCTCGCGCACCGTGCTGGCAAATCCGTCGCAGCCGACGAGATACGCGGCCTCAATGGTTTCGCGCCGGCCGTTTGTTTCGTCGACCACGGTCGCAACGATCCCGGTCGCGTGCTCTTCGAAGTTCTCGAGACGGCAGCCATAGCGCAGCGACACGCTTGGGAACGACGCCGCGAGCCGCTGCAGGATCGGGTCGAACACGAATTGCGGACAATGCCACTGATGCTCGGGGCTGAAGGGATTGGGCCGGATCGAGCCCAGCGCATACATCTCGAATCGCGCGATCTCGTACCCCGTCAGGCTGGTCAGGAACACATTGTCGAGCGGGAAATCCGGGGGGAAGCCCCAGTTCTTCACGGCCTCGACCGCACCGAGACGGCGCAGGAACTCCATCGTCCGCACGCCGATCTGCATGATCCGGCTGTATTTCGCGCGCTCCTCCGGCGCATCGCGTTCGACCAGCAAACAATCGATGCCGCGCCAACCCAATTCGGCGGCGAGCAACAACCCGACCGGTCCACCGCCGACGATCAGGACGGGAACGCGCTTGCTCATGCGGCCAGAGATTTCAGCTTTCGCTCCGCATGGTCGGCGAGCGCGCCAAGAGACGCCACGGCATCGCCCGCATAAGACGAGCCATGCATCACCGCGAGCGTCCGCGGCGCAAGCCCGGCGAGCCGGCGGAGCGTCGCGGCGGTCGCTGGGGTGAGGCTCATCGATTGCGAGCGCTCCTCGCTTTCGATGGCGATGGAGACGAGGTCCTCGCCCGTCACCGCCGGGCCGTTGCCGCCATGCGCGAAGAGATCGCTGCAAAAGAGCGTTGCACTCGTTTCCTCGAAGAGGAGGCCCGCATCCCAGCCATGCGGCAGATGCGGCGTATCGAGATGGCGGACACGCTTGCCGCCGAGGTCGATGGTCTCGCCGTCGCGCAACGCCCGCAACCGATCGGTGAGGTCACCGATCCAGATGCGGCAACCCACTGCGCTATGCGCCGCCGTGGCGGCGGGTGCCGCCTCAAGCCAGTTCTCGAGCGCACCGCACTCATCGGCCTCGACATGGCTGAAGCTGATCCAGCGGAGCGCGCTGACGGGCATGACTCGCGACACCGCTTCGGCGATCTGCGGGAACATCTTGCGATGGCCGCAATGAAACAGGAGCGGCTGCTCGGCCTTCACCAGAAACTGGTTGAAGGTGAAGCCCGTCGGCGGGTTGATCGCGGGAACGAAAGTCGAGATGCGGAAAATTCCGTCGCTGATTTCGTCAATGCGTGTCGCCATGGCTGCTCAAGCCTCCTTCACGTCCGGCCGGTGCGCCGGCCATTTTGGTCTCACGATGCGATGCTGGCGCCGGCTCGCAGCTGTTCGCGCAAATCGGCGATCAGCGCCTTCAATCCATCCGTGCGGCAGGCGCCGAACATATAATAGTCAGGCCGCTTGACGATGACATCGCAGCGATATTCGTCCATCAGCCGGCCATAAAGCCCCTCTGCATCGATCACCGCGTCGGGCGATGCCGGGCTCGACGAATCGGCGAGGGTGACGAGCGAGCCGCCGAGGCGCTGCCAAAACGCGCGATCCTCGCCGCCGAGAGCGCGCGACAGATCGACGCCGCGGGCAAGAATGATAAAGCCGCGTCCGGCGACGTCGTCGAACCGTCCCTCTGCGCGTCCGCGGCGCACGCGCGCTTGAGGAAAGGCATCGCCCGCGCCCGGCACTCCGCCCCGCGCGATGAAGCCCGCTTCGACGCCCGGCACGCGGAAGGCGATCAATCGCTTTTCGCCGCGCGCGCGGTCTTTCTCGGCCTGCATGGCCATGAGTTGCTCATCGCGCAGCTTCACTTTCTCGGGATCGCGCTCGTTGACATGCTGCCCGACGCGCATGCTTTCGACGATGGTGGCGTGCGCGCTCGGCCCGCGTTCCGCCATATAGGTATCGAGGAAGTCCGGCAGCGCGAGATCTTTGAGCACGAGATCGAGCTTCCAAGCGAGGTTGTGCGCATCGCGGAATCCCGAGCACAGGCCTTGCGCGAGGAAAGGCGGCATCTGATGCGCCGCGTCGCCTGCAAGAAAGACGCGGCCGACACGCCATTGCCGGGCATAGAGCGACTGGAATTTATAGGACGCGACGCGGACGAGCTCGTATTCGTCGGGCGTCGCGCCCTCGGGCCGATCGAGCCGTCGCCAGACGCTTTCGGGCTTGATCGCGTCTTCGGGCGATTCGCCGGGAAAGATCATGAACGACCAGCGGCGGTGATGCGGGCCCATGAACAAGGTGACGCCCGGCTGCTCGGGCTCGCAAAATTGCCGCATGGCCGGCAGGTCCGGGCGCGCGCGAATCTCCTTGGCGTCGATCACCAGCCAATCCTGATCGAAGCCCAGGTTCTCGTATTCCACGCCCAAAGCGCGGCGAACGAAGCTGTTGCCGCCATCGGCGCCGATCACGAACCGACCTTCGATCCGCCGCATCTGGCCGTCGCTATCCGTCACCGTCACGCCGGCGCTGGCGCGACCTTGATCGAGGGACGTGGCGGTCTCGCCGGACAGGATCTCGACCGAAGGCACCGCGCGAGCGATGCGGTCGAGCTCCTTCTCGAAGGAGGGTTGATAGATCGAGGTGTATTCGGGCCAACCATGCGTCGCCATCGGCGACACCTCGCTCGACAGCAGGACCTGCCCGTGCTTGGCCAGCTCGTAGACCGGCAGGAAATGCGTCGCCGGCCAGATGTCCTCGACGCATCCGACTTCCTGGAACATGCGCAGAACGTCGTCATGGACGATGCCCACGCGCGGCAGATTGTAGAGCGTGCGATAGCGCTCGACGACGGCGACGCGGTGACCCGCGCGGCCGAGCAGAATGGCGGCGAGCATTCCCGTCGGCCCATAGCCGACGATGACGACATCATACATCGCTTTTCGTCTCCTTAATTCTTCCACGCATCCCGGTTCGACATTCCAAGGGACTTCCCTATATTCGATCGACGAGACGCCTTTGAGGAGTGGTTCTCGTGGAACGGCAAATCGACCGTATCGAGCGGCCTGTCGAGCGCGGACCGAGCGATCAGGTTCAGGCCAAGCGCACGATGCTGCGGCCAAATGCCTATGCCGAGCAGTCGCCCTTCCTCCATCTTTCCGAGGACTGGTTCGCGGCGCCCGGCGGGTTCGAGACGCACCCGCATCGCGGCATGCAAACCGTGACCCTGGTGCTGGGCGGCGCGCTGCGCCATCGCGACCACACCGGCGCGGACGGCGTTCTGCGACCGGGCGACGTGCAATGGATGACGGCCGGGCGCGGCGTTCTTCACAGCGAGATGCCGCATGGGCGGGACACCGCCCATACCTTGCAGCTCTGGGTCAATCTTCCGGCCGCGGCCAAGATGATCCCCGCGCGCTATATCGATCAGCCGCTCGCGACCGTCCCGCTGCGCCGCATGGACGGGATCGAGCTGCGGGTCTACGCCGGACGCTCCGGCGACATCGTCCAGCCGCATGGCAGCCACTGGCCCGTCATGTTCATCGACATCGCCATGGAAGCCGGCCGCAGCTTCGCGCAGGAAATCCCGGCACAGTTTCGCGCCTTCCTTTACCTGCTCGAAGGTTCGGTCCTGCTCGGCCGCGAGCGGCGAAAAGTGTCTGCGCCGGCGGTCGCCTGGGTCGAGCCGCGGCCTGATGGCGGCGACGCGATCGACCTTCTCGCCATCGAGGCGGAGCAGCCGATGCGCGGCGTGCTCTTCGGCGGCTTGCCCATCCACGAACCGGTTGTCGCTTATGGGCCGTTCGTGATGAACACGGTCGACGAAATTCGCCAGGCTTTCGCCGATTACCAGGCGAACCGCTTGACGGGGTAGCGCGGTCGCGCCTTGGCGCGGCGTGCCGAGATTATGGCGGGCAGCGCGCATCTCAGGCCCTGCCAATGCGGGTTTCCGGCCGCCGCGGGGATGGAACGGGCGCAGCGGCGGCGAGCGCTTCTGCGTCGGCGCCGCGCTTGACATAGGAATAAACCGCCGCAGCCACCGCAAAAACCACGCCCGCCGAGGAAATCCAGATCATCGGCAGAGCCGTGCCGTCGGCGAGAAAGCCGTAGAGCTGCGACGACAGCGCGCTGAGCAGCATCTGGACGAACACGCCCAGCCCGGCCGCCGTGCCGGCGAGTTCCGGCCGGATGCGCATCGCGCCCGCTTGGGCATTGGGCAGCGACAGGCCCTGCGCGAAGCTCATCACGCCGCCCGGCACGAAGATGATCAGCGGCGAGAGCAGGCCGGCGAGGACGCAGGCCGCTTGCGCGACCGCCGCGGCAAGACAGACGAGTGCGCCAGCCAGCACCATGGTCTCGATCGCGACCCGACCGCTCAAACGGCTCGAGATCAGATTGCCGCTGCAATATCCCGCAGGAAAGCACATGAAATAGAGGCCATATTCGGTCTCGGACCGGCCGAGGACGTCCTTCATCAGAAAGGGCGACGCCGCGGCGACGGCAAAGAACATGAAGGACATGAAGCCGGGTTGCAGGATGAAGGCGATGAACCGTTGATCGCGCAGCAGAGCGCCGTAGTGGCGGAGGACCCCGGACGAAGCTCCGCCCCCGCTGCGCGCATGGGTTTCGACCAGCACGAAATAAGATGACGCCGCAATCGCCCCGCCCGCGGCGAGCGCGAACCAGAACACGCTCCGCCAACCGAAATTGTCGATCAAGAGCCCGCCCGCCGTCGGCGCGACCATCGGTCCCAGCGTGTACGCCATCGTCAGATATGCGATCGCCTTGACGAGCGCCGCAGGTCCGTAAGCATCACGCGCGATGGCGCGAGCAAGGGTAAGCCCGCACGCCGCGCCCAGCGCCTGAACCAACCGGCCGGCGATCAGCGTGAAAATCGACACGGCAAGCGCCGAGGCGAGGCTGCCGAGAAGAAAGAGCCCGAGCCCGGCGAGCAAGACAGGGCGCCGTCCGTAGCGGTCGGAGAGGCTGCCATAAACCGGGGTCGCGACCGCCATCGCCAGAAACGTCACGCTGAACGTCGCCTGGACGAGCGCGTCGGAGGCATCGAACCCCGCTTTCACGTCTGGCATCGCCGGCAAGAAGAGATGGATGGCGAGCGGACTGGTCAAGGTGATCGCGCCCAGCGCGACGACGAAACCCGCGCCCAGATTACGCTCGGTCATGCGCAGCCCGGTTTCTTGCGATCGTCACTGTAGCAGTTGCGGGAGCTTGCGCGCGAGAATCTCCTCGGCCTCGCGCGCGATGCGGACAACGATCTCGGCGGCCGGCGGAATGTCGCGGATGAGGCCCGAATCCTGGCCCATGGACAAAGGCGCAGCCTCGATATCGCCGCGTTGGCGCGCGGCTTGCACCTCGGCCAGCGCCTGCGCCTGGTCGCGGCGCAGCGCCCATTCGCGTCCGGCCCAGCGATCGATGAAGCCGTTGCGCTTGGAGCGCGACATCGCACCCGGCCAGACTTTTCCCGCCGCGAGGTCGGGAATTTCCGACAGCAGCGTGTCGTGGCCGTCGGCATCGACGATCGATTGCTTGAAATTCGCATGGAGCGGCGATTCCTCGCTGGCGAGAAAGCGCGTGCCGAGCAGCGCGCCATCGGCGCCTAGCGCCAGCGCTGCCGCGAGGCCGCGGCCGTCGGCGATGCCGCCCGCGGCGA
>DATEKH010000016.1:0-27629 GCA_035277525.1 Allostellaceae bacterium
GACGCTGTGCTTTGCCGCGGCGCCCCAATCGACCGGCGCGATGAACAGCTCGATCAAGTAGCACAGCGCGATGACCGCGACGAGGCCGCCGATCACGAGCTCGATCGGCCGAAAGCCCCAGCGCTCGAGGCTGAGGATCAGGTAGGTCACGATCGCGGTCACCGCCATGCCGGCGAGCAGCGGCATGCCGAGAAGCAGCGACAGCCCGATCGCGGCGCCGAGGAACTCGGCGAGATCGGTCGCCATGGCGGCGATCTCGCTGACGAGCCACATGGCGATGACGACGGGGCGCGGGAATTGCGCGCGGCAGAGCTCCGCGAGGTTGCGCCCGGTGACGATGCCGAGCTTGGCCGAAAGCGCTTGAAACAGCATGGCGATGAGATTGGCGAACAGTACGACCCAAAGCAGCTGATAGCCGTAGCGTGCGCCGGCCTGGATGTTGGTGGCGAAATTTCCGGGGTCGATATAGGCGACGGAGGTGACGATCGCCGGGCCGAAAAACGGCAGGAAGAGCCCGAGGCCGCGCCGCCGGCCCTCGAGCGCCTCGCGCATCTGCCTCCGGGCGCGATCGGTCAGGCTTGTCCGCGGTGAGGTTCGATCCATAATTGCTCCGGCCGGCGCCATTGTGGCGGAACCGCGCCCCGGTTTCGAGATCACCATAATGCCGCACGCCGCCGCCGCGGCGCGCGAGAAAGGGAGAACCGCTCATGCCCGCGAAACGAACCCGCCGCGACAGCCTCGAGAAGCGTCTGCGCGCGGTCGAAGACCGGCTTGCCATCCTCGATCTGATCGCGAGCCACCCGCCCGCGACCGACAGCGCGTCGCGCGACCGTGCCGCCGCCTATTGGTGCGATGACGGCGTCGTCGATATGGGCGAGGGCGCCAAAGACTATCGCGCGATGATGGCGATCCTCGACTCGCCCGGCTTCAAGGACGCGCAAGCCCAGGGCATCTGCCATTTCTCGGGCCTGCCGCAGATCGAGATCGACGGCGACAAAGCGGTTGCGACCTCCTATTTGCAAATCCTCGCCGCCGATCCCAAGGGCGAGCCCTTTGCGCTCGCCGCGCATGGGACGTCCAAGGGCTATCGCGTGCTGCGCCTCTCCGCCAATCGCTGGGAGCTGGTGCGCACGCGCCAGGGTTGGCGCATCAAGAGCCGGACTTGGCGCGGCATGGACAGCGCGGCGGCGCGCGCATTGCTGAGCCGCAGCGCCGCGCGCAAGGCGAGCCGCGCCTCCCAAAGCGGTCGAAGCGAGGCGCGCGCCTAGGCGAGCGCCTGCGCCAGGAGGTCGAGCGCCGCCGCGGCGAAAGCCTCCATGTTGGCGGCGCGGTCGGCTTGCCCGGTTTCGATCGTGATCGCGCGCTCGATCGGACCCGCGATCGCGATGCAGCTATGGCCGGGCCGATCGCCGTAGCGATTGCCGGTCGGGCCGGCCGCGCCGGTCTCGGCCAGAACCCAGTCGGCGCCGAAGCGCTCGCGGGCGCGACGGGCGACGAGGCTGGCATAGGCTTCGGTCGAGGGGCGCAGCCCCGCCAAGTCGCTCGCGCCGAGGCCCAGCAGCGCGAGGCGCGCCTGCTGCGTATAGACGACCGCGCCGCCGAGAAAATAATCCGACGCGCCCGGCACGGCGAGCAGCGCGGCCGAGACGAGGCCGCCGGTCGAGGATTCGGCAATGGCGATGCGGTGCTTCTTCGCGCGCAGCCGCGCGGCGATGGTTTCGGCCTGCGGCAGAATCAGCTGCATCGTCATCTCCTTCGTCTCAAGGTCGCAATCCGCGCGCGGCGGTCACACCCATCCGACCGCGCCGAGCACGCCCGCGGCGAGGAACAGCCAGAGCGGATTGAAGTTCGTGCCGAGCGCGATGATCGCCGTCGCGGCGGTGATCGCGAAAGTGATCCAATCGTGATCGGCCGCGGTGCCGAGCACCAATCCGGACGAGAATACGAGGCCGATCGTGACGGGGGCCAAGCCCGCTTGCACGATGCGGCGCCAGGGCGCGTTGCGGAAGCGATGCCACAGGCCGCCGACAATGAACGCCACGGTCGCGGCCGGAACGCCGATCGCGAGCGTGGCGACGATCGCGCCGAGCGCGCCGGCGATCTTCCAGCCGATCAAGCCGAACATCAGGAAATTCGGGCCGGGCGCGGCTTGCGCGATGGCGAAGAAATCGGCGAATTCCTGATCGGTCAGCCAGTGATGGACTTCGACCACGAAGCGATGCGCGTCCGGCAGGATCACGTTCACCCCGCCGACCGAAAGCAGCGAGAGCAGCGCGAATTGCGCCGCGATCTGCCACAGCAGGCTGCCTGTGCTCATCGCCGCCGCGCCTCGAGCCACCAGGCGACGCCGATGCTCGGCGGCGCGAGGCACAGCAGAACATAGACCAGCGGGAATTTGAGAAAGCCCATGCCGATGAAGGCCGCGCCGCCGAACACGGCCGACCAGGGCCGGCGCCGATGCGGGCCGGCGATGCGGATGGCGATCGAGATCATGAAGCCGGCGGCCGCGGCGGAAATGCCGCTGAGGATGCCATGAATGACCGCCAACTGGCCAAAGCTCGTGTAAAGCGCGCCCAGCGCGACGAAGATGCCGAGCGGAACCACCACGACCCCCGCGAGCGCGGCGAGCGCGCCGCTGAGCCCATGCTGACGCTGGCCGAGGCACATCGCAAAATTCACGATGTTGGGTCCCGGCAGGAACTGGCAGAGACTCAAGGTCTCGGTGAAATCTTCATCGCTCATCCAGCGCCGCTGCTCGACCAGCGCGCGATGCGCCCAATTGATCGCGCCGCCGAAGCCCGAGAGGCTGATCTGGAGGAAGGCGAGGAACAGATCGATCAAGCCGTCCGTGCCGGCGCGCGGCTCGGCGACCGCCCGGGGAGCGTTCATGCCGAACTCGACCACGGCACGGCGCAGGGAAATCTCACCGGGGGATGGCCCGCTCGCGGCACAACATGCGCGGCACCAGGATCGGCGCCGCGACGCGCGGCGTGGGCGCTCGGCTCACTCGGCCTCCTTGACGACGGTGCCGTCGGCAAGCACGGCGACCGATGATTCGGTGCCGTCCTTGGTCGCTTTGGCGTGCCAGGTGTTGTCGCAGCCTTTGCGCAGGTCGTGGATGGATTTGTAGCCTGCCTTCTGCAGCTTCTGCCGCGTCTCGTCCACCGTCGTCTTGTCGAGCTTGTCGCCGGGATCGCAAGCCGCCCAAGCTTGGCTGACGAAGCCTGGCTCGCTGCGTCCGCCGAGGGCGATGAGCGCGGCAAGGAGAACAGCGAGGGAGAGCGTCCGGGTCATGATGCGGCTCCGCTGGCGAGGGCCGAAGATCGCTTTCGGCCCGGGGGTTCGAGCGCGAAGAGCCTAACCCGAAGCGATGCCGCCCTCTAGACCCAATCGTCCGATGCCGCGGCCGCTCGCGGTCAAGGACGGGGCGACGGCATGCCGCCGCGGCGACGATGCACGACGGCATTGGCGTCGCCATAGACGCGGACCCAGTCGGGCGAGCGATCGAGCGCCGCGACCGCGGGCATTTGTGGCTGAAGCAAGGTCCAAGCGATGTGGTACCGGTCGAGGAGCCGCGGCAGCGCCTGGCCGCGCGCGGCGACGGCGTCGGCATATTGCTCCATGAAGGCGTCGCCATAGACGTCGACCCGTCCATCGACGAAAGGCGCGACGCCCGCGAATACCAGATAGCCGCCGAAATCGTAAGCGTTGAAGACCGGGCCGATGGCGCCGGCGGCAGTCGCGGCCGCGAGCGCGTCCTTCGGCGCCACGCGCTGATCGAGCGGCGGGACCGGCTTTATCCAGGCGATGACGCTCAGCAGCAAGGCGGCCGCGCCGCCGACAAGCCAGAGGCGCGGATCGGGGCGCGCCGCGTTGCGATGCTGCGCCTTGCGCCCGAGCGCCTGGGCGAGCGGCTGTGCGAGGACGACCGGTCCGATGAGCGCGAGCAGATCGGTGTTGCGCGCATGCGCGAGCGACAGATGGACGAGACCCAAGAGCAGGGCGAGGCGCGTCCAGGGCAGGCGCGGGCGCAGCCAGAAGCCGAGGAGAAGCAGGCCGAGGATCCAGATCTCGAGCGGCTGAAAATGGGTGAAGTCCGTGCTGTGCCATTCGCCGATGAAGTCGAGCGAGAAGCTTTGTCGCGCGAGCCGGAAGGCGAAGAGCGGCCCTTCGAAGCCGTTGGGCGTCAGCGTGGCGGCGAGCGCCGCCGCGAGAAAAAAGCCGCCCCAAGCGCGCGCGGCGGTCTTGCGCGCCGTCCAATCGGGCGCGGCAAGAACAGCTTCGAGGGCAGGAAGGCCGATCAGCGCCAGGCCGATGACGAAGCCGCCATGGAGATTGGCCCAAAGCGTCATGAGCGGCAGGATATAAAGCGAAGGCGGACGGCCGCGCGCCGGAGCCTTCTCCAGTGCGATCATCCACGCCACCAGGATCGGCATGGCGAAGACGTGCGGACGCGCGAGCAAATGCGGCGCGGCGAGGAGGAAGCTCGCCGCGAGGCCGAGCAGCATCGCGGTCGGGTGAAGCTTCGTCTCGAGAAAGCGCGTGAGTTGCCAAAAGGCGGCGGCGATCGCCGCCGCGCTCGCCGCGACGACGCCCGTCCAGCCGAGCGCGGCATAGGCGGCTGCGAGCACAAATTCGGCGAGCCACTCATGCGCGATCCAAGGGGCGCCTCGCATGGTGAAGGAGAACGGGTCCGTGTGCGGCACCTGCCCATGCGCCCAGATCCAATTCCCGGCGGCGATGTGGAAAAAGGTGTCGCCGTCATGGAGCAGCTTCGGAGCCGACCACAGCATCAGCGCATAGGCAAAGAGCGCCACCAGAAGCGGCGTTGCGTGATCGAGGCTCAGGCCGCGCCGCGCCGCTGCGCGCGCGGCGGGTCGCCGCGTGGCGGGCCGAGCGTTGCGCAATTCCGGGAGAGCCATTGGTCAAGCCGCGTGAAAGAGGAGCGAGCCCGCGGCCGCTCGCCGCGCCGGCGCGCTCATGCTGGGCGCGATGCGGTTAGCGAAGGATTAATCCGCGAGAGGGATTAGCGGGCGGCTGGCGCTCAGGCCGGCGCTCCGGCGCTGGGCTCCGCGGGGCGCTCCGCGGCCGGCGCGCGGCCGTGCGATGCAAGCCATTGGCGGCGTCGCGTCTCGGCCATGTCGTAGGCGATTTGGAGCTGCTCGACGATCTCGCGCTCGCCCGAGGCCTTGGCTGTATTGAGCGCCAGGAGAATCTTGTCGCTCAAGCGCCGGTTGAGCTCGGGCACGGCGGCGGCGTCGATCTCGTAGCCGACGCGCGGCTCGGCCTTGATCTTGATGCCGGTCTCGAGCAGCTTCTTGCGCAGCGAGTGCACCGAGACGCGAATCGACACCGCGGCGGTCTCGGGCTCGGAGGAGCCGTAGACCTGCTGGATGAGCAGGCCCAGCGGCGTGGTGCGCGCGCGATTGTTGAGCAGCACCTGGAGAATGTCGGCTTCATGGGGCGACAGGTGGATCGCGCGCCCCTTGAAGTAGACGACATTATGATTGTAGTCGAATTCGAAGTCCTGGTGGCTCGGCTTCTCGGCCAGCCGCTGTCGCGCGCTCATCACTCGATCCATTTCGCGTTGTCGGCACTGCGGCTGATCGTTGTTGCGGAACTCTCCGGCGATCTAAGCACAAAAGAAGAGCGCGACCCATGCTTAACGAATTCATATCGTCGTAAACATCGATTGCATTTGAGCTAATTGCCCGACGACGGATTCAATCCGTAACTTCATTTTAATCCCGCCGCCGTTTACTCCGCCCCGTAGCGTGTCAACGGGAACCCCCTTCTGGAGGAGCATCGTTATGTTGATGATTCTGTCTAACGTCAATCGCCTTTTCAAGGACCGTTCGGGCGTCACCGCGATCGAGTACGGCCTGATTGCCTCGCTCATCGCGATCGCGATTATTGTCGCGGTCAATCTGGTCGGCAGCAACCTGAACCAGACCTTCGACACTGTGGCGAGCAACCTCTAAGGCGTCGTAGCTACGCCGGGGGCTCTCACCCCGAGTGACAAGCGACAGCTCAATCGGGTGGGGCGTGACAGCGTGTATCACGCCGTCACGCCCCGCACCCGAGCCTCGCCAGTCATCGCCCGGAGGTGAGACGGAGCGTCGATCATGTTTCATGTCCTGCCTGATCAATTTCTGGTCTTTTGCTTTTTAGCTCTGCTGGCTTGGGCAGCCTGTAGCGACGCCGTCGAATTCGAGATTCCCAACTCCGTCAGTCTCGGCATCGCCGCGCTCTATCCGCTCTACGTACTCGCCGCGCCAAATCCCGTGCAGTGGATTTGGGGCGTGGCGGTCGCCTGCGCGACTTTGGCCTTGGGCTTCGCGCTTTTTGCCAAAGGCTATTTCGGCGGCGGCGACATCAAGATGGTCAGCGCGGCCGCGCTCTGGGCGGGGCCGAAGCTCATCTTGCCCATGCTCTTCGTCATCAGCATCGCCGGCGGCGCGCTCGCGCTGCTGTTCTTGGCATTCCACTGGATGCAGCGCCGACGCGCGACCGCCGGTGTCGACGCATCCTTAACCGCTGGCGCCTATGCTGCTCGCGCTCGACTCCCTTACGGGGTGGCGATCGCGATCGGCGCGGGCCTTGTCGGCTTGCGGCTTTTGGCAAGCTGAACGCAGGAAAGGCAGACAGTCATTATGCGACAGCGCACTATCATCTTCGTGCTTTTGGCCGCGGTGTTCGGCTTCGGCACGATCTATTTCGCGCGCTCCTGGCTGTCCCGGCATGAGCAGGTGGCCGAGCAGCCGAAGCAGCAGCAGACGAATTTCGTGCTCGTGGCCGCGCGCGATCTCGCGACCGGCAGCTTCGTGCGCCCCGAAGATCTGCGCTGGCAGGCTTGGCCGGAAGGGCAGGTCGCCGACACCTATCTCTTGAAAGGCAAGGACACGCCGGAATCCCTCTCGGGCGCGGTCGTGCGCCTCAACATCGCCGCGGGCGAGCCGGTCACCAACAGCCGACTGGTGAAGCCGGGCGATCGCGGCTTCCTCGCCGCCGTGCTGAGTCCCGGCATGCGCGCCGTCACGGTGTCAGTGACCGCGGTCAGCGGCATCGCGGGCCTCGTCTTTCCGGGCGATCATGTCGACGTCATTCTGTCGCATGTGGTCCAGTCCACCGATGGGAAGACCACCCAGGCCGCCTTTGCGAGCGAGACCGTTCTCACCGATCTTCGTGTTCTCGCGACGGATCAATCGACCGACGACATCAAGGGCAAGGCTGCCGTCGCGCACACGGTTACCTTCGAGGCAACGCCGAAGCAGGTCGAAGCGCTCGAAGTCGCGAGCAAGCTTGGCAGCATCACGCTTAGCCTGCGCGGCTTGCCCGGCAGCGATCTTGCCGATGCCAGCGGCGCCATGGGCGATGACGGCCTTCCCCTGCAGAAGGGCGTCCGCTCCGTCAGCCATACTTGGGACAGCGATGTCAGCCCCCTCATTCATCACGGCCCCGGGACGGGAGAGACGATCACCGTCCTGCGCGGGAGCGGCGCTGACACGAACATCAACGTCACCTTCAAAGGCCTGCCCGCATTGAATCCGAAAGAATCCGGGCCGGAAAAACTCACGGGTGGGTCATGATCAAGTCTCTTCGCTCTATCCTCGCAGCGGCCGCTCTCGTCCTCGCGGCCGGCAGCGGGCTCCACCCCGCGCATGCCGACGAGATCCTCTCGCCGTCCGGCTCGGCGATCCGGATCGACGTGGGCAAAGGCGATCTGATCAAGCTCGACCGCAACGCCGACACCGTGTTCGTCGCCGATCCGAAGATCGCGGATGTGCGGGTGAAGACGCCGCGCCTCATCTATATCTTCGGCAAGGGCCCGGGCGAAACCTCGCTCTACGCGGTCGATGCCGAGCAGCACGTCATCACCAACAAGTCGGTGGTTGTGACGCGCGACACGGCGCGCCTCCAGGCGGCGCTCGACCAGCTCATTCCGAACAATGCCGTCCAAGTCAAAAACGTCGATGGGGAGCTCGTGCTGACGGGCCGTGTCAAATCTCCCGCCGAGGCGGAGGATGCTCGTCGTCTCGCGCGGCCCTTTGTCGAGGACGACAAACAGCTCATCAATCACATCGCGGTCGATGCGCCGAACCAGGTCAATCTGCGCGTGCGCGTCGCCGAGGTGCAGCACAATGTCATCAAGGAACTCGGCATCAACTGGGACAACGCTTTCAATTTCGGCGCCTTTACTCTCGGCTTCGCGACGGGTCACCCGGTGATCCCCCCTGGCAGCCTTTTCAATTCCCAATTCATCAATCTCCGCAACCCGGGGATCGGCGGCACGACCAACAGCTTCTTCGGGACGGCCCGAACCTCGAGCGTCTCCGTCAATGCCGTGATCGACGCGCTCAACCAGAACGGTCTCGTGAATATCTTGGCCGAGCCGAACCTGACGTCCGTCTCGGGTGAGACCGCGAGCTTTCTCGCCGGCGGTGAATTCCCGATCCCCGTGCCGCAATCCAATGGGACGGGGACGACAATCACCGTCGAATACAAACCCTTCGGCGTGGCGCTCGCCTTCACGCCGGTCATTCTCGCGGATGGCCGGATCAGCATGCGCGTCCGGCCGGAGGTCAGCCAGATTTCCTCGACCGGCCAGGTCCAGATCAATGGGTTCAACATCCCGGCACTGACGACGCGGCGCGCCGAGACGACGATCGAGCTGGCCAGCGGACAGACCTTCGCACTGGGCGGGCTCCTGCAGAACAACATCGCCGATACGGTCAACAAAGTGCCGGGTCTCGGCGAGTTGCCGGTGCTCGGGCCGCTCTTCCGCTCGACGCAGTTCCAGCGCAACGAGTCGGAGCTCGTGATCCTCGTCACGCCCTATCTCGTGCGCCCGGTCTCCGAGCAGCGGCTGGCGACGCCGAGCGACGGGTACACCCCGCCCAACGATCTCGACATGGTGCTCGACGGCAAGACCCAGCGTCCCTCACTGCCGGTCGGCGGCAAAGAGCCGGTCGGGCCGGAAGGTTCCGGCGCGATCGGTCCTGCCGGATTCATTCTCCAATAGGTGGCCACCATGCGCTCCGATCAACATGCTTTCATGATGTACGCGATGCCGTTGTTCCTCGCGGCGGCGCTTCTCGCGACGGGCTGCACGCCGCAGCCCGCACGCTGGACGCCGGCCGAGGCGCCCAAGGCCAACAAGGTCGACTTCGTCACCGTCTCGCACGAGGTTCAATTCCCCGCAGGTGCGTCTGCGCCGACGAGCAACGAGGTTACGGCGTTGTCGCGCTTCCTCGAGAACAGCGCGGTCGGTTATGGCGATCAGGTGACGATCGACACGGGACCACGTAACGGCAATCCCGCCTCCGACCAACTCGCCGCGCGTCGCCTCCAGGCCGTCACCGTGATGCTGCGCCAGCACGGCATCGAAGCGCATGTCGCGGCGCGCCCGACGGTTGATGGCGCGCTTGCTCGCAATGGCGTGGCGGTGACGATCGGACGCTATGTCGTGACGCCGCCGGCCTGTCCCGATTACAGCAAGCCCGAGGCAGATGATTTCAACAACACGCCCAGCAGCAACTATGGCTGTGCGACGACGGCCAACCTCGGCTTGATGGTCGCAAATCCGGGTGATCTCGTGCACGGTCAGACGCTCGGCCCCGCGGATGGCGATTTTGCGGCGCGCGGCGTGCAGCTCTACCGCAATGGGCAAATCGCGAAAACGCTCGCGCCGGAGCTTTCAGGCGCGGCAGTCGGGGGCCACTAATGAGCGCAACCAACGTTATGCCGATCAATTTTCCCTCGAGCAGCGGGTCGTCAGGCGCGCTCGTCGGTTTCGTGCGCGACGAAGGCACGCGCTCCGCGCTCGCCGCGGCGCTCGGAACCGAATGGCCCAACGCGACGATCAGCGCGGGCGGCGTTGCCGAAGCGACGGTGCATCTCGCCGGCGATCCGACAGTCCGCACGCTGGTCGTCGATGTCTCCGATCAGGCGGACGTGTTCAAGGCGCTTGACCGGCTGGCCGAGGTCTGCACCCCGGGCACGATGGTGATCGCCATTGGCGAGGTGAACGACGTGACGCTCTACCGCCGCTTGCGCCAGGCTGGCGTCGCCGATTACCTGGTGAAGCCGGTGGCGGCCGAGGCGTTCAGCCATGCGCTGATGGCGGCCTCGCAGCCGATGGGCGTGATGGGCCAGGAAAAGGCCGCGAAGCCGCGCGGCGACGTGGTCGCGGTGATCGGCACGCGCGGCGGCGTCGGCACCACCATGGTCGCGACCACGCTCGCCTGGCTGTTCGCCGAGGAAGCGCGCCGCCGCACCATGCTGATCGACCTCGACGTGCGCTGGGGAACGACCGGCCTCGCGCTCGATGTCGAGACCAGCCACGGGCTGTGCGAGGTGCTGGCCAATCCCGAGCGCATCGACAGCCTCTTCGTCTCGAGCGCGGCGTCGCGGGTCAATGACCGGCTCAGCCTCCTCGCCTCCGAGGAGCCGCTCGACGCGGTCAGCGAAGCGCGGCCCGGCGCGATCGAGCTGCTGCTGAAAGAGGCGCGGCGCGATTCGGAGCGCATCGTCATGGATGTCCCGCGGCTTGGCGCGGATTTCGTGCGCCGCGCGATGACCGAATCGACCATCATCGTCATCGTGACGGATTTCTCGCTTGCGGGCCTGCGCGATGCGGGCCGCCTCGTCAGCCTCGCCAAGGAGGCGGCGCCGACGGCGAAATGCCTCGTCGTGGGCAATCGCGCGGGCGCGCACAAGAAGAGCGAGCTGGCGCCGGCCGAGGTGCAGAAATCGCTGAAGATGAACCTGGCGGTCGTCATTCCCGAGGATCGCGCGGCCGTGCTTCAGGCGCTCAACACCGGTAAGCCGCTGCCCAAGACCGCGCCGTCGAGCAAGGTCGTGGCGGCCTTGCGGAACCTCGCGCAGAACTTCGACAAAGAGACGCCGAAGCAGGTCGGGCTGCTCGCGCGCTTTCTCCCCGGCAAGCGGGCGAAGGACGCGGAGCGGGGCGGGAAGAATTCGCTCGCAGCCGCCGAGTAAATCATGAGCTTTGGACGCAGGGCGGCTGACGGATCGCCGGCGCTTCGGGTCGTCCCTGCGGCCAACCCGGCGCCGCAGGCGCCCGAGATCCCGGCATGGGTCGAGGCCGCCAAGGCGGCCCTGAAGGCGATGGTACACGATCGCATCGGCTCGGCCGAGGCCCGCACGATGCCGCGCGGCGCGCTCGCCTTGCGCGTCAGCGAGGTCGTCAAGGACTGGATCGCCGAGAAGCAATCCGAGCCCGATCCGCTCTTGGAGCGCGATCTCGTTACTTATCTCTCGAACTATCTGTTGGGCGAGGGTCCGAGCCCTGCATCGATCCCGGTGCCGCACCAGACGCCGGAGCAGGCGACGGCGCCGGCCGAGTCCGATCCGATCGAGGACGCGAAAGAACGCATCCAGCCGAAACTCTTGTCGCGCATCGATGTGAGCGCGGCTTCCGCGCTGCCGCGCGTCGAGCTCGCGCGCGAGATCGGCGAGGTGGTCGCCGAGATCGCCGCCGAGGACAAGATCCAGCTCAATGCCGTCGAGCAGCGCAACCTCGTCACCAAGCTCGTCAACGACATGGTGGGGTTGGGCCCCCTCGAGCCGCTCTTGGCGGACGAGACCATCACTGACATCATGGTGAACGGGCCGAACCAGATCTATATCGAGCGCAGCGGCAAGCTCGAGCTCAGCAAGATCCGGTTCCGCGACGACGCCCATGTGATGAACGTCGCGACCCGCATCGTCTCGGCGATCGGGCGGCGCGTCGACGAATCGAGCCCGCTTTGCGACGCGCGCCTCGCCGACGGCAGCCGCGTCAATATCATCATTCCGCCGCTCGCGATCGACGGTCCTTCGATCTCGATCCGCAAATTCTCGAAGAAGAAGATCACGCTCGACGTGATGGGCCGGCAGTCGAACCTGTCGAACGCGATGGCGAACGTCTTGAAGATCGCCGGCCGCTGCCGCCTCAACATCCTGATCTCGGGCGGCACGGGCTCGGGCAAAACCACGCTCTTGAACGCGATCAGCCAGATGATCGACGCGGGCGAGCGCATCGTGACGATCGAAGACGCGGCCGAATTGCAGCTCCAGCAGCCGCATGTCGTGCGGCTTGAGACGCGCACGGCCAATCTCGAAGGCAACGGCGAAATCACGATGCGCGACCTCGTCAAGAACGCGCTGCGCATGCGCCCCGACCGCATCATCCTCGGCGAGGTGCGCGGCGCCGAGGCGGTCGACATGCTGCAGGCGATGAACACCGGCCATGAAGGCTCGCTCGGCACCATCCACGCCAACCGGCCGCGCGAGGCCCTGACCAGGCTCGAGAACATGATCGGCATGGCCGGCATCAACCTGCCCTCGAAGGCCGTGCGCACCCAGATCGCGAGCGCGCTCGACATGATCGTCCAGGTGAGCCGCATGCGCGACGGCGTCCGCCGCATCACGCAGATCACGGAAGTGATCGGCATGGAAGGCGATGTCATCACGACGCAGGACCTGTTCCATTACGAGGTCGAGGGCGAAACCCCGGACGGCAAGCTGATGGGCCGGTTCGTCTCGTCGGGCCTGCGGCCGAACTTCGTTCCGAAGGCCGCCTATTTCGGCCTCGACAAGGCTTTGATGGAAACCATCGCATGAACGCCTTCTTCACCGAGGTCAATCCGGTCTCGCTGTTCATCGGCGCCGCGATGCTGCTCACGGCGTTCGCGCTCCTGTTCATGCTCGCGACCGCGCTCAGCAGCGACGAAAAGCGGATGCGCCGCCGCATGACCCAGATCGCGACCGGCCGCGCGCTCGGCCCGGCGAAAACCGCCGGTCCGAGTCTCAGACGCGACACCTCCGACAGCTCGATCGAGGCGCTCGACCGTCTCATCAAGCGCCTCATGCCGCAGCCCGCCAAGATGAGGGCGCGGCTCGCGGCGACGGGCCGCCGAATCTCGCTTGGCGAATATGTGCTCGCGAGTTTTGCGGTCTTTGCCGGCGCGACTGGCGGCTTCATCTATTACGGCTTGTCGCCCCTCAGCGCCGTGCTCTTCGGGCTCGGCGTCGGGCTCGCCCTGCCTCACATGGTGGTGGGGTTCCTCGGCAAGCGCCGGCGCAACAAGTTCGTCATGATGCTGCCCGAGGCGATCGATCTGATCGTCCGCGGCCTGCGCTCGGGCCTGCCGATCACCGAATCGATGAAGATCGTCGGCCAGGAAATTCCCGATCCGGTCGGCTCGGAATTCCGCAGCATCGTCGAATCCTACGGTATCGGCATGTCGCTCGATCAGGCGCTCTGGGCGGTTGCCGAGCGGATCGACGTCCCCGAGTTCCGTTTCTTCGCGATCAGCCTCTCCGTGCAGCAGGAGACCGGCGGCAACCTTACGGAGACGCTCGAGAATCTCGGCAACATCCTGCGCCGGCGCAAGCAGATGAAGCTGAAGATCAGGGCGCTGACCGGCGAGGCGCGCGCCAGCGCCTCCATTCTCGGCGTGCTGCCCTTCATCATGTTCGGCGCAATCATGTTCATCCATCCGGATTATGCCATGGTCCTCATCAAGACCGCGCGCGGTCACATCCTGCTCGCCGGCGGCCTTACCTCGATGGCGATCGGCATCGGCACGATGTTCAAGATGACGAAGTTCGAGATATGAACCTCTCCTCGCTCCTTCCCTTCACCTTCTCCGGCGACGACGTTATCATCGCCTCGGCGACGCTCTGCGTTTTGATGGCGCTGTTCGCGATCTGGAACGGCCTCGTCATCCGCGATCCGATGGCGGCGCGCGTGCGCTCGCTGTCGGAGCGGCGTAACGTCCTGCGCACGGCGGCGACGGCGCGCCGCAACCGCGCCAGCAACGATTTGCGCAGCTCGGGCCTGACGTTCATGCGCCAGGCCGTAACGAAACTCAATCTGATGCGCGGCGATCATGTCGAGCGCCTGTCGATGCGCCTGGCGCGAGCCGGCTGGCGCTCGCGCGATGCCGTGATCGTCTATCTCTTCGCCAAGGCGGTGCTGCCTTTCGTGCTGGGGGGCGCGACCCTGTTTTACTTCGGCCTCTCGAGCAGCGCGCATGGCAGCGCAACCATCCATCTCGCCATCGTCGCGTTGGGCTTCGTCGGCGGATTCGTCGCCCCGGATGTCGTGATCAAGAACATTTCCGACCGGCGCCAGGCCGAGATGACCAAGGCGCTTCCGGACGCGCTCGATCTTCTCGTCATCTGCGCGGAGGCGGGGTTGAGCCTCGACGCGTCGATGACCCGGGTCGGGCGCGAGATCGCCGGCACCTCGCCCGTGCTCGCCGAAGAGCTGTCCCTCACCGCGATCGAGCTCGGCTTCCTGCCGGACCGGCACGTCGCGCTCAACAACCTCATCAACCGCACCAACATGGCGAAGCTGCGCGCGCTCGTGAACAGCCTCATCCAGACCGAGCGCTACGGCACGCCGCTCGCCAACTCGCTGCGCGTCTTGTCGGCGGAATTCCGCGACGAGCGCATGCTGAAGGCGGAGGAGAAGGCGGCCAAGCTCCCGGCGATGATGACCGTGCCGATGATCGTGTTCATCCTGCCGGCGCTGTTCGTCGTCCTCGGCGGTCCCGCGCTCCTCCAGGTGATGGACGTCTTCTCGCATCATTGAGCGAGCTCCCTCGCGCAAGCGAGCGGCGCCAGTCTCGGTTGCTTTCGGTCCCAAAGGTTCAGAAAACTACTGTCCCGGGAGCGGAACCACATAGCGCCGATCGAGGATTTCTTCGGCCGTCGGTTGCGCCTTTATCATGCCTTGCGCTTTGTACCATGCGATTTGATGCGCGAGATCTTTGACGTCGAGACGCGCTTCGGGATCGCAATAGGGGGCCGCGAGTTTGAGGGCCGCATCGGGCAGCCGCGTGTATTTGGCGAGAATGGCGATGATTGCGGGCGCCGTATCGCCGAACCTCCACTTTCCAGAGGCATCGGCGAAGGCATCATGGCAATCTCGCGCCGCTTTGCGCCATGCGCGCAAGAACCGTTCGACGGTGTCGCGACGCTTGTCTGCCGTGAGCGTGGACGTATACAGCGCGCCAAGCTCGAATGGTGTCTCATCGTCGACCCAACCCAGCAGCTTCGCACCCCCGCGCTCGACCAGCGGCAGGGATGCGGTCGCCGTCAGAATCGAAGAGTCGCTTTGTCCGCCCTTTACGGCAGAAATCATATTTCCAATCGTCTGCAATGGCATCACGCGAATGCTCATAGGGTCGAAGCCATATTTTTCGATCAGCAGACCAAGCGCATAATGGGGCGGTGAGCCCACCTGGGAGATCGCGACGGAGTGCCCGGGAAAATTCTTCAGCGAGGTAAACCCGTTTGCGTACGCTTGAGTGGCCACGATGTAAGACAGCGAATGAAAGCCGGGAGCCTGATGGCTGTACCCGCCGCTGATGACCTTCAGAGCGCCTTGGGCCGCGAGAGCAATTAGACCGGCGCTGAACCCGCTGGCTCCAAAATCCACGGCGTGAGAAGTGACCGCGACAGCGACCGGTTCGCTGGCGTCGAAATAGACGAGTTCCGACTGCAAACCCTCCGCAGCGAAATAGCCTTTTTCCTGGCCGACGAACGCCGTGGCGGCGGCAGAAATTTTCAAGACGCCGATTTTGACGGACTCAGCCTGAGCCGTCGCCGAAGCGAAAGCGAGCAGCGCGAAGCCTACGCAGCAGAAAAGGCGCGCAGGCGCCGCGCGCTTCATGGACGTGGAACTGGAATAATGCTTCCGGTTGAACATATCCGTCTCCTCCAAATCTCAATCGCTCGGCGGAAGCCGTATCTGGGCCAGATCGGTCCCGACCAACACGTGTCCCGTGAAGCCGCCCTCTCGAACGCATGCCTGGTAATCAGTCTCCGCCAATGGGCCTCCAGGGATCTTGAACGGGCCATGCCGGTCGGCGCCAAGGGCGGGAATGAGATGAGTGAGCATCAGATACTTGGCGCCTGCGCGTTGCGCCATGGCGGCGAGATCGGCTGCCGTGCTTTGGCGATAGTAGGCATGGGGATAGAAGCCGCTTCCTTGATCCGGTCGCAGGATTGGATGAATGGCCGAATGCACGATCACGTCCGCGCCTCTCGCCAGTCGCTCCACCTGCTGCGACGTCGAGGACGGGCGCGGCGGCGCGACGATATCGTTGCCGGCGTCGCCGCCGATCACGACGGCGCCGGCGGGCGTGTCTACGCGATAAGACACATGGCCCGCGATATGCGCTGTTCGGATCGCGCTGACCCTCACATCTCCTCGGGACCATACGGTCCGCGGCTCGCCAGGCGGTTCGAATGTGATGGTATTGAGCAAGTCTGCCGGTCCCACGGCGGTGCGAGATGCGGTCTCGGAGTGGCGTTGCGCAACTTCGCCCGAGTGAATGAACGAATCGGCCACGTGCGCAGCGAACCGGCTGCCGCTCAGTGTGACGCCAGCACCGGAGACCGCGTCCGCGGCGCAAATAGTGTCGAGTTTCGGACCATCGCCGTTGAACATCCAACGTAGGAAAAGCAAATCCGCAAATCCTTCCGTGTGGTCGCTGTGCATGTGGGTGAAGAACACCGCATCGAGCTCCCTTGGATCGATGTGCAGCTGCGACAGCCGCATTGTCGTCCCGCGACCCACGTCGAATTGGAGTTTGAAGTCACAGCTCTTGCTGTCGTCGCGGTAACGCACCAGCGTCCCCGGCCCGGCGAGACCGTTGAACGCGGCGGGCCCCGGTCCGGTGCCGGTCAAGGTGACGATCAAGAAACCTGTCATGTTGTCCGCCTTCGATCCGGCGAGAGGCTGCCCTGGGTCGCGACAAATTCGTCGATTTTTGGTGTTAGGGGAATTCCAAAGATTCCTAATTCCTGTTAGGTGTTCTCCTCATGGCAAAGCCAATCGAATGGGACCGACATATCGGCCGCCGCTTGCAGTTGCGTGACCTGTTCGTGTTTCTGACCGTCACCGAATGCAGCAGCATGGGACGAGCCGCCGCCAAGCTAGGCGTGGCGACGCCCTCGGTCTCGGAGGCGATCGCCGGGCTCGAGCATGCGGTTGGTGCTCGGCTCCTCGATCGCAGCCCCAAAGGTGTGGTGACGACGCCCTATGGTGACGCCCTGCTGCTGCGCGCCCGCGCCGCGTTCGACGAGCTGCGCCAGGGCGTCCGGGACATCGAGTTCATCGGCGACGAACAGGCGGGTGAGCTGAGGATCGGGTGTCCCGAATCGATTACCGCGGGATTCCTGCTGCCCATCCTGCGGCTCCTCACATCGATCTATCCGCGCTTGCGTTTTGACGTGCGCCAAGTCGAGCAGCCAACCATCGACTATCCGGAACTGCGCGACCGCAAGGTCGATCTGGCTCTTGCCCGCTGGGGGAATCATCCGGGCCCGGCGGAGATCGAAAGCGACCTGGCGGTGGAAATTCTCCTGAACGATCCGTTCTTTCTCGTGGTCAGCGAGACGAGCAAGTGGGCTCGACGTCGCAAGCTTGACCTCGGCGAACTGGTCGACGCGCGGTTCGTCGTTCCGTCAGCCGACGTATGGGGTGGTGCCCTGGTGGTCGAGGCGTTCAGGCGGAGGGGCTTGCCGATACCCAAGTTCGCGATATCGACGCTCTCGATCTCTCTTCGCAATGAGATGATCGAAAGCGGCGATTTCGTAACCTTGCTGACCTCGTCGGTCATCCGCACATTCGGCCAGCGATATTCCCTCAAAGTGCTACCGATTGAGCTGCCGGCGCACCGATCACCCATTGGGATCGTGACGCTCAAGCATCGAACAGCCGCGCCCGCGGTGAAATTATTCGTCCAATGCGCGCGCGAAATTGCGAAGTCGATCGCCCCACATGCGCGATCGCAGGAGAGCTGAGACCGCTTTCCTGAAAGGGCAGCTTACTGGCGCGGAGCCGGTGCTTGGTGTCGCCCGCCCGGATCGAGCCTGTTGGGCCGCGGCCTGCGCTACTTCGCGATGATGCAGTCGATCTTGCGGTCTTTGAGGGCTTTGCAGAGATCATGCGCCTGGGCGGTGCTCTCCATCGGCCCGACGCGCAGGAGGTAATAGATGCCCTTGTCGGCGCCGAGATCGACGCGGCGCAAGGTGACCGGGAGATCGTGCAGCAGATCCTGGTTGCTGCTCATGGTCGCCTTGAGCTCATCCTTGGCGTTTTGCTCGCTCCGGAAGGTGGCGAGCTGAATCCAGGAGCCATGCTTGCCGGCCGGGTGAGCCGGCGCAGCGGCGACCACGGTCGGGCCGCTCGCGGCCGGATGATCGGCCGGCGTCGCCGCGTTCTCTGTTGCGGCGGGCTTCGGCTCATTCGCGGCGGCAACGAATTCGGGCTTGCTCGCCGGCGTGGTTTGCGCGGTGCTCGCGCTCGCATCGGGCGACTGGCCCTCCGCAGTCGCGGGAACCGTGTTCCCGTCCGGTCCTGGCAGCCATTTCATCGCCGCCGGCGCCTGATCGGCGTGAGCCTCGTTTTGCGTGCCCGTCATCGCGGCCGCGTCAGGCTGGTGCGCGGGCTCGGCGCTCGCTTGGGGCGTAGCGGGCGCGGCATTCTGCGCCGGCATCGGCGCGTCCTCGAGCTGCGCCAGCTGCTGCGGCATCGCGTCCGGCGCAGGGGCAGCATCGCTCTTGGGCATCGCCGCCGGCGCGCTCTGTCCGACCATCATCGGCTCGGCCCCGCGCGCGCTCGCATCGGAATTGTCTGCGCTCGCCTCCGTAGCCGGCTTGTCGCTCGGCGACGCTGCGGCCGCGGCATCGGCCATGGCGGGCGCCGGCTCGGCCTTGGCCTCCGGCGCGGGCGCGGGAGCTGCAGCCGGAGCGGGTTTCGCCGCGGCAAGCTTTTTCGCGTGCTTGGCGGGTTTGGGTGCGGCGGCCGTTTTCGGCTCGGCCGCCGCCGCAGGTTCGGCGGCAGGTTTCTGAGGCGCCGCCGCTGCGAGCTGGCTGGAAGCGACAGGAATCGAAGGCGCGGCGCTTGCCCGATCGGGAATCACCGGCGTTGCGCAATGCGGCGTGTCGCAGGTCGCCGCGGGCGTGGTCTGGGCCAGCAAGGGCTTTCCCGGACGCAGAATCGCCTGTGCGCGCGCCTGCGGCGGGAGCGCGCGCAGCTCGGCGTAATAGGCGAGATTGCTGCGCACGGATTTCTCGTCGAGATCGATGCGCGCGACCTGCGCGGCATCGCTGCTGCGCCCGGCGAGGCCCAACGCCAGGGCGAGGTTCAGCCGGTTGCGCGAGCTGGCGCGCGGATCGGTCGCGACCCGATGGAGCGTGGCGATAGCCCCGTCGTAATCTCCGGCGAGCGCCTGGGACAGGCCGTAATTGTTAAGCAGATCCAAATCCTCCGGTGCCATCGCGAGGCCTTGCTTGAAAGCATCCAGGGCGTCGGGGGTGTTGCCCATGAGATTTTCGGCAACGCCGAGTGCGCTGAACGCGCGAGGCGAGGGAGCAGCCTTTAATGATTTGTTAAGCATCTCGACCGCTTCGGTCGGCTTGTCGAGCGCGACCAGGGACATGCCGAGGCCGCGCATCGCGTCGGCGTTGTTGCCGTCGATGGCGAGCGCGGCGCGGAAGGAATCGACCGCCTCATTGGCATAGCCCGCGGCGAGCAGCGTCTCGCCCAAGCCAATATAAGGGCGCATCTGATTGGGGTCGATCTGGATCGCGCGGCGATAGAACGAGATCGCCGTCGGCAAATCGCCGCTGGCACGCAGGCTTTCGGCGATTTTAAGCACGGCCAGGGCCGAGGAATCGCCGGTGACGGTTGCGGGATCCTGCCGGCCGGCGCGGTCGCCCACCCCTTGCGGACCGCCCGTGGTGCAGCCGGCGAGAAGGAGGGCGCAGAGGGCGACCCGGAGGGGGGCTTGGCGCAGCAGCGATGCATGGCGATCGCTCCAGCGCGGCGAATGGCTGATGTTCTTCATAGCCGCAAAATTAGCCATGGGTACTTAGAGAATGGTAAAGCTTCGCGACAATTCTGGGCATGTGACGACCGCGCGGAAACCGGATTTTTTCCCGCGATTTCAGGGGTCAGCGCCAGGCGCCGGGAGCGCGCCCGGGGCGTTCTCCTTACCTATTCTTAACAGCCCGCTGGTGGAATAGCGTCGCGGCAATCGGGGTCGCCGGGCAGCGTGCTTAAAGCACGGCACCGACTCCTCCGAAAACCGCCCGCGCAGCAACCACGGGTTCGATCGATGAGCAAATTGACGAAATCCTTTGCGCAGCTTGCGGTGCGCGCGTCGCGCGACCGCTCGGGCACGATCTCGGTGCTGGCGGCGATGTCGCTGACGGCGCTCATCGGCTTTGTCGGCCTCGGCACCGAGGTGAGCTATTGGTATGTTCAGCAGCGGCAGCTGCAGAGCGCCTCGGACAGCGCCTCGTTCTCCGCGATGGCGGACATGCATGCCGGCGATACCTTTGCGTCGGGACACCCGACTGCTGCGGCCAAGGCCATCGCCGCTCAATATGGCTTCGTCGATGGATCGAACGGCGTCGCCGTCACGGTGAACAACCCGCCTTCGTCAGGGCCCAATAGCAGCAACAACAATGCGATCGAGGTTGTGATCAAGCAACCGCAGAATCGGCTCTTCTCGTCGCTCTTTCTCAGCTCCAATCCGAACATCTACGGGCGGGCGGTTTCGGCGTTGAATGGCGGCGGCACGCCCTGCGTGCTCGCGCTCAATGACGGCAACATCACCGACCTGACGGTCAGCGGCACGCCGACGCTCAACATCCCGGGCTGCGATCTCTATGTGAATTCGAACAACGCGGGCAGCGCGCTCAGCTTGAGCGGCAACGCCATCATCAACGCGAATTCGACTCACGTCGTCGGTGGCATTTCGATCAGCGGCAACGCGTCACTCAATGACGCCAACGGCACCTTCGACGATACCAACTCGCCGGTGCCCGACCCGTTCGCCAGCGCGAGCTTCACCATGCCAGGCGGGTGCGATCAGACCAATTTCTCGTCGCATGTGAACCAGACGATCAGTCCCGGCGTCTATTGCGGCGGGTTCGATCTCACCTCGGGCGCGCAGGTGACGATGCAGCCGGGCATCTATTACATCAACCAGGGAAGCTTCACGATCAACGGCGGCGCCTCGCTCACCGGCACCGGCGTGACCATCGTCTTGACCGGCAGCGGCAGCAATTACGCGACCGTGACGATCAATTCGACCGCCACCGTGGACTTAAATAATTGCACGCCGACCCCGTGCCCGGGACCGATCGATGGCCTTGCTTTCTTCCAGGACCGCAACGCGCCCGTCTCGCCGCCCGTGGGCAACGGAAATCTGTTCAACGGCGGCAGCACGATGAACATCAATGGCGGCATCTACTTCCCGAACCAGCGCGTGACCTATACGGGCGGCGCCGCGACCGGCGGCTCGATATGCACGCAGCTCGTCGCCAACACCATCAAGATCACCGGCGAAACGAATTTCCAAGGCAATTGCGCGGCGATTACCGGCGTGACGGACGGGCAGGGCGCATCAATCGCCCTGGTGGAATGAGGAGGGCGGCATGATGCGTTTGCGAAACTTGTCGACCTCACCTAAGCGGACCGCTCGCCTGAGCTCATTCTGGAGAGAGCGCAAGGCGACGAGCGCGATCGAGCTCGCGCTTATTCTTCCTGTAATTGCGGCGATGATCGTCCCGCTCACGGATCTCGGCATGGCCGCCTTCACCAAGATGGAGGTGCAGAATGCCGCCCAGGCCGGCGCCGATTATGCACTGAAGACCGGGGGTTTTAACTCGACCAATATCAGCAATGCGGTGACGAGCGCGACTGCCTTGAGCGGGGTTTCCGCGAGCCCGGCGCCAACCGAGAGCTGCGCCTGCGTCAGCGGAACCACCATCACGAACACGACGGCGCCGCCTTGCTCGACGGGCTGTGCCAGCGGCAATGAGGGCGTCTATGTCACGGTGAACGCCCAGGCGAGCTACACGCCGCTCTTCCCTTATCCGACAATCCCGAGCGCGGTCACTTTCAATGCCACTTCCACCGTGCGAATCCAATGATGAAGAGCACCCGCTTCCCGCTCAAAACCCATCTGCGGCGCGCGCTCCTCGAGCGCTGCGGCGCCGCGGCGGTCGAATTCGCGCTGACCGTGCCGATCTTGTTGCTGGTCATGCTGGGCATCATCGAATTCGGCCGCATTCTCTGGGCGCAGAACGCGCTGCACTATGCCGTCGAGCAGGCCGCGCGTTGCAGGACGATCGACGTGACGACTTGCGATAATACCGCCGACACGCAGAGCTACGCATCGACGGTCTCGGCCTTCACGTTCCCGACCAGCGTCTTCACCGTCACGACGCCGGTCTGCGGCAACCAGGTGAGCGCGTCCTACGCGTTCCAGTTCATGACCGGGCTCTTCGGCACCGGCCCGACCCTCACCGCCCAGGCCTGCTTCCCGACCTGAGCCCATCGCCTCTAGTGGCATTGCCCTCGAGGGCCGCGGCTTTCGTACCCCGCAAAAGCTCGTCATCGCGAGGACCGCGAGCGCAGCGAAGCGGGACGCGGCGATCCAGTCCATGTCACAAAAGCTGGATGGCTTCGCTTCGCTCGCCATGATGGCAGCAGGTACGCCGGTCCCTCGTTCCGAATAGCGTCAATTGCACCACGACCAGCGGTGTTCGCTCGAGATCATCTAAAATACAAGACAAACTATAATATTATTAACATTTTTACCTTGAAGAATAAAGTTTTTACATTTATTTTCAGTCTGTTATTCGGTAACAACTGATTGACGCTCGTTACTTGTTCTTTACACGGCCTACGTAGTCTTCACTTGTGACCAAGCCGTGACCGGAGCGCACGATGAGAGCGTGCCCTCCGGGCCACGGGAAAGGGGCGAGGTTTCGAACGGTTCATGGCAGCGGGTTGAGCGAGAGCTTCGGCGGTTCATCAGGAACGCGAGTTTAAGCAGTCACCACGCATCCCCCTCAGCGACCGAGAGAGAGATCCATGTCGTCCTGCGGCTCCTATTCCACCTCTTACTCCTACGGTCCTTGCGCGCCCTCGTCCCATGCCTCGGCGCAGTGCCAGCAGGCTTATCAGTCCTTCGAATGCCACGAGCAGAGCTTGCACTGCTCCTTTATGCAGACGACCCATCACTGCCACCCGCAGCCGCCCAGCGTGAGCGTGCTGACGCTCGCGAACGAGCTGGCGGCGAGCATGGGTGCAGGCGTGCAAGGTACTGTCGGCTGCGACACCGATCCGACCGCGGCGCAGCTCGCAGGCTGGGCGGCGCTCACGCCGAACCTCGCGACCACGGACGGTACCTACGATCTGGGGATCGTCAGCGACACGACCGCTGTGCTGGGCGCGTTGGACGGCGACGCGATTTCTGTCGGCGACGCTCACGTGGTCTCCATCAGCAACGGCAACACGCTTGTCGTCGGCGACGGGGCGGACGATCAGCTCAACGTGCTCGGCACCGGCGACAACAATGTTCTGTTCGCAGGCAATGGCGATGGAGACAGCCTCAACATCGGCACCGGCGACAACAACGTGCTTTGGGCTGGCGATGGCGCTGGCGATACGGTCCATGTCTCTACCGGCAATGACAACAGTCTTCACGCCGGCAATGGCGCTGGCGACTTCGTCTATGTCGAAAGCGGCGACAACAACTGCGTGTCTGTCGGCGATGGCGATGGCAGCATCGCCTATGTCTCAACGGGTAACTCGAACGAGCTCACGGCTGGAAATGGCGCTGGAGACTTTGTCGTCGTCGATAGCGGCGACAACAACTCATTGACCGCTGGCAACGGCGCCGGCGACCAACTGATGATTGGGACGGGAGATCACAACACCATCGCTGCCGGGGATGGCGCTGGCGACGTGCTTTTGATCGATACGGGCGATTCCAATTTCCTCCACGCCGGCAATGGCGCGGGAGATACCCTTACGGTCGAGGATGGCGATTACAACGCGTTGGTCGTCGGCAATGGCGACACTGATCAAGTCATCGTGTGGCAAGGCAGCCACAACGTTCTCGCTGAAGGGGATGGCAACCACGACGTCCTGTCGCTCGGGCAGATCGGCTTCCTCGGCGGTGGCGGCGACGACAACATCCTGCTTCAGGGCAACGGTACGTTCGACTCTATCTTCCTGGGCGGCGCCAACGTCGGGATGCTCGGCACTCAGGCGAACTCCGGCAACGTCATTGACATGGGCAATGGCGATGGCGACCAGGCCTGGGGCAGCATCGGTGACGGCAACTCCTACCTCACCGGTGCGGGCAACGACCTCGTCCATACGGGCGGCGGCAACGACTTCGTCTATGTCGACAACCACACCGAGACCTCGGACCCGCAGGATCCGTTCCATCTCACCACGACCGACAGCCTCGCCCAGAACCTCTTCGCGGATGGCGGCAGCGACACCTTCGCGATCCAGGGCGCGCAGATCAACACCTCGCACCATTGCGGCAGCTACACGGTCGGCAATTGCTACAGCAACGCCGTCACATTCCATTGCGGCACGCAGAGCTATGGAAGCGACGGCAACGGCCACGTGACGCCGCTCGGCACCACGGTCATGACCGGCGGCGGCGGGGTCGAGAAATACTGCGTCGACGGCGCCTTCGGCAACGCGGTCGTCACCGACTTCAACTCGGCGAATGGCGACCGCGTGATGGTCGGCGGCGTGTGGGATGGCACCAACTCGACGCTCGCGTCGCTGGGCCCCGTCCACACCCAGTACATCACCTCGGCTTACGACCCTGCGGGCCAAGCGGCCGGCCAGGACCTGCTGATCACCTTCGGCAGCAACGCGGCGACGCAGGGCTCGATCACGCTCATCAACTTCCTGCCGCAGGATACGGGCGGCACGGGCGGAGCCGAGCAGTTCAACAACGTCACCTTCAACAACCCGGTCGCAGCCGAATCCACCCTGGCGCATATCTTCGACTTCAGCCAGACGGATAACCAGGCCGTAACCAATCAGGTGGCAAGCTTGGCGGCGGCGAACCTCGTCCTCCACTAAGTAGCCTCATGCCCTTATTGGGTAAAAAGCGAACGCAGGACGGGCCCGCACCAGGTTGCGGGCCCGTTTCTTGTGACGGCAGCGCCGCCGCCGGCCGCAAGGCCCGCGGCGGCGTGCAGCCGGCCGCGCCGTTGAAGGAAGCGCTCGCCGCCTGCCGGCAGGGTTTTGTCGCGCTCTTCGTCTTCAGCATGACGATCAACCTGTTGTTGCTCGTCTCGCCGATCTACATGATTCAGCTCTACGACCGCGTGCTCTCGAGCCAGAGCATGGACACGCTGGTCCTCTTGACGATCATCGCGATGTTCGGCTTCGGCGTGTTGGGCGCGCTCGAACTCATACGCGGGCGGCTGATGGTGCGGGTGAGCACCTGGCTCGATCGCCGCCTTGGCGGACCCGTGCTGACGGCGAGCATTGTCGGCGCGCTGCGCCAGGGCAATGACCGCACCGCGCAGAGCCTGCGCGATCTCTCGACCTTCCGCAGCTTTTTGACCGGGCCGAGCCTCTTTCCGGTGCTCGATGCGCCCTGGGCGCCGGTGTTCCTGCTGGTGATCTTCCTGTTGAGCCCGCTCCTGGGCGTGCTCGCGACCATCGGCGCGGCGATCCTCTTCGGCCTCGGCCTCCTCAACGAGAAAGTCACGCGCGAGCCCTTGAGCGCCGCCAGCAAGGCGACGATGACTGCGCAATATCAGGCCGAAGCGAGCGTGCGCAACGCCGATGTGATCGAAGCCATGGGCATGATGCCCAATCTCGTCGGCCGCTGGGAGGCGGGCAGCGCCACGGCTGCGCGGCTCCATGCGCTCGCCGGCGATCGCGGCGCGGCGATCACCGCGCTCAGCAAATTCGTGCGCGTCGCGATCCAGAGCCTGATGCTCGGCTGCGGCGCCTATCTGGTGATAAACCACGAGGCGACCGGCGGCATCATGATCGGCGGCTCGATCATTTTGGGCCGCGCGCTGGCGCCGGTCGAGCAGATGATCGCCGGCTGGCGCAATCTGATGGCGGCGCGCAGCGCGTTCCAGCGCGTCAAGACGGCGCTCGCCGCGATCCCGCCGCGCAACGCGCGCACGCTCTTGCCCGCGCCCAAAGGGCGCTTGAGCCTCGAAGGCGTGATCTTCCAGCCGCCGGGCGCCAAGGAGCCGGTGATCAAGGGCGTCAATTTCGAGCTCGAGCCCGGCGAGGCGCTGGCGCTGATCGGGCCTTCGGCCGCGGGCAAGACCACGCTAGTGCGCCTCATCGTCGGCAATTGGGTGCCGCAGCGCGGCAGCGTGCGGCTCGACGGCGCCGAGCTCCAGAGCTGGGACGCCGACGCGCTGGGGCCGCATATTGGCTATCTGCCGCAGGATGTCGAGCTCTTCGCCGGCACGGTGCGCGACAACATCGCGCGCATGGGCGACGGGCCGGATGCGATGGTGATCGAAGCCGCGCAGCGCGCCCAGGCCCATGAGATGATCCTCGAGCTGCCCAATGGCTATGACACCGAGATCGGCGATGGCGGCGCCTTCCTCTCGGGCGGGCAGCGCCAGCGCATCGGCCTGGCGCGCGCGCTTTACGGCAACCCCAAGCTCATCGTGCTCGACGAGCCCAATGCGAGCCTCGACAGCGCGGCTGAGAACCGGCTGATGCAGACGCTGTTCCAGCTCAAGGAGCAGAAGACCACGATCATCCTCATCACCCACCGCTTGAGCCTGGTCGCGGTCGCGGACAAGGTGCTGCTGATGAAGGGCGGCGTCGCCGAGGCCTTCGGCCCGCGCGATGCGGTGATGTCGAAGCTGACGCGCGCCGTGGCCGGGCCCGGGCCCAGCAATGTCGCGATGATGCCGAAGCCGCAGCCGCCGCATCCGGGCCCCAATCCTTTCGCGATGCGCCCGCATGTGGTTGCGGTCAATAGCGCCGCGCAAGCGGCCAATCGCGGCCCCGCGGACGCGTCGTGAGCGCCGCGACCGACTCCCGGGCCGGCCTCTCCGCGGCAAGCGCGGCGCGCGCGCGCATCGCCCGCGCGTTTGCCGGCGAGGCGGAGAGCGACGGGCCGGATCTCCGCCGCACCATCATCCTCGGCTTTGCGATCATCGCGGTCTTCGTCGGCGGCTTCGGCGCCTGGGCGGCGCTCGCGCCCTTGCGCGGCGCGGTCATCGCGCCGGGCCTGGTCACGGTCGACGGCAAGCGCAAGACCATTCAGCATCTCGAAGGCGGCATCGTGCGCGAGATCGATGTGCGCGATGGCGAGAAGGTCACGGCCGATCAGGTGCTGCTGCGGCTCGACGACACCCAGGCCTCGGCCACGCTGCAGCAGGTGACCTCGCGCTATGACGCGGCTGCCGCGCTGGTCGCGCGCTTGACCGCCGAAGAGCTGGGCCAGCCCGACATCGCGTTTCCGCCCGCGCTCGCCGCCCGCAAGGACGATCCCGCGGTGGCGAAGCTGATGCAGGGGCAGGAGACCATCTTCAAGGCGCGGCTCAACGAGCTCAACAGCGAGACGCAGATCCTCGGGCAGCGCGACGGCCAGGCCGCCGAGGAGATCCGCGGGCTCGAGGCGCAGATCGCGTCCGAGCGCCAGCAGCTGAGCCTCATCGCCGAAGAGATCAAGGACAAGACCTATCTCTTGCAGAAAGGCCTCATCCCCAAGCCCGAGGTGCTGCAATTGCAGCGCAACGCGGCCCAGATCGAAGGCCAGATGAATCAGAACGTCACCGAG
>DATEKH010000017.1:0-11378 GCA_035277525.1 Allostellaceae bacterium
CGCGGCTTTTTCCGGATGACGATCTCGATATCCTGGCCAAGCGCCGTCAGGAATGTCATCAACCGCTCGACCGAGAACCCTTCGAGCTTGTAGCGTTGCAGCGCCGAGACTTTGGGCTGATTGATGCCGAGCGCCGACGCTGCGCCCGTTTGCGTCAACCGGCGTTCGGCCACGAGCTGATTGATCGCATAGGCGAGACGCAGCTTCGTCTGGCGCTCCTCCGCATCCGCATAGCCGAGATCGGCGAACAAATTGGTCGTGCCGCGGACGATCGCGCCTCTTGCTTCAGCCTTTTGCCTTGCCATAGCGGGCCTCGTAATCCTGCTGAGCGGTCTTCACCGTTGGCACCATCGCGCAGTATCCCATTTCTGGGATAGAGTGTGAAGCAACAACCGCCGTGATTCGCCTTCGGGACCGCACCGATACTTGAACTCCCGCGTCATTCCGGGGCAGCCGCGAGAGCGGCTGAACCCGGAATCCAGGGGTTCTCGTCCGTAGCTGCGATGGATTCCGGCTCGCGCTCGCTGTGCTCACTTGGCCGGAATGACGAGCAAGTTAGGGATGGAAGGTGGCTCGTGCGGCCTCTTGGTAGAGATATTTTTGAAAGCCGGCGAACAGCCTCCCGATCTCGTCGGGCTTGCCCAAATCGGCCACCGCATCGGCAATCGAGTCGTGGTATTTGAGACGCAGGAGCGGCGTCAGCTTCTCCTGCGCGAGCTCGCCGACGCCTTCGCTGACGTAAGCCCCCGACACGTGTTCTGTGCGTTTCACGTACAACGAAGACCAGGTTAGACCCGAAATTTTATCGGAGGCCAACAGGATTTGACCGGGACGGAGCGCTGTCCCGGTGTGAAGGGACGGACGAGTGATTGATTTTACTTGACTTTTCCAGGTTTATTTGGTACAAAACAAGAACTCGCTGCATCCGGGACTCCCATGAACGAGCGACAACGCCGGTTCGTCGAGCATTACCTCGTCTGCCGCAATGCGACCGAGGCGGCGCGGCGCGCCGGCTATGCCGAGATGGGCGCGTCCTCGAGCGGCGCCCGGATGTTGCGCGTGCCCGCGGTCGTGGAAGCGCTCGCCCGCGAGGGTATCGATGCGGCGGAGCGGCGGGTTCAGCGCGATCCGCGCCTCGCCGCGAATGTGCATGGCCTCACCCAACGCCAGCAGCGCTTCGTTGAGGAATATGCGGCGCTTCCTAATGCGCGCCGCGCGGCGGAGCGCGCCGGCTACGCGCCGCGCCATGCCGCGCCTGCCGGCGCCAAGCTCATCCGCAATCCGCGGGTGATCGCGGTGCTGAAGGGGCGCGGGATCGAGGTGGTTTATGGCGCCTTCGCGCGCGACCCGCAGGATCGCAAGCGGCCCTTGCGCGAGGGCGAGCTGACGCCGCGTCAAGAGCGCTTCATCGCGGAATATCTGGCGCTCGGCCAGGGGAAAGAGGCGGCGTTGCGCGCGGGCTATTCGAAGCGCAACCCGACCGACGCCGCCAATTTTCAGCTGCATCATCCTCTGGTCGCCGCGGCGATCGCGAAAGGCCGCGCGGAAATCGCCGACAAGCTGCGCGTCGATGCGGCGCGCGTGATCGAGGAATATGCGCGGCTCGCTTTCGCTGATTTGAGCGACTATGTCGATTGGGGTCCGAAAGGCGTGGCGCTCAAGCCGCAAAGCAAGATCGGCAAAGCCGCGAGCGCGGCGATCATCGAACTCGTTCAGCGCAAGGACAAGCGCGGAACGCGGATGAACGTGAAGCTTCATTCGAAATTGAAATCGCTCGAAGCGCTGGGCAAATATCTCGGCCTCTTTCCGCGCGCCAACGCGTCACGCGCATCGCGGCTCGCGGCGCAAAGCCTGTCCGGCGACGGCGAGGCCGCGAAGCTGCGGGCGCTGCTGAAGCGGCCGTGACGGAGGCCCTCGTAGAGCGGATTTGCGAAGATGGAATCCCTCTCCGCGCGAAGCGGGGAGAGGGAGGGGCCCAGCCCGTTAGGGCTGGGAGGGTGAGGTGCTCTTGGCGCGACCCACCTCACCCGCTCAGCCGGCTTGCGCCGGCTTCGTACCCTCTCCCCCCGCAAAGCGGGCGGAGAGGGTCGTTGCGCTACTCATTCGATTCCGTCTCATCGAGATGCCCCTAACCCACGCGCGGGTGTGATCCGCGTCACAGGGCAGGCCGCGGCCGAAGCATATCCTCGAAGCCCTGAGAGAGAATTTCAGGGGGTCATGCCATGAGGAAGATCGTGTTTCTCGCGCGCCGCGCCGACATCTATTGCCGCCGCCTCAATGACGGCATGACCGCGATCGCCGTCGTGCTGGCGGTGCTGACGGCCACGCTGACGCTCGAGCAGCGGCTGCCCTCCATCATCAAGATGCTGCAGCCGATCGATCCCGAGACCGGAATTTCGATGGAGAATTTCTGACCGCGCGCCGAATTATCCCTCACCCTCTCCCTTTCCCATTTCATGGGAGAGGGGACGCAGCTTCAACGATCTCAACGCGCGTCCCCTCGCCCGCGCGGCGGGACAGGGACAGGGTGACGGGGACGCCTCGACCTGATTGGATTTCGCCCAATCAGGCGCCGGCGCCGCTAAGGCCGCGTCAGCAGCTTGGCGTAGCGCATATCGATCAGCGATGTCGCCTCGACATGGCCCTTCTGCAGACCCCGCGTTTCGTACCAATTGAGCATGCGCTGAAGATCCGCGACGGCGATGCGCGCCTCGGGATCGACATAGGTGACGCCGCGCCGCACCACCTCTTCCGGCTGGCCGAGGCCCTTGGCCGCGAGCGCGATCATCTCGGGCGCCTCGGGCTGATCGGCGCGGTTGCCCTTGTCGTCGATAAAGGCGGCGTCCCACGCCTTGGCGGCCTCGCGGAAGGCGGCGAGGAAGCGGCGCACCGTGTCGGGCTTGTCATTCGCGAGCTTGGTTGCGACCACCGTGCCGCTGGTATCGGCGCCATGCGCCTCTTCGTCGAGCCAGCCGATCGGCTTGGCCCCGCCGCGATTGACCACGGCATAGAGATTGGCCGAGCTCATGATCGCAGCGTCGATCTGGTTGCCGGTGAGCGAGGAGGCGACGTTCGAATTCGATTGCAGCCCGATGACGCGCACGCTCCTCATGTCGATGCCGTATTTGTCGAGCACGAGCGAGAGCGAATATTCGAGCGGCGAGCCGAGCTGGGTGATGCCGACCGAATGGCCGCCGAGATCGCGGACGGATTTGAGGCCCGCTTCATAGGCCTGGTTCGAGGCAACGAACCCAAGCCCGTGAAAGCCCGGGCGCTCCACCGTGTCGCCGCCGATGATCTTGAGCTTGCCCTGATTGCCCAAGACGAAGAATGGCTCGCTGAGGCCGGTGACGCCGAAATCGGCGTCGCCGCTGCCGATCGCCAGCGCGATCGGCTGCGAGGATTGGAAGCGGATGAGCTTGGCGTCGAGCCCGTGCGCGGCGAAGAAGCCCTTGGCGTCGGCGACCACGATCGCAACGCTGGCGAGCGAGGTGGAAACGAAGCCGATGCGGATGAGATCGCCGGCGCGGGCGGCGCCGCCGCCAAGCGACAGCGCGATGAGGGCGGCCGCGAACGCTATGCCGCTGCGGCGCGTCCGTGACGCAAAAGCCGGCCGGGTCATGCGCGCCTCCTTTCCGCCTCGCCTATTCGGCGGCGGCCTCCGCGGGGAACCACTTGTACATGAGCGGGTCGACCCGGCCGCCGTTGCGCTTCATCTCGGCGAGCCATAGCGGATGAATGCGCGGATCCTGATCCTCGTATTCGATCTGATCGCCGCCCTCCTTGAGGCTCTTGGCCGTGGCGCCGATATCCTCGCCGTCGCCGCCGGTGCGCCGCGAGGCCGCGGTCAGCGGATAGCGGATGCCGCCGACCGTGGTCGCGAGATAGCGCGCATTGCGATTGCCGGTGTTGAAATGCTGGTGGAACTGACGGTCGGCCGGCGGAAACACCACGCCATGCCGCCAATCGATGCGGCGGTAATCCCGATCGCCCTCGAACCAGACCAGCGAGTAGCCGGTGCCGACGATGCACATCACATGCGCGCCGGCCGAGTGCCGATGCGCCTTCTTGTAGGTGCCGGGCGGCATTTCCGAGATATGCGCGTGCATCGAGCTGTCGGCCAAGACGAATTTGATGTTGGCGCCGCCGGCGCCGCGCGCCTCGTAGGATTGCAGCTCGACATGCTCGAGATCGGGAACGAAATTCGTCTCCCACATATGCGCGCCCTGGCGCACCAGCACGAGGTCGCCTTCGCCGGTGTAATACTCGTCCTTGCCGATGCGATCGGCGAAAGGCGCGGCGGTGTTGAAGATGAAATCCTCGTTGTGGAAGAGATTCATGACCAGCGGCAGGTTGGTGGTCGAAACCATGCGCGCGGCTTTCTGGCCGCTGCCGTTGAAATGCCGGTGCTTGGCGTTGAGCGGGATCGCAAAGAGGCTGCGCGGCCCCCATTCGAAGCTGCGCTTGCCGCCGTCGGCGAATTCGAGCTGCGTGCTGCCGGTGCCTTCGAGGATATAGGTCACCTCTTCATAAAGATGCTTGACCGGGGTCGACGCCCCGCCCGGCGGCAGCTCGTAGAGAAACATGCTGGTGAAGTCGCCGCGGCCTTTCAAATGGCAAAACGCGCCCGCCATGCCGAAGCGCGCCCAGGGCGCGGTCTCCACCGCGAACAGGTCGATGGCGTAGTCCTCGATGATCGGCACGCCCTCGCCCCTGGCCCAGTCGGCGTAGGAATCGAGGCGCAGGCGGGGTTTGCTGCGATCGGCCATGGCTTTCCCTCCCGTGCTGGTGCCGCGATTTTGATCCCATTCTACCGGCAAAGCGAGCGGCGTCGCCGGCCGTGCGCGCACCCGCCTGCCGCAAGCGCGGCGCAAGAAAGGGTCGAAAATCCGTTGGCCTTCGATTATCATCCTTTTTGACAAATGAGGATGGCAAAGTGCGCGACGGAATCGGCGCCACCGCATCGAAGCTTTACCGGCTTTTCGGCAGCGACCGGAACACGCGGATCGCGCAGCAGCTGATCGTCGTGCTGCTGGGCGTCACGGTGATGGGCACGGTGATGGACGCGCTGTTCGACGCGGCGCGCATCGTGCGTCCGGTGGCCCGCGTCGAAGCCTTGCTTGGCCTTCATGGCACCTCCGGCGGCGGTCCGGCCGCACCGATTTTCCGCGGGCCGGGCGGGAACTAGGCTAATGCAAGCGACCGAGAAGCCGAGGACTAAGGCCGCCGAGGGCGCGCCCGCCGCACACGCCGTGCCGAAGCCGGCGGCGCAACGCAGCCCGCGCGTGAGCTTCGTCTCGCGGTTCGCGGCGACGGTCTTCGCGGTCATCATCTCCATCGCGATATCGCATGTCTTCGAGCTGTTCCAGGTGCGGACCGCCTATCTCGTCTTCCTGCCGGCGATTACCGGAGCTTGCGCGCTCGGCGGGCTCGAGATGGGCCTCCTCGCCGCCGGGCTCAGCACGCTGGCGCTGTGGTGGTTCTTCATCCCGCCGGTGGGCTTCTACCTGCCGGGCCGGGCGGATCTCGCGCATCTCTGCGTCTTCGGCATCGTCGCCTGCTTCGGCTGCTGGCTGATCGACCGGTTGCGCAGCACGCGCGAGGAATTGTGGCGCGACAACGTCATGCTCGGCCGCAAAATCTCGGCGTTGCTCGGTCGCAAGAAAACTCCTTAAAGCCGCGCGGGGAGGCCGAGGGTCGGTTCGGCGGGGATTTCATGGGTGCGCTGTTTCACCATCTGGGAGACCTCGACCGCCTCGGATTTCAATTTCTCAACAGCTTCAGCGGCCGAAGCCCGCTGGTCGATTTCATCATCGACCGGTTCGATTCCGACGGGCTCAAAGGGTGCGCGCTGATGATCACCTTTGGCGCATTGTGGTTCCAGCGCGACGACAACGCCGCGCGGCGGCGCGAAACGCTCATCCTCACCCTGGTCTCGATCGCCGTCGCGCTCGTCGTTGCGCGGCTTCTGGCGGATTTGCTGCCGCTGCGCCAGCGTCCGATGTATGTCGCGACGATCGGCTACCGCAAGCCGCTCGTCGAGGTCGGGACCAGCCTCGAGAATTGGAGCAGCTTTCCGAGCGACAACGCCACCCTGGTCTTCGCGGTGACAACGGGAGTCTGGCTGGTCTCGCGCGTCTGGGGGATTCTCTGGGCCGTGTTCGCCACGGCGACGATGATCGCCCGCGTCTGCGTCGGCATTCACTATCCGGGGGATGTGATCGCCGGGGCGCTGATCGGGATCGCGATTGCGCTCGCCGTCATCCGCAGCGCGTTCATGCAGAAGCGCGTGGCCGCGCCGATCATGCTCGCCGAACACCGGGTGCCGGCGATCTTTTACAGCGTGTTGCTCATCGCGCTCTTCGAGGTCGGCACGCTGTTCGATTTCGTGCGCGAAAGCGTGCACGAAGCTGGGCATGTCGCTCTGATGATGCTTCGCCAAGGCATGTGAGGCGCGAATTCCAGGCGCGGCCCATCTCTTTGGAGGTGCGAGAGCGATGCAGGACGAAGACCGGCGACGCGCCGCTTGGCCGCAAGGGCTGGCAAGGCTCGGCGGGATCCGCTTCGCGCGGCGCTATCACAAATTTCACGAGGCGGTCGCCTTCTATCGCGACATCGTCGGGCTGCCGCTCCACGAGATCTTCGAGGAAAGCTACGGCAGCAGCGGCGCGATCTTCGCGCTGCCCGATCCTTCGATCACCTTCGAGATCGTGCAAGCGGCGGAGCCGGTCGCGATCGATCCGCACGAGCAGCTCTGCCTTTACTTCGAAGATGCGGCGGCGATGACGGCGCTGCGCGACCGTCTTGCGGCGGCGGGCATCGCGCCGGTCGCGGCTCACCCCTATTGGCAAGCGACCGGCGCCATCGCCTATCGCGATCCCGAGGGCCGCGGCCTCGTCCTCGCACCTTTCGTCTATGGCAGGAACGAGCCGGCGGCGGGGGCGGCCACGGGCAGCCACGCTTTTCCTGAGCACGATCGCAAAGCCTTGCGCGCCCACCCTCCATGAGGGCGCTCGCGCGCCGATGTGTGCGCGGCGCGCGGCGTGATAGAATGACGGCGTCCTCAGCGAAAGCAGGTGTGCCCCCCGTGACCGCGAGCGACAAGGTCTTTGCCGGTTCGATTCCCGAAATCTACGACCGGCTGTTCGTGCCGTTGATCTTTGAGCCTTATGCGCAGGATCTGGCCGCGCGGGTTGCGGCGATAGGCCCCTTGCGCGTGCTCGAGCTCGCCGCCGGCACCGGCGCCGTCACGCGCGCGATGGCGGCGCGTCTGCCGGCCGAGACGCGGATCACCGCGACCGATCTCAACCAGCCAATGCTCGATCGAGCGGCAGCGCGACAAAAGAGCGACACGCGGATCGCGTGGCGGCAGGCCGATGCGCAATCCTTGCCTTTTGCGGATGGCAGCTTCGACGCCGTGGTCTGCCAATTCGGCGCGATGTTCTTTCCCGACCGGGTGGCGGCCTATCGCGAGGCGCGGCGCGTCTTGAAGCCGGGCGGGCATTTCTTCTTCAACGTTTGGGACCGAATCGCCGACAACGAGTTCGCCGATGTGGTGACCGAAGCGCTCGCCGCGCTGTTCCCGAGCGATCCGCCGCGCTTCCTCGCGCGCACGCCGCATGGCTATCACGACCGCGATCGGATTCGCGCGGAGGTGAGCGCGGCGGGCTTTGCGACGATCGCGCTCGAGACGATCGAGCACCGGAGCCGCGCGAAAAGCCCGCTCGATCCGGCGATCGCCTATTGCCAGGGCTCGCCCTTGCGCAACGAGATCGAGGCGCGCGATTCGGCGGGGCTCGACCGCGCGACCAAGGCCGCGGCCGCAGCGCTCGCGCGCCGCTTCGGCGAGGGCGCGATCGACGGACGCATCCAGGCGCATGTGATCGCGGCGCGCGATTGACGTCGCGCGCGGCGGCTTAAGCGGAGAGGAACACCATGCTGCTGTTCCGGCAATTGTTCGATCAGCAATCCTCGACCTACACCTATCTTCTCGCCGAGGGCGAAGGCGGCGAGGCGGTGCTGATCGATCCGGTGTTCGAGCAGGTGCAGCGCGACGCGGCGCTGCTCGGCGAGCTGCGGCTGCGCCTCGCCTGGACGCTCGAAACCCATGTCCATGCCGATCACGTCACCGGCGCCTCGCTGCTAAAGCGCCGCTTGGGGAGCCGCATCGCTTTGGGCGCGCAATCGGGCGCCGAGGGCGCCGACCGCCTGCTCGCGCAGGGCGACCGCATCCGCTTCGGCGAGCGCCATCTCGAAGTGCGCGAGACACCGGGCCATACCGCGGGGTGCCTCACCTATGTGCTCGACGATCGCAGCATGGCCTTTACCGGCGATTGCCTGCTGATCCGCGGCTGCGGCCGCACCGATTTCCAGGGCGGCAGCGCCGGCGCGCTCTATCGCTCGGTCAAGAACCAGATCTTCTCGCTGCCCGATGCGTGCCTCATCTATCCCGGCCATGATTATCGCGGCGCGACCGTGAGCAGCGTCGGCGAGGAGACGCGCTTCAACCCGCGGCTCGGCGGCGAGTGCAGCGAGGGGGATTTCACCGGCTATATGAAAAACCTCAACCTCGCGCACCCGAAGAAGATGGAGATCGCGGTGCCGGCCAATTTGCGCTGCGGCAGCTTCGAGGATGGCGTCGCGGCCGCGAAGGAGCCCGATTGGGCGCCCGTCACCTTGAGCTTCGCCGGCATTTGGGAGATCGAGCCTTATTGGCTCGAAGAGCATGCGGGCGAGGTGCAGATCGTCGATGTGCGCGAGGCCGAGGAATTCGACGGCGAGCTCGGCCATCTTGCGGGCGCGCGGCTCATCCCGCTGGGCGAGCTCGGCGAGCGCCAGGGCGAGCTCGCGCGCGACCGCCCGATCGTCACCGTGTGCCGCGCCGGCGGGCGCTCGGCGCAAGCGGCGGTCATGCTGCAGCAGGCGGGATTTTCGCGCGTCGCCAATCTCGCGGGCGGCATGCTGCGCTGGCGCGCCGAGCGCAACACGGTCGATGGCGGCGGGATTTGAGCGGACGGCCGGCCATGACGATCTCACTTCAACGAAACACGCCCTCTAACTCAGTCCCAAGCCTGCGATCAGCGCAAGGCTCAAGCTCGCGATGAAGAGCGCCGAGGCCGCGCCCAAGAGCAGCGGCGTCAAACCCTTGGCGAGGAGCTTGCGCAGATCGGTCTCGAGACCCAGCCCCGCCAGCGCCATCGACAAAAGGAATGTGGTCGCGAGCGCGATCCATTTCATCGCCAGATGCGGGATCGGGAAGGCGGTTGCCACCGCGACCAAGGCAATGAAGGCGGTGACGAACCAGGGCACGAGCGGCGCGCGCGGCGTGCCCGAGGCGGCGCCGCGCCGGCGCACAAGGCCCAGCGCAATGACGAGCGGGCCCAGCATGACGACGCGCAACAGCTTCGTCACCGTCGCGAGATGGCCGGCTTCGGGGCCGCGCTGGAAGGCGGCGGCGACGACTTGCGCGATCTCGTGAATTGAGGATCCCGCCCACAGCCCATAGACGCGCGGCGCCAGGTCGAGCGCCGCGCCGATAAGCGGAAAGACGAACATCGCGATCGAGCCGAAGATGGTGACGCAGGCGACGGCATAGGCCGCGTCCTCATCGCTGCCGCCGGTGACCGCGTTGGTCGCGACCACCGCCGAAGCGCCGCAAATCGACGAGCCGGCGGCGACGAGCTCGGCGAGCTTGGCATCGATGTGCAAGAGGCGGCCGAGCCATTTGGTGACGAGGAAATTCGCCGACAGCACTGTCACAACGAGGACAATGCCGCCGCCGCCGATTTCGGCCACTTGCGCGACGGTAAGCTGAAGCCCGAGCGTTGCGACCGCGAAACGCAAGATCTGGCGCGCCGAGAAGTTGATACCGCCGCGCAAGGCGGTCGGCGTGCCGAAAATATTGTGGCAGAGGATGCCGAGGAGCACGGCAATGATCATCGGGCTCGGCACGCTCATGCCGGGAAGCGCGCGCAACGCGAAGGCGAGCGCCGCGATGGCGGCGGAGAACGCAATTCCCGGCGCCAGGCCGAAGCGGGCATCTGCGGTGGTGTGCGTCACGGAGCTTCGCGAGGGTGGGAGAGAGTCAAAAGGAGCGCGACCGTAACAGAAAACGCGCGGGCGAAAATCTACAAAGGGTTCGGGAGTTTCACGCGATCATCGCGCTCCGATTCGGAGAATAGCGACAATCAACGATGTTCTGGTGTGATTGAGACGCGAGCCCAGGCGCGCTAGGCTTCGTCCTCATCGGAGGTGAAAGCAATGTGTCCTGCGATGGTGCCGGTCTGCGTCCGTGTCGCGACCCTCGGATCCTTTTGCACGATGGTGGCGCCGCCGGTCGCAGCCGCGCTCGCGCTGGGCTCGCTCGCTCTAACGGCCTGGGTGCTGCGCCGCGCGCGTTAGACGAACTCCAGGACGTGAAATGAAATCGCCCCTCTCCGCCGCGACGCAGCCGCGACGCAGGGGAGAGGGAGGGACTCAACCGCGAGAGCGATCGGGAGGGTGAGGTGGTGCGTGCAACAAACGCCTACCTCACCCCCAAAAGATGGGCGGAGAGGGTAATTGGATTCGCGGCGCAGCGGACGCGGATCAGCGTGGGCGCCAGCGCTGCAGCCGCGCCTCGACCTGCTTGAAGATCTTGTCGGTCGCGAGGCCGATCGCGATGAGAAGGAGCAGCGCGACGAAAACATCGGCGGTCCGGAGCCGCCCGGCATAGTAGGAGATGCGAAAGCCCAAGCCGGCGTTGGAGCTGAACATCTCGCCGAGCACCACGCCCAAGAGCGCGCGTCCCAAGCCGATGCGCGCGCCCGCGGCGATGAGGGGCACCGCGGCCGGCAGAATGACTTTTGTGATGATCGCGCGCCGCCCGCCGCCAAAGGCTTTGACCGCGCGGATCAGCATCGGCTCGACCGAGCGCACGCCGGCAAGCGTGTTGACCACGACCGAAACCACGGTGAGGAGGAAGCTCACCGCGATCACGGTGGTGGTGCCGAAGCCGAGCCAGACGACGATCACGGGATAGAGGGCGATCAGCGGCGAGGAATAGAGAAACCAGATGAAAGGATCGACCGCATATTCGAGGATGCGGCTCATGCCCATGGCGATGCCGAGCGCGACGCCGAAGACCAGGGCGAGCAGGAACCCGGCGGCGAATTCGCCCATGCTGACGCGGAGATCGGATAGAAGATCGCCCGATTGCCATTGCGCGGCAAAAGCCTGCGCGATCAGCTTCGGGCTCGAGCCGATGGTCGGGTTGAGCAGCCCCCAATCCGCCGACAATTGCCAGCAGACGAGCAAGGCGATGACACCGAGCGCGCCGAGCGCCAGCCGCTCGCGGCGATCGCTGCGGCCGCGGCGCGCCGGCCGGGCGGTGTCGCGCG
>DATEKH010000018.1:0-9932 GCA_035277525.1 Allostellaceae bacterium
GCAGCTCGTCGCCGACCGGCTCGGCCTGCCGGTCGAGAATGTCGATGTCGTGCATGGCGACAGCGCCAAGACCGCTTTCGGCATGGGCACCTATGGCTCGCGCTCGCTTCCCGTCGGCGGCTCGGCCTTGGCGAAGGCGCTCGACAAGATCGTGGGCAAGGGCAAGAAGATCGCCGCCCATCTACTCGAAGCCGCCGAGGCCGATATCGAGTTCAAGGACGGCAAGTTCTCCGTTGCCGGCACCGACCGCGCCAAAAGCTTCGGCGAGATCGCCTTCGCCGCTTATGTGCCGCACAATTATCCGCTCGACGAGCTCGAACCGGGGCTCGATGAGACCGCATTCTATGATCCGAAGAACTTCACCTTCCCCTCCGGCACGCATGTCGCCGAGGTCGAAATCGATCCCGAGACCGGCACGGTAAGGCTCGTCACCATGACCGCGGCGGATGATTTCGGCAATATCGTCAATCCGATGATCGTCGAAGGCCAGGTCCATGGCGGGCTTGCGCAAGGCATTGGCCAAGCGCTGCTCGAGACCTGCCGCTACGACCGCAAGAGCGGCCAGCTCTTGACCGGCTCGTTCATGGATTATTGCATGCCGCGGGCCGACGATCTGCCGGGCTTCGCTGTCGCCACCCATGGCACGCCCTGCACCCACAACCCGCTCGGGGTCAAGGGCTGCGGCGAGGCGGGCGCGATCGGCGCACCGGCCGCGGTGATGAACGCGGTGATCGACGCGCTCGCGCCGGCGGGGATCGCCGATCTCGCCATGCCGGCGACCCCGGAAAAAGTCTGGCGCGCGATCCAGCAACACCGTAAACCTATGGCAGCCTGAGGCCGGTCCGCGCCGCGAAGGGCCAAGATTCGAAGGGAGCTGAACGATGTATAATTTCAATTATCACCAGGCCAAGAGCGTCGACGACGCGGCCAAACTCGTGACCGGCGCCGAGGAAGGCAAGCTGATGGCGGGCGGGATGACCCTGATCCCGACCTTGAAGCAGCGCCTCGCCAAGCCCTCGGACATCGTCGATCTCGGCAAGATCGCCGAGCTCAAAGGCATCAAGAAAGAGGGCAATGCGATCGTCGTCGGCGCGATGACGCGGCATTTCGACGTCGCCGCCTCCGATGTGGTGAAGAGCGCGATCCCGGCTCTCGCCCACCTCGCCTCGCATATCGGCGACCCGGCGGTGCGAAACCGCGGCACCATGGGCGGCTCCGTCGCCAACAACGACCCGGCGGCCGATTACCCGGCGGCGGTGCTGGCGCTCAACGCCACCATCACCACCAACAAGCGCAAGATTGCGGCGGACGATTTCTTCAAGGGCATGTTCGAGACCGCGCTGCAGGACGGCGAGATCATCACCTCCTTCGCTTATCCCATTCCCGAAAAGGCGGCCTATATGAAGTTTCCGAACCCGGCCTCGCGCTATGCGATCGTCGGCGTGTTCGTGGCAAAGACCGGCGGCAATGTCCGCGTCGCGGTCACCGGTGCCGGGCCGGTCGTCTTCCGCCAGAAAGAGATGGAGGCGGCGCTCGCCAAGTCCTTCACCCCCGACGCGATCAAGAGCATCGCGCAAAAGCAGGACGGGCTCAATTCCGACATCCATGCGAGCGCCGAGTATCGCGCGCATCTGGTCGGTGTCATGGCGCGCCGCGCGGTCGCGGCTGCCGGCTGACGATCGCACAAGCCTTGCTCGATGAAAGGGCGCCCGCAGCGGGCGCCCTTTTCTTATCGCACCGCTCGCATGCTCTCGCGCGGCAGATCGGCCCTTGTCCCTCCGACAAAACGCGCGCATCCTTTTCCGCGCCCGCGTGGCACTTGAATCCGCGCGGCGGATAACAGGGAGGAGCCCCCGGATGCAACGTCTGCTGTCGACGCTCGCGATCGCTTTTGCCTTGGCGGAGGCGTCATTCGCGCCGCGCGCCGGCGCCGCGACCAAGCTCGTCTTCCTGCACAACGCCTCGGCCGCCTTCGTCGGGCTTTATGTGGCCGAGGATCAAGGCTACCTCGCCAAGCGCGGCATCAGCATGGAGTTCGATCTCGCGCAGAGCGGCGCGGTGATGCCGCCCGCATTGCTCTCGGGCTCGGCTCAGATCGGCGCGCCGACCTCGACCGTGCTGATCCAGGCCGTGCAGCAAGGCATCGACCTCGTCGCGATTGCCGGCACTACCGTCTATCCGACGCCCGCAGGGCAGGAAGGCGTGGTCGCGCGCGACGGCACGGGCATCAAGACGCCTAAGGATCTCGAAGGCCACAAGGTTGGATTGCCAAGCCTCGGCGGCATTTTCGAAGTCTTGATGCGCAATTGGGTACGCGCCGACGGCGGCGACGATCGCAAGGTGCAATGGGTCGAGGTGTCGATCCGGCAGATGGCGGATGCCCTGAAATCGGGGCTGGTCGATGCCGTGGTGCCGGTCGAGCCGTTCTATAGCCGCGTGCTTGCGACCAAGGCCGGTGACGATATCGGCGATTTTCAGAAGGGCGTTCCCGCCGGCACCTCGCCCGTCATGTATGTGACGACCCGCGCTTGGGCGAAGGCTCATCCCGATCTCATCAAATCGGTCCGGGCCGCGCTCGACGAAGCGGTCGTCTACATCGAGAATCCGGCCAATGCATCGGCCGTGCGCGCAAGCATTGCCAAATATACGAAGCTCCCGCCGGCCGTCGCCGCGACGCTCACCATGCCGGCCAATTTCGCGCCGCAGATGAAGCCGCAGGCCCTGGCATTCTGGGTGGATGCGATGCTGAAGCAGGGCCTCATCGCCAAGCGCATCGATCCGGCGAGCCTCATCCTGCCCTGATCGCCGGCGCGGTGGATAGCGACCGCGAACGCCGCTCCGGCGCTTAAGAATAACCGTGCAGCGCCAGCCTTCGCCGCTTCGCCTTCATCGTTACGGCCGCAACGAGTTCGGCGGCAAGCGCGCCGAGCATCAACCCGCCAAAGCCGTAGAGCAGCGCTGCAAATCCCAAATCGAGCTGCGGCGTGAAGCTTTGCCATGAGAGCTTCCAGATCGCTGCCTTGTCGCCCTCGGGATCGTTCCAGGCATCGGCAAACGCCGTAAGCGGTTGCAGCAAGAGCGGGCTTTGCGTGATCCGCGCGTAAGCGGCGCCGAGGCGGCTCGCATGCGCGATCGAGTGCGCGAGCGTTTCCGCATTCGACGGTTCGTGCGCTTGCAGCGCCACGACAACCCCGGCTTCATCCTCGGCCGCGATGCCGTAATACCGGCGCGCGGAGTCTTCACGCTGGTCGATGTCGCGGCGTGCATCGCTCGCGACCTGCAACAGCGCGCTGGCATAGGCGTGGGTGAAGGCTGGGGCCTGCATGGCGAGGACGCCGCAGAACAGCGCCAGCGCCAGCCCCAAGCCGTGCGACAGCCAGCGGCCGATCAATCTCATGGGCGAAGGCTTGCCGCGTCTTTGTGGCAATTGCGCGGCGGCGCGTGACTCTATTTGAAGGCGGGCACGACCTCTTTGCCCATCAGGCGGATGGAATTGCGCACCAGCTCTTTCGGCATGTGGCCGATCTCGTGATTGGCGCAGAAAATGTCATAGCCGATGCGCTTCTTGCCTTCCTTCAGCTTGGCGATGACGGTATCGGGGCTGCCGACGATGGCGAGCCCGCTCTCCAGGTTGAAATCATAGTCTCGCCCGGCGCGGAAGATGGTCTCGCCGCGCGCCTTGTCGTCCGGCCGCTCGCTGTCGCGGCCCATGCCGCGCGCATGCGTGCCCCAGCCGATGCGCGTCTTCTCGAGCGGACCACCACCCACCGGAACGGCGCCGCCTTCGCGCCGCGCCAGCCAGTAGCGCGCTTCCTCATGCGCCTTCTCGTCGGTCTCGGCGACATGCACCTGGCGCTGGAGGAAGATGCGCGGCATCGGCCCCGGATGGCCGCATTCGCGCCAGATCTTGCGATAGAGCTCGAATTTGCGCGCCACCACCTCATCGGTGTCGAGATTCTGCGACACGTGGAGATTGCTCTTGGCGGCGAATTCGATCGCGGCGTCGCTATGGACGGCGGCCCAGATCGGCGGATGCGGCTTCTGAAAGGGCTTGGGCTGCGGCAGCGCCTCGTCGAAATGAAAATACTTGCCCTTGAAGGTGACCTCGTCCTGGGTCCAGGCCATCTTGACGATCTGCATCACCTCGCCCGAGATCGCGGCGCGCTGATAGAAGTCGACTCCCCAGCGGATGAATTCGTGCTCGTGCACGCCGATGCCGGTGCCGAACTCGACCCGCCCGTGCGAGAGATGATCGAGCATCGCCACTTCCTGGGCGAGGCGGATCGGGTGGTACAGCGGCAGCTGCCACATCATGGCGCCGATCCTGAGCTTGCTGGTCGCGCGCGCGACCGCGGTGAGGTACACGCTCGGCGCCGTGATGCGGCCGATCGGCGAATTCTGATGCTCGATGACGAAATAGGAATGCCAGCCGGCTTCCTCGATCTCGCGCGCCAGCGCGATATGCTCGTCATAGACATCGGCCATCGGCCGGTCTGTCGGCGCGTAGCCGCCGACCGCATCCCACAAGGCAAAATCGATTTCGGCCATGATCCGGCTTTCCATCCCAACGCGAGTGTCGCTCGCGGCGACGATAGCATGCGCCGCAGTTGATTTCACGCGGCGGTCGCAAAAGCGCGGCGGGAGCCCCATCTTTTCTTTATGCCGATGCCGAAGCTCGGCCAAGGAGGCATGCCAATGGTCAAACCCCGCGACAAGGGCGACGCGCTGCTCGACGAGCAGGGCGATGGAAGCTTTCCCGCGAGCGACCCGCCCTCCTCCAATGTCGGCGAGCGTATCGGCGAGCCCAAGCGTGAGGATTTGCGCAAGCCCGAAAGAAAGCTCGCAACGCGGCGCAAGCCGGCGCGATAGGTTCTGCTCCGCTTTGTCGCATCGCAGCATCGAGCGCCGCGCAGGCAGGCCATGCGCGCATGTGCGAGATGCGCCGCCAGGACTTGGAGGCGGCGCCCCTTTCCTCTAAAACCACCCTTTCGCCCTGTCAGCAGCCCGAGTTTTCATGGCAACCCCGCCCCGTTCGGTCAGCGACACTCTCGCCCTTCTGAGCCGCGGCAAATATGTCAGCGACCGCAGTCTCGCGACGGCGATCTACCTTGCCTTGACGCTTAACCGTCCGCTGTTTCTCGAGGGCGAGGCGGGCGTCGGCAAGACCGAGATTGGCAAGGTGCTGGCGGAGACGCTGGGACGCCGGCTCATCCGCCTGCAATGCTATGAAGGCCTCGATCTCGCCTCCGCGGTCTATGAATGGAACTACCCGCGGCAGATGATCGAGATTCGCCTCGCCGAAGGCGGCAGCGAGAGCAAGGACACGGTCGAGGAAGAAATCTTCACCGACCGGTTTCTCATCAAGCGCCCCCTCCTCCAGGCCTTGGAGCCGAGCGTCGAAGGTCCGCCGGTTCTGCTGATCGACGAGCTCGATCGCACCGACGAGCCTTTTGAGGCTTTCCTGCTCGAAGTGCTGTCGGATTACCAGATCACGATTCCCGAGATCGGCACGATCAAGGCCGACCATCCACCGATCGTGATCATCACCTCGAACCGGACGCGCGAGATTCACGACGCGCTGAAGCGGCGCTGCTTCTATTATTGGATCGACTATCCGAGCGCCGACCGCGAGATCGAGATTCTGAAACTGAAAGCGCCCGAGGCCGCTGGCGCCTTGAGCCGCGAGGTCGTCGGTTTCGTGCAGAAGCTGCGCAAGACCCAAGACCTCTTCAAGCTTCCGGGCGTCGCCGAGACCATCGATTGGGCGCATGCCTTAACGCAGCTCGACGTGCTCGCGCTTACGCCCGAGGCGATCAACGACACGCTCGGCGTGCTGCTCAAATATCAGGACGACATCGCCAAGATTCAGGGCAGCGAGGCCGAGCGCCTGCTGACGCAGGTGAAGGCCGAGCTCGCCGCCGGCGGCTGAGCGCGGCGATGGAAGGTCCGGCGCAACCGCCCACTCCGCCCGACGAGGGCGGGCGGCTCTATCAGAACATCATGTATTTCGCGCGCGCGCTCCGGGCCGCCGGTCTGCCGATCGGCCCGGGCAAGGTGCTCGCCGCGCTCGAGGCTGTGCGCGCGGTCGGGCTCCAGGATCGGCGCGATTTCTATTGGACCCTCCACGCCGTCTTCGTCAATCGCCACGACCAGGAAGAGCTGTTCGATCAGGCGTTTCACATCTTCTGGCGCAATCCGCAGCTCCTCGAAAAGATGCTCGCGCTGATGCTGCCGGGCTTCGCGCCGCAAGAGCCGGAAAAGGGCGAGGAGATGAATCGCCGCCTCGCCGAGGCGCTGCAAGGCGAGAACCAAGGCAAGGAGGAGGAAGGCGAGACCGAGCTCGAGCTCGACTCGGCGATGACCTTCTCGGCGCAAGAAGCCTTGCGCGAGATGGATTTCGAGAAAATGTCGAACGAGGAGGTCGAGGCGGCGAAGAAGGCGCTCGAGAAGCTTGCCCTGCCCTTGGCCGATCTGCCGACGCGGCGCTTTGCGCCCGATCCGCGTGGCGCGCGCGTCGATCTGCGCGCCTCGATGCGCGCCCAGCTGCGCGCCGGCGGGATCATCCAGCTGCGCCACAAACAGCGCCGCACCCGGCCGCCGCCGCTCGTTGTGCTGTGCGATATCTCCGGCTCGATGAGCCGCTACAGCCGGATTTTCCTGCATTTCATGCATGCGATCACGAACGACCGCGACCGCGTCTTTACCTTCCTCTTCGGCACGCGGCTGTCCAACGTGACGCGCTACCTGCGCTACAAGGATATCGATATCGCTCTCGACAAGGTGGCGCAGGTGGTCGAGGACTGGTCGGGCGGAACGCGCATCGGCCAATGCCTCGCCGAGTTTAACCATCGCTGGTCGCGCCGGGTCCTGGGCCAGGGCGCGATCGTGCTTTTGATCACGGACGGCTTGGATCGCGACGCCGGAGCCGGTATATCCCAGGAGATAGAGCGGTTGCACAAATCCTGCCGCAGGCTGATTTGGCTCAATCCGCTGTTGCGTTATGACGGGTTTGCGCCCAAATCATTGGGCATGCGGGCGATCCTGCCCCATGTCGACGAGTTTCGCCCGGTCCATAATTTGGCGAGCCTCGACGAGTTGGTGAAGGCCTTGATGCGTCCCGGCCCGCGTCGGCTCGAAGCCGCCGCCGCCTGGCGCGAAGCGGGGTAAGAGCATGAACGACAATCAAGAGATTCTCGATCAAGCGGGCAAATGGCGCGCCGCGGGCAAGGGCGTGGCGCTGGCGACGGTGGTCACCACCTGGGGCTCGTCGCCGCGACCGGTCGGCTCGAAGCTCGTCGTCGATGAGGACGGCGCGTTCTTGGGGTCCGTCTCGGGCGGATGCGTCGAAGGCGCGGTCATCGGCGAAGCGCAGAACGCGATCAAGGACGGCAAGCCGCGGCTCTTGTCCTTCGGCGTCAGCAACGAGCAGGCCTGGGAGGTCGGGCTTGCCTGCGGCGGCAAAATCCGGGTTTTCGTGGAGCGCGTGGAATGAAGCTCCTCTATATCGAGAAGGCAATTGCCGCGAGCCGCGCCGGAACGCCGGCGGCAATCGCGACCAACCTCGTCTCCGGGCAGCAAAGCCTCATTGAAGGTGCGGCGGTGACGGGAAATCTCATCTTCGACGAGGCGATCAAAAACGGCCTCAAGATGGCGCTTGCCGAAGATCGCAGCGCGACGGTCGAGACGCCGTCGGGCGCGGTCTTCATCGAGGTCTTCAACCCGCCGCTGCGCTGCTTCCTCATCGGCGCCGTCCATATCGCCCAGCCGCTGGCGCGCATGGCGGCCATGCTGGATTACCGCGTCACCGTGATCGATCCGCGCACGGCGTTTGCGACCGATGCGCGCTTTCCCGAGATCGAGCTCTCGACCGAATGGCCCGACGAGGCGCTGCAGCGCTTGAAGCCCGACAAGCGCAGCGCGATCATCACACTGACCCATGATCCAAAGCTCGACGATCCGGCGCTCACCGAGGCGCTCAAATCGCACGCCTTCTATATCGGCGCGCTCGGATCGCGGAAGACACATGCCGCGCGCCTGCGCCGCTTGACCGAGCTCGGCTTCAAGGACGCCGATTTCGCGCGCATCCACGGGCCCATCGGGCTCAATATCGGCGCCATCTCTCCGGCCGAGATCGCGGTCGCGATCCTCGGGCAGGTCACATCGGTGCTGCGCGCCGATCGCCTGAAGGAACGCGAAGCGGCATGAAATTCGGCTCAACGCCGCTCGATCAGGCCGAAGGCGCCATTCTCGCCCATAGCGTCAAAGTCGGGGCGCGCGCCTTGAGGAAAGGCCGCACCCTCGCCGCCGCCGATATCGCCGCTCTGCGCGCCGCCGGCAAGACCGGGGTGATCGTCGCCCGGCTCGAGCCCGGCGATGTCGGCGAGAACGAAGCCGCGGACCGTATCGCGGCCGCGCTCGGCCATCCCGGCGTGACCGCCGCGCCGGCCTTCACCGGCCGGGCCAATTTCTACGCCGAGCGCGCCGGGTTGTGCCTTGTCGACCGCGCAGCCGTCGATCGCTTCAATCTGATCGACGAGGCGATCACGGTTGCCACCTTGGAGCCCGAGACGGTGGTCGAGCCCAAGCAGATGGTCGCAACCATCAAGATCATTCCCTTCGCGGTGCGCGCCGAGGCGCTCGATGCATCGATCGCCACGGTGACCGGGCCGCTCTTCGAGGTGGCGCCGTTCAAGCCGCATCGTGTTGCGCTCGTTCAAACGACCCTCCTGGGACTGAAGGATTCGATCCTCGACAAGACGGTGGAAACGACGCGCGAGCGGCTCGAGGCGCTCGGCAGCAGTCTCCGATGGGAGCGCCGCGTACGCCATGACGAGACCGAGTTGGCACCGGTGGTGAAGGAGATGCTCGCCGCAGGCGCCGATCTCATGCTCGTGGCCGGGGCCTCGGCCATTCTCGATCGGCGCGACGTCATCCCCGCCGCAATCGCCCTGCTGGGCGGCACGATCGAGCAATTCGGCATGCCGGTCGACCCTGGCAACCTATTGCTGATGGCGCGGGTCGAAGGGGTCCCCGTGCTTGGCCTGCCGGGTTGCGCGCGTTCGCCCAAGGTCAATGGCTTCGACTGGGTGCTGCGCCGCGTGCTGGCGTCGCTGCCCGTCGGCCCTGCGGTCATTCGCCGCATGGGGGTCGGCGGCTTGCTGTCCGAGATCGCATCGCGACCCTCACCTCGCGCAGCGGCCGGCGGCCCTCCCGCCACGGCGGCGATGCCGCGCCGGCCGCGGATCGCCGGCCTCGTCCTCGCCGCCGGACGCTCCAGCCGAATGGGCGCGCTCAACAAGCTCCTGATCGCGATCGACGGCAAGCCGATGGTGCGCCATGCGGTCGAGGCGGTGCTCGGGGCGCGACTTTCCCCGGTCGTTGTGGTCACCGGGCATGAGCGCGACAAAGTTGAGGAAGTGCTTAAAGATCTTCCGATTAAGGCCTTTCATAATAAGGATTTCTTGGGCGGTCTTTCGACATCTCTGCGGGTCGGACTGGCGGCGCTCAATGAGGATTGCGACGGCGTGCTCGTCGCCTTGGGCGACATGCCCCGGGTTACCGCCGCCGATGTCGCCAAGCTCGTGGCCGCCTTCAACCCGGTCGAGGGCCGCGCGATCATCGTGCCGACGCGACACGGCAAGCGCGGCAATCCGGTTCTCTGGGGCCGGCAATTCTTCGCCGAAATGCGGCGAATCGGTGGCGATATCGGGGCGCGCGCCCTAATCGCCACCCATGCGGAAGCGGTTGCCGAGGTCGAGATGGACAGCGACGCCGTCCTCACCGATATCGACACGCCGCAGGCTTTGGCGCGCCTCGCGGCCAGTGCCAGGATCGACGCGTAATTTTTTGCAAAGCGAGTGAATAAAAGCTCAGGCCGCGGCGTTGTCCGGTTGGCCAAAACAAAAACTTTGGTTGGAGGGGCCCAATGACTA
>DATEKH010000019.1:0-5536 GCA_035277525.1 Allostellaceae bacterium
CCGCTATAAGGCGGCGCCTCGCAGCCCTTCGGATCGTCGATCGGCACGCCATGGCGCCACATGCAGCACTGCATCGCCCGTTTCTTCGCCGCCGCGGGGATCGTGCTGACCCTCATCTCCCGCTCGCAGGTGTCGAGCTGCCATACATAGCGATTGCCGTAATCGTAGAACCCGCCATAGCGGTTGCCATAGGAGTCGGAGATCGAGAACAGACCGCAGGCCTGGAGGCTGAGCGCGCTCACCAGCACGAGCAATCCGAGCCTCGTCCTCACGACGACTTCCACGGTATGACGAGGCGCTCGACCTCGACGAAGAGCGTCGAGGTGATCACGCCCAGGACGCCGATCGTGACGATGCCGACGAACATGGCGTCGACCTGCAACAGCTCCCAACTTGACCAGATGAGATAGCCGACGCCGCTTTTCGCGGCGACGAATTCGGCCGCGGTGGCGACGATGAACGAGATCGCGAGCGCGACGCGCAGGCCGGCGAAGATCAAGGGCAGCGCACCGAAGAACACGACGCGGCTGAACATGATTCGAGGGCTCGCGCCGTAATTGCGCGCAACGTCGATATAGATCTTGTCGATATTGGCGGCGCCGGCATAGGCGTTGACGATCACCGGAAAGAACGCGCCGATCGCGACCACGACGATTTTCGAGGTCTCCCCGAAGCCGAAGGCCAAGAGAATGAGCGGCATCAGCGCGAGCTTCGGAATCGGAAACAGCGCCGCGATCAGCGGATCGATGATAATGCGCACGCTCCGCCACATCGCCATCAGCAGACCCAAAGCGACGCCCGGAATCGAGCCCAAGAGGAAGCCGGCGATGATGCGCCAGAGCGTGACCGCAGTATCCCAGGGCAGCTCGCCGGAGACGCAAAGGAGATAGAAGCGCTCGGCGATGTCGGAGGGTGCCGGCACGAAGCGGCGATCGCCGAGCCCCGCTCGAATCGCGATTTCCCAAAGGACGAGCAGGCCGATCGGCGAAAGAAGGTAAAGCAGCCGCTCCTGCCGCACCTGACGGGAGGCTTCGCTCGCGCTCATGCCGCATCCTCGCTGGCGCGCGCGCGATTGACCTCGTCCTCGAGCACGCGCCAGATCTTGAGCTTCAGCGCCGCGAAGCCCGGCGTCACGCTGAGCTCCATCAAGTTGCGCGGATGCGGGAAGGGGATGTCGATGATCTCCTTGATGCGCCCGGGATGCGCGGTCATCACCGCCGCGCGGTCGCCGAGGAACAGCGCCTCGTCGATCGAATGGGTGATATAGACCACGGTCTTGCCGGTGGTTTCCCAAATCCGCACCAGCTCTTCCTGCAGGATGGTGCGGTTCTGCGCATCGAGCGCGGCGAAAGGCTCGTCCATGAGCAGGACCGACGGGTCGGTCACGAAAGCTCGGGCGATGGCGCCGCGCTGGCGCATCCCGCCCGAGAGCTGATGCGGGAAGTGCCGCCGGAACTTGGAGAGGCCGACGAGCCGCATCGCCGCATCGATGCGCGGCGCGCGCTCGGCCGGCGGCATCCCGCGCGTCATCAGACCGAAGCCGACATTCTCTTCGACCGACATCCAGGGAAAGAGCCCGCTTTCCTGAAACACCATCGCGTTCTCGACCGCCCAGCCGGCGGAATCGATCTCGATGCGGCCGCTGGTCTGGCGGTCGAGGCCGGCGAGAATGCGCAACAGCGTCGACTTGCCGCAGCCCGAGGGGCCGACAATGCACAGAAACTCGCCGGGAGCGATCGAAAGATCGATCCCGGTGAGCGCCTGCACCGAACCGCGCGGACCCTCGAAGGTGCGCGACAGATCGGAGATTTCGATCCGCGCGCCCTTGCGCGGCGGTTCGCCGGACATCCCTTCCAAACCTCAATCAGACGAGCGGATCGGTCCCGTCGATCAGCACGAAGCAAATGCGGCACGGCTCCTTGCCGCGGTTCACCCAGGCATGGTTGGTCGCCTGCTGGACGAGGATGTCGCCGGCCTTCAGATGCACCTCGGTGTCGTCAAGCAGCATGTCGATCTCGCCCGACATGACGATCGCGTAATCGATCGTGCGCGTCCTGTGCATGCCCGGATGCCGCGGCGGACGAACGCCCTTCGGCGCGTGATGCTCGGCGCCGAGAAGCTTCACCATGTGATCGTTGGGAAGCTTCGCCGACGCCTCGCTCTCCGGCGGGATATCGAGCACGCGGATGACCGAGCCGTTCGCCGGCGGCGCGATCCTCAATTCGATGCCGCCGCGATCCTTGTTGCCCTTCATGTCGGCGGGGCCCTTGTCGGTCACCCAGATGCGCTGCTGCATGGCGCCCTCGGCGCGGGTCGTTTTATAGGGCGTGTTGTCGTCGATCAGCACGATCGCTTTGCCGGAGGCGTCGTGCCCCGTGACAATGCGGCGGACGGGACTGAACGGTGCGATACCCATGGGTTGCTCTCCTCTCTTTGCTCGTCTTCGTCTTCCTTGCGTCCCGGCCGGCGAAGGCCGCGGTATCGGCCTAGCGGCAGCTCGGCAACGTGTCGCTCTTGTTGATCACTTCGAAGGGTCCCAGTGTCTTCGCCACGTAATCGGCATAGCTCGTGTCGATCAGCCGCGCGGCCGGGAATTTCTTGGTGATCATGCCGTGCTCGAAAAACCAGTCCTGAATATCGAGCACGGTGCCGGCATCCATCCGCCCGTTGGGATCGCGGCCCTGCCAGGGAATCCGGTTGAGCAAGGCGCGGTCGGACATGACCTTGTATTTGACCATGATGTCGAGCACCTCGTCGCGATTGGGCCCGTGATGATAAGCTTGGCAATATTCGCGCGTGCCGCGGGCGATGGCGACGAAGAACTTGCGCACGACATCCTGGTTCTTCGCCGCCCAATCGGTGTTGATCTGATAGGCGATGCTGGCCAAGGGATAGGGCTTCAGCGTGTCGTCAACCGAGCCGACCACGTGCATCAGCCCTTGCTCGATGCCGACATTGACGAAAGGCGGGATGTCCTCGGCCGCATCGATGGCGCCGTTTTTGAGCGCCACGGCCATCTGCGGGAAGGGAATGTATTTGACCTCGACATCCTTGATCGTCAGGCCCGAGGCTTCGAGCATCTTGCCGAGCTCGTAAATGGTGAGCGAGCCCGGCGCGTTGACCGCGACCGAATGGCCTTTGAGGTCGGCCACGGTCTTGATCTTGTCCTTCATGCTCAGCGGCACGACGATTTTGTGATTGGTCGGGCGCGAGCCGCGCTCGAAAGCGGTGATGATCGGGAAGTCCTTGGCGAGCGCGTTCCAATAGCCGGCGGAGTAGCCCCCCTCGACGACTTGCATCTGATCGGTCGAGAGACTCGCCATCGCATCGGCGGCGGAAGCGAGATTGGCGATCTCGACATCGATGCCCGCGTCGCGAAAATAACCCTTCGCATCGGCGATATAGGTGCCGGCCGCGGCGATGCCCGGCACGCTGCCAATGACGACCTTGGCTCGCGCTAAAACCTGGTGCGGCCAGGCCGCGGCAAGCGCAAAAAGCGCAGCGCCAAAGCAACACGAACGCGTCATCACAACACCCGCTCCCTTGGCCCGGTCAGCGGCAGCCGCCGAGCTTGCCCTCATTCCTTGAGATGAAACGCCGCGCCGTTTTAGAGCAAGATGCGTCACCCGCGGTGCGGCCGATCCTTCTGAACGAGGCGCGACTTGTCAAGCCGAGGCGGCTTTCCCGCCGCGCTGCAGCCTCGCTCGAATCTCCCGCCGGCGGCGCGCGGTGGAATGTGAGTAGGCCGAAGCGGCGAAAGCGCATAGAATGGCGGGTGGGGTAAAGCAAAATGCAACTTGAGAGGGGAAGTTGGCCTATGCGTGCTTCATCGAAAATGCGTGGTCTGTGGCAAAGCCTTATCGGCGTCGCCGTCGTCGCGACGCTTGCCGCGCCTTCGGCTTGGTCGGCCGAGCCGATCAAGATCGGCTTCAGCATGGAAGAGACCGGCGGTCTCGCCGCCAACGGCAAACCCGCGTTGCTCGCGATGGAGATTTGGGCCGAGGACATCAACGCCAAGGGCGGGCTGCTAGGCCGGCCGGTGCAGCTCGTCCATTACGACGATCAGAGCAACCCCGCCAACATCCCGAGCATCTATACGAAGCTCCTCGATGTCGACAAGGTCGACATCGTCATGGGGTCCTATGCGACGGGGCTGATCGCGCCGGCGCTGCCGATCGTGATGCAGCACAACAAGGTGTTTCCCGCCCTCCTGGGCCTCGCCGTCAACAGCGAGTTCCACTACCCGAAATATTTCGCGATGATCCCGTCGGGGCCCAACCCCAAGACCGCCTTCACCGAAGGCTTCTTCAATATCGCGATGGCGCAGAACCCGAAGCCGAAGACCATCGCCATCAGCTCGGCCGACATCGAATTTGCGCATAACGCCGCCGACGGCGCGCGCGAGACCGCGAAAGCCGACGGGCTGAGGATCGTCTACGACAAGACCTATCCCGGCAACATCACCGATTGCACGCCGGTGGTGCGCGCCATTCAGGCGACCAATCCCGACATCGTGCTGGTCGCGTCTTACGTCACCGATTCCTCCTGCATGATTCGCGCCGTGAAAGAAGTCGGCTACAAGCCGAAGATGATCGGCGGCGCGATGGTCGGCCCACAGGCCACCGCCTTGAAGCTGCAGCTCGGCACCGCGCTCAACGGCTTCCTCGTCTTCGATGTGTGGCAGCCGGCCAAGACCATGATGTTTCCGGGCGTCGCCGAGGTGCTCGAGAAATATCAGGCACGCGCCAAGGCGGCCGGCACCGATCCGCTCGGCTACTACATGGTGCCGATCAGCTATGCCTATATGCAACTCGTGCAGCAGGCGATCGAGGGCACCAAGAGCCTCGACCAGGACAAGCTCGCCGAGTATTTCCGCACCCAGACCTTCCACACCGTGTTCGGCGACATCAAATTCGGCAAGGACGGCGAATGGGCGCAATCGCGCATGCTGATGGTCCAATTCCAAGGCCTGACCGGCAATGACCTCGACCAGTTCAAGGATCCGAAGAAGACCGTGATCCTCGATCCGCCCGCCTTCAAATCGGGCAACGTCGTCTACCCCTTCGGCGGCTGAGTGCGCGTTCGCGGCGGCGGCCGCGCGCCGCCGCCCCCTGCGCCGCTTCATTCGCGACCTGAAGAGGTGCGCTTAAACGACTAGACGCGCCCGCAAATCTGAGCGAAACTATCCTTGCTTGTACCCGGACGTCCGGAGGGGGGATGTCGCTGTTCGCGGGAAGCACGCGGTCGAAATTCGAGAGCGCGGCTTATACCGTCCTGTTCCTGGCGTTCTTCTTCGCCGTGGGTCTCGCCGGCGGCGTGCTTTATCGCGTGCTGCCGACGCACAGGATCCTGGAAAGCCCGGATTCTTCCGCGCCTGTCGCCGCCACCGAGACGCCGGCAGCGAGCGAAGCCGCGCTTCCGCCGGTTGCCGCGCCGGCAAAAATCTCGGCGTCAGCCCCAAGCGCCAGCGAGGCCGCCGTCCCGCCCCCGCCCATGTCGAGCCCCGCTCCGGCCCCGGCGCCGGTCGCGGTAATCG
>DATEKH010000020.1:0-3816 GCA_035277525.1 Allostellaceae bacterium
CCGCCTGGGACCGCATGATGGCGAGCGTGAAGCAAGCCGCGCCCGACGTGGCGCTGGACGGCGCCGCTGGATCGAGACGGCCGCCGCGGCCAAGCCGGTGTTGGCCCAGGCCGCGAGCGTCACCGTTGTCGCCGATCGGGAGAGCGACATCTATGCCGAATGGGAGACGCTGCCCGGCGAGAACTTCCATCTGCTGACGCGCGTGATGCACGATCGCGCCGTGGCCGGGGGCGGCACCCTGGCGAGTGTGGCCACGAAGCTGGCCTTCGTTGCAACGCGAACCGTCGATCTGCGCGCCACCCCCAAGCGGGCCGCGCGGCAGGCGGTGCTGAGCTTGCGCTTCGGCGCGGTCGAGGTGCAGCGGCCCGAAGGCCCCGATGCCAAGGGCCTGCCCAAGACCGTGGCGCTGACGCTCGTCGACGTGATCGAGCGCGACCCGCCCAAAGGCGTGGAGCCCGTGCGTTGGCGCCTCCTCACCACCCACGAGATCGCCGATGTGACGGCTGCTTGGCAGATCGTCGACTGGTACAGGCTGCGCTGGACGATCGAGCAATTATTCCGCCTCATGAAATCGCATGGCTTGCAGATCGAGGACAGCCAACTCGCTCATGCCGAGGGCCTGATCAAGCTCGCCGCCATCGCGACCAAGGCCGCGACCGTGATCTTGCAGCTCGTCCAGGCCCGCGACGGAACCAGCGGCGAGCCCGCCCGCCATGCCTTCGGCGAACCCGAACTCGCCGTGCTCGACGGGCTCAACGCCAAGCTTCAAGGCAAAACCGCGCTGCAGAAGAATCCTCATCCCGAGCGCAGCCTTGCCTGGGCCGGTTGGATCATCGCCAAAATCGGCGGGTGGGACGGCTATCCATCTTCCAAACCTCCGGGGCCCATTACATTCCGACACGGGCTCCAGTACTTTCGGGCGATCGTCGATGGTTGGACCCTGCGAAATGTGTGCATGCCGTAGCCCGCAAGCGGGCGGAGAGGGTTTCGATCGCGCAGCTCGTTAGAAAGGCCTTAACGCAATGACCTGCGCGGCCTTTGCGTGATCGGCCTAAACCGTTTGCGCTCGGCAGCGCCGCAGCGGATAATCTTCGAGGACGCGCATAGGAATAACCCGGGCCGGAGGCCGCTTCATGTTCGCCAAGCTCAATCACCTCGCTATCGTCAGCGAAAACTACGCGATGACCACGCGCTTTTACGAAGCCATGTTCGGCCTGAAGACGGCGCGCGAGGCGCGCGTCGAGAGCGCGACCGTGGTGGGCGACGGCTATGTCGGCATGAACATCAACCCGCGCGTCGCCGGTCGCGGCGCCCGGCTCGAGCATTTCGGCTTCGAGGTCAACGACGTCGAGACCGCGCTGTCGCGGCTCAAGGCCTATCCCGATGTTGAATGGGCCAAGCGCCCCTCGAACCGGCCTTTCGCCGGCATCTCCGCGCATGACCCGGACGGCAACGTCTTCGACATCTCGCAAAAGGACATGGAGAATCGCACCGACGTCTATGTCGAGAAGAACCCGCTCCATCCCACGCACATCACGCATTTCGCGCTGCGCACCATGCATGCCGACAAGATGGCGGAGTTCTATCGCGCCGTGTTCGAGCTCGAGCCGCGCAACAAGCGCGAGGGCGATCCCAACCACTATCTGACCGACGGGCACATGACCATGGTCATCATGCCGTGGCGCATCCACGACTACGACAATACCGGGATCATGCCGCCCTCGCTCGACCATATCGGCTTCAAGACGGAGAGCGTCGCGAAGTTCAAAAGCGAGGTCGAGCGCCTCAAGAACCGCAATCCCTATCTCGCGCCCTTCCCGGTCGATCACGGCCCCGAAGCCCGGGCGCGGCTCGCTCTCTTCGAGAAGAGCTGCCCCTTCTGCCAGCACCATCTGGCTGATATCGACGGGGTGCTGCTGGGCGTCGCCGAGGCTTGATCCGCTGGCCTGGAGGGTGGGCGCGGCGATTGCTTCACGCCGCAGAGGCTCGCTATCCTCCGCCGGGCGCGCCCGATCGCGGGCGCCGCAAGGGGAGAGCGCCATGGACCAGGCTGTCAGCACGGCCCGCACGATCTGGAACCCGGACAAGTTCCGCCTGAGGCGCCTCGTCGAGCGGCTCATCGAGATGGACGAGATCGAGGTGCGCAGCGAGCCGGTCGCGCTCTCGGAAATGAGCCCGATCATCGAGAACACGAAGAAGGGCGTTCTCTTCAAAAAGGCCGGGCCCGAACAGCATGAGGTTGCGGGCGCGGTCGGCGCCTCGCGCCGCCGCCTCGCCGCGGCGTTCGGCGTGCCGGAAGAGAAGATGCGCGAGGAATTCCTGCGCCGTCAGGCCAATCCGCAGAAAACGTTCGTCGTGGCGACGAGCGAGGCGCCGGTGCAGGAGATCGTTTTGACCGGCGACCAGATCGACATGACGAAGCTGCCCTTCCATGTGCAGCACGAATATGACGGCGGGCCCTACATCACCTCGGGCAATGATTTCACCATCGATCCCATCACCAAGCGCAGCAATGTCGGCTGCCGCCGCCTGATGCTGCGCGGCAAGGACAAATGCGGCTTCAACGCGACGGCGCCATCGGATCTGCAGAACATCTATCGCGCCTGCGTCGCCCGCGGCGAGCGGCTGCCGATGAGCTTCACCATCGGCGCCCATCCGCTCGACACCATGGCGGCCTCCCATCGCGGCATGCCGGGCCAGGACGAGATCAACACCATCGCCACCTTCCGCGGCGAGCCCCTCGCCGTCGTCAAATGCCTCACAAACGACATATACGTCCCCGCCGATGCCGAGATCGTGCTCGAAGGCTATGTCGACGAGCGCGGCTATATCGACAATGAGGGCCCGTACGGCGAATACATGGGCTATTACGGCCCGATGCATGGCGATCCGGTGTTCCACGTGACCGCGATCACCCGCCGCCGCGACGTGCTCTATCAGACGATCAAGCACGGCGTCGGCAAGCATCTCGGCTGGTGCGACGGTGCGCCGATGGGCGCGCTCGCCACCGAGGCGCGCGCCTGGCAGGTGTTGAAGCAAACCGGCATCGATGTCGTCGACGTGTTCTCGCCGCCCGGTCCGGGAGTCAACTGCCATCTGCGCGTGTCGATCAGGAAGCGCAGCAACGCCGAGCCGCATGCGGCGATCAGCGCGCTCCTCGGCATGCTGCGCACGACCAAGCATGTCTATATCACCGATGACGATGTCGACATCCGCTCCAGCGAGCAGATGGAATGGGCGATGTCGGGACGGTTCCAGGGCTCCAAGGACATCTATGTCCTCAAAGACATGCCTTTCATGCCGATGGACATGTCGGGCCATAACGGCATCAGCGACAAGGCCGGCTTCGACTGCACCTGGAACTATCCGCGCCCCACCGCGGTGACGGCGCGGGTTCCGGAAGCAGCGAAGATCGGCGGCCCCGCCCGCTTCCAGACGGTGCAGCAGGCGCTCGAGACCGGGCCGATGCATTTCGCCAAGCTGATGTCGGTCTTGGGCAGCCGCGACGGGCGCGAGCTGGTGCGCGAGATCGAGACGCTGCGCGACGCGGGTCATCTCGATCGCAACAGCGACGGCGAGTATTATTTGAAGAAATAGGCGCGCTGCTTCATTCCTTCGTCACCCCCGCGAAAGCGGCGCGAAAGCGGGGGTCCAGCTCCCCTGGATTCCCGCTTGCGAGCCTGTGAAGGAATTGCGGGGACGACGCGGCGATGCCATTCCGACAAGGTCGTTGAACGATGAGGGGGATGGTGGGCTGCGGGGTTCATGCCATGGCCGCCTTCAGGCGAACGATGACGAGGATATTGTGAGCGAGGG